>NC_010617.1:1011577-1348770 GCF_000010285.1 Kocuria rhizophila DC2201 | reverse complement strand
GACCCGGGGTCCACCTGCTCTTCCGTGTTCATTCTAGCGGGATTCATGCCCCGGGAACAGTGGCGGGGGGCAACTGCGACACAGCTGGCGCAAACCCCACATGAACCAACATTCATGCGGGGTTCACCGGCCCGTGCTAGTGGGCCCGCGCCTGCGCCCCTCCGGCCTGGGCCGCGAACTCGGTGGTGGTGGCGATCCCCAGCTCCTCGGCCCGGCGGTCGGCCATGGCCAGCAGCCGCCGGATCCGCCCGGCGATCGCGTCCTTGGTCAGCGGCGGATCGGACAGCCGCCCGAGCTCGTCGAGGCTCGCCTGCTTGTTGGCCACGCGCAGCCGGCCCGCGGCCCGCAGGTGCTCGGGGGCCTCGTCGCCCAGGATGTCGAGGGCGCGCTCCACCTTGGCGCCGGCCGTCACGGCCGCCTGGGCGGAGCGGCGCAGGTTCGCGTCGTCGAAGTTGGCGAGCCGGTTGGCAGTGGCGCGGACCTCCTTGCGCATGCGCCGGTCCTCCCACTGCAGCAGCGCCCGGTGTGCGCCCAGCCGGGTCAGCAGCGCGGCGATCGTGTCGCCGTCGCGCACCACCACCCGGTCCACGCCGCGCACCTGGCGGGCCTTGGCCAGCACGTCGAGGCGGCGGGCGGAGCCCACGAGCGCGAGGGCGGCCTCCGGGCCGGGGCACGTGAACTCCATGGCCGCGGCACGGCCGGGCTCGGTGAGGGAGCCGTGGGCCAGGAACGCCCCGCGGATCACCGCGGCCGACTCGTCCACGCTGCCGTTGACCACGGTGGGCGGCAGTCCCCGCACGGGGCGCCCGTGCGCGTCCAGCAGACCGGTGCGCCGCGCGAGGGCCTCACCGTCACGGGCGACGCGCACCACCCACGTGGGCTCGCGACGCAGCCCGCCACCGCTCATCACGCCGAGTTCGCACTCGTGGCCGAAGACCTCCCCCACGGTGCGCACCGCGCGGCGCGCCACGGACTCGGTGTCGAGCTCCGCCTCCACCACGATCCGCCCCGCCACGATGTGCAGTCCCCCCGCGAAGCGCAGCAGCGCGGACAGCTCCGCCGCGCGCACCGCGGACTTGCGGACCTGCAGGTGGGCGAGTTCTTCCTTGACCGAGGCGGTCAATGCCATAGACGTCGATCTCCTTGCGTACGGGCGGGCGGGCGGGCGCTCGGGGCGCTCAGGGCTCCGCGTTCATGATCTGCTGGTAGGCCGCGGCCAGTTTGAAGGGGTTGTGCACGGAGCTGCCGTCCTTGTCCCGCAGCGAGTCCCAGTGCACCACGGCGCCGAGCTGGGCGGCCGCCGCCTCGACGTCCTTGGGGGACTCCGCGGCGGACGGGTCCGCGAGCACTACGTCGAGGCGCAGCTCCGGGGCGTAGCGCTTGAGCACCCGCAGCTGGTCCCCCGAGCCCATGCTCAGGGTCTCCGAGTCCCGCGAGAGGTTCAGCGTGACCAGCCGCTTGGCGGGCGAGGCGCAGATGGCGTCCCGCAGCTGGGGCAGCAGCAGGTGCGGCAGCACCGAGGTGTGCCAGGACCCCGGGCCCAGCACCACCCACGCGGCCTCCTCGATGGCCGTGAGGGCCTCCGGGCAGGCCGGGGCCTGGGACGGCGAGAGGCGCACATTGCACACGTCCGCCTCCTTGGCCAGGCGGGACTGCCCCGTGACGGTGCGGGTCACGGACTCGGGCGGGCACGCGACCGTGGGGCTGCTGCCCGGGGAGACGTCCCCCTCGATCACGAGCGGCACGCAGCTCATGGGCAGCACCTGGCCGCGGGCCCCGAGCAGCGCCCCGGCCCACCGCAGGCCCTCGACGGGATCACCCAGCAGCTCCCACAGCGTGACGATCAGCAGGTTGCCCAGGGCGTGGTTGTCGAGCCCCTCGTCCGGGTGGGCCTTCACGCTGAAGCGGTGCTGCATCACGTCGCTCCACGTGCGCCCCCACTGGGAGTCGTCGCACAGCGCGGCCAGGGCCATCCGCAGGTCGCCGGGGGGCAGCACGCCGAGGTCGTCGCGCAGCCGCCCGGACGAGCCGCCGTCGTCGGCGACCGTGACCACCGCGGTCAGTGCCGGCGCCAGCAGGCGCAGGGCGGACAGGCTCGCGGAGAGGCCGTGGCCGCCGCCCAGGGCGACCACCGAGTCCGCGTCGGTGAGGCCGTCGCGGGCGCGGGGGTCCAGGGAGTGGTACGGGTCGACGTCGCGCCGGCTGCTCAGCGGCAGCCGAGGCAGCGCGCCGGTGGTGGGGAATGAGCTCATGGTTTCCGTAGGGTCTGGGGGTCCGGGCTACTCGCGGCCCATGTCACGGTGCTGGAGGTTCACGGTCACGCGCGGGGACTTGCTCAGCCGCCGCGCGACCTCCTCGGTGATGGCCACCGAGCGGTGCTTGCCCCCCGTGCAGCCGATCGCGATGGTCGCGTAGTGCTTGCTCTCGGTGCGGTAGCCCGCGAACACCGGTTCGAGCATGGACACGAAGCGGTCCACGAAGGTCTGGGCGCCGTCCGTGGCGAAGACGTAGTCCCGCACCTCGGGGTCCTTGCCCGTGCGGGGGCGCAGCGCGGGGACCCAGTGCGGATTGGGGATGAAGCGCACGTCCGCCACGAAGTTGGCGTCCGCGGGGACCCCGTACTTGAAGCCGAAGCTCATCACGGTCAGCCGCAGCACCACCGGCCCGCTCGTGGAGAACATGTCCGCGACGGCCCGGGTCAGCGCGTGGACGTTGAAGGACGTGGTGTCCAGCACCGAGTCCGCCGTCTCGCGCAGGTCCTTCAGCAGCTCGCGCTCGGCCCGGATGCCGTCCAGGATCCGCCCCCCGGCCTGCAACGGGTGGGGTCTGCGCTGGAGCTCGTAGCGGGAGACCAGCACCTCGTCCGAGGCCTCCAGGAACAGCACCGAGAACTCCACACCGGAGTGCTCGAGCGCGGCCAGGGTCTCCTTCATGTCGTTGAACAGCGCCTTGCCGCGGACGTCGATCACCACGGCCAGCTTGGGCAGGCTCTGCGGGGTGCGCGAGGCGAGGTCGGCGAGGGTCCCGAGCATCTGCGGCGGGAGGTTGTCCACCACGTACCACCCGAGGTCCTCCAGGGCGTTGGCCGCCGTGGAGCGGCCCGCGCCGGACATCCCGGTGACGATCAGCAGCTCGGCCGTGGGGGGCTTCACCGGCTCCAGCGTGGGCGCGGCATCCGGTGGTGGGGTGCTCATGGTCTGACGGACCGCCTGATCTACCGACTGCAAGGTTCCCCTTCAGGGTAGACCAGATTCAGTCGAGCAGTTCGCCCGTTCCGGTGTCCACCGCCGGGGCGGTCGACGACGCCGCCGCCTCCCCTCCCAGCGCCTGCGCCACCTTCACGGCCAGGGCCGGTCCGAAGCCCTTGACCTCCAGGATCTGCTCGGCGGTGGCCGCGCGCAGCTTCTTGACGGAGCCGAAGTGCTTCAGCAGCGCCTTCTGCTTGGCCGGCCCGAGCCCGGGGACCTCGTCCAGCGCGGAGACGGTCATGGCCTTGGAGCGCTTCTGCCGGTGGAAGGTGATCGCGAAGCGGTGGGCCTCGTCGCGCACGCGCTGCATGAGGAACAGGCCCTCGGAGGCGCGCGGCAGGATCACGGGGAACTCGTCGTCGGGCACCCACACCTCCTCCAGGCGCTTGGCCAGGCCCACCACGTGCACGTCCGTGACCCGGAGGTCGTCCAGGGCGCGCTGCGCCGCGGCCACCTGGGGCGGACCGCCGTCCACGATCACCAGGTTGGGCGGGTACGCGAAGGCCCGGGTGGTGCCCTCGTCGTCGTCGGCGGCCACCTCCCCCGTGCTCACGCCCTTCTCGGCGGCGCGGCGCTGCTGCTCCACGTGGCGGGAGAACCTGCGGTGGATCACGTCGTACATCGAGGCGGTGTCGTCCCGGGCGGCGTCCCCGGTGATCGAGAACTTGCGGTACTCGGACTTGCGCGGCAGCCCGTCCTCGAACACCACCATGGACGCCACCACGTTGGTGCCCTGCACGTGGGAGATGTCGTAGCACTCGATGCGCATGAGTGCGTCCGGCAGCCCGAGCGCCTCCTGCAGCTGCTGCAGTGAGGCCGAACGCGTGGTGAGGTCCCCGGCCCGGCGGGACTTGTGCAGGGTCAGCGCCTGCCGGGCGTTCTCGGCCACCGTCTCGAGCAGCTGGGCCTTGTCCCCGCGCTGCGGGCGCTGGACGGTCACCTGGGAGCCACGCAGCTCGCTGAGCCAGGCCCGGATCTCGTCCGCCTCGTCCGGCAGCACGCTCACGTGCACCGCGCGCGGGATGGTGTCCTGTCGGTACGCGAGCTCGGACGTGCGCCGGTGCTGGCCCACCACGTCCTCGCTGCCGTGGCGTGCGGTCCTCCTGCGGCCCGACGCCGCCGGGGCCAGTCCGGACTGCGCCTCGCCGTAGACCTGCTGGAGCAGGTTGGTCATCAGCTGCGCCGTGGTGACGTCCTCGACCTTCTCCGTGATCCAGCCGCGCTGGCCGCGGATGCGCCCGCCGCGCACGTGGAAGACCTGCACGGCCGCCTCAAGCTCGTCCTCGGCGATCGCGAAGAAGTCCGCGTCCGTGGAGTCCGTGAGCACCACGGTGTTGCGCTCGAAGACCCGTTCCAGCGCACCCACGTCGTCGCGGCGTGCGGCCGCGGTCTCGAAGTCCATGCACTCGGCGGCCTCGTTCATCTGCCGGGTCAGCTCGCGGATGTACGGCTTGGCGTGGCCCGCCATGAAGCGGCAGAGGTCGTCCGCGAGCTCGCGGTGCTCCTCCTGCGAGATGTTGCCCACACACGGGGCGGAGCACTTGTCGATGTAGCCCAGCAGGCACGGCCGGCCGCTGCGCTCGGCGCGCTGGTACACCCCCGTGGTGCACGTGCGCACGGGAAACACCCGCAGCAGGGCGTCCAGGGTGTCGCGGATGGCCCACGCCTGGGAGTAGGGGCCGAAGTAGCGGTTGCCGGGCTTCTTCTCGCCGCGCGTGACCATGGCCCGGGGAACGTCCTCGGACATGGTGACCGCGAGGTACGGGTAGGACTTGTCGTCCCGGTAGGCGATGTTGAACCGGGGGGCGAACTCCTTGATCCACGTGTACTCGAGCTGGAGGGACTCGAACTCGGAGCCCACCACGGTCCACTGCACCGCAGCCGCGGTGGTGACCATGGCGCGGGTCTTGGGTGCCAGCTGGTGCAGGGGTGCGAAGTAGGAGGAGACCCTGTTCCGCAGGTTCTTGGCCTTGCCCACGTAGATGACGCGGCCGTGCTCGTCCCGGAAGCGGTAGACCCCCGGATTGGTGGGGATGTCCTGACGGGCCGGCTTGTAGCTCGCCGGATCAGCCACGCCCCAGGTCCTTCTCCGCGGACGGGGACACGTTGTAGGCGTCCTTGAGCGGCTGGCCGGAGAGCCCGGCGATGGTGGTCATGAGGTACTCCACGAGGTCCTTGCGCATCTTGCCGGTCTGGCGCTGCCCGGGGCCCGCGCCGGGGACCATGATGGGCTCCCCCACGTGCATCTCGAACTTGGCCGGGCGGATCATGGTGGCCCCCGGCGGCTGCAGCCGCTGGGTCCCGATGAGTCCCACGGGGACCACGGGTGCCCCGGTCTTGAAGGCCAGGTAGGCCACCCCGGAGTGGCCGCGGTACAGGTAGCCGTCCCGGGAGCGGGTGCCCTCCGGGTAGATGCCGAACACGTTGCCGTTCTCCAGGTGCTCGACGGCCGGGTCCAGTGCGGCCACCGACTCGCTCTGCTGGCCGCGGGCCACGGGGATGATGTCGATGAACTCGAACGCCTCGCGCATGAACCGGCCCTTGATCCCGGGGCTGTTGACGTACTCGGCCTTGGCGATGAACTTCACCCGGCGCGGCATGAACGCCGAGATGATCACGGAGTCCAGGAAGGAGAGGTGGTTGGACGCGATGATCACGGGCCCGGTCTCGGGCAGCCGGTCCAGGCCCGAGACCACCGGGCGGCACAGCATGCGCAGGGCGCGGGCCACCGTGGCCTTGGTCAGGTCGTACTTGGTGATCATTGCCGCCGCTCCCTACTGGTCCGTGTACCGACTGAGCAAGTGTGCCAAATCACCGGGCTCACGGGCGAGCGCGGCGCACCCGGTGTCCAGCTCCCCGGGCTGGGCGAAGCCCCAGCACGCTCCCACGCAGTCGATCCCCTGGCTGCGGGCGCCCTCGACGTCGTAGCTGCGGTCCCCGACCATCACGGTGCGCGCGGGGTCCGGGGGCAGCGCGCCCAGCCGCCGCAGGGCCTCGGCGATGATGGCGGGCTTGTCGTGGAGCCGGCCCGCCCCGCCACCGGGCGGCGCGAGGTCGTCGGCGGCGCCGCTGACCGTGTCGAAGAACCTATCGAGCTCGAAGCGCTCGACCACCTCCAGCGCAATGTGCTCCGGCTTCTGGGTGGCCACGGCCTGACGGACGCCGCGCTCCCGCAGGGACTGCAGGACCTCGAGAATTCCGGGGTACACGGTGGTGCGCTCGAGCCCCTCGGTGAGATACCCGGCCCGGTAGACGCTGACCACCTGGGCGATCTGGTCCTCGGGGACGTCCGTGAACCGCCGCAGGGACTCGCCGATGGGCGGTCCCACGAACCGGTCGAGGTTCTCCGGGGCCTCGAAGCCGCACGCCCACAGGGCTTCGGCGATGCCCTCCGTGATGGCGCCAGCCGGGTCCAGGACGGTGCCGTCCAGGTCCCACAGCACCACGGGACGCTGACCGTTCACGACGACGCCCCGGCGGACCCGCTGCGCCCCGCGGCGACCGCTGCGGGTACCGGGGAACCGGCCCGGTGGGCGGCCTCGCGGGCCGCGGAGTTCTCCAGGACCTCCCGGAGGAACTGGCCGGTGAAGCTCTCCGGGTTCTGCGCGACCTGTTCCGGCGTGCCCTCGGCCACGACCGTGCCGCCACCCGAGCCGCCGTTGGGACCGAGATCCACGATCCAGTCCGCGGACTTCACCACGTCCAGGTTGTGCTCGATGGTCATCACGCTGTTGCCCTTGTCCACGAGGCTCTGCAGCACCATCAGCAGCTTGCGGATGTCCTCGAAGTGCAGACCCGTGGTGGGCTCGTCCAGCACGTACACGGTGCGCCCGTTGGAGCGCTTCTGCAGCTCTGCGGCGAGCTTGACCCGCTGGGCCTCACCGCCGGAGAGCGTGGTGGCCGGCTGCCCGAGTCGCACGTAGCCCAGACCCACCTCCACGAGCGTGGTGAGGTAGCGCGCGATCGCCGTGAACGGGGCGAAGAACTCGGCCGCCTCCTCGATGGGCATGTCCAGCACCTCGGCGATGTTCTTGCCCTTGTAGTGCACCTCCAGGGTTTCCCTGTTGTAGCGGGCCCCCTTGCACACCTCGCACGGGACGTAGACATCCGGCAGGAAGTTCATCTCGATCTTGAGGGTGCCGTCACCGGAGCACGCCTCGCAGCGCCCGCCCTTGACGTTGAAGGAGAACCGGCCCTGCTGGTAGCCGCGGACCTTGGCCTCCTGGGTCTCGGCGAACAGCTTGCGGATGCGGTCGAACACGCCGGTGTACGTGGCCGGGTTCGAGCGCGGCGTGCGCCCGATGGGGCTCTGGTCCACGTGCACCACCTTGTCCAGGTGCTCCAGACCGTCGATGCGCCGGTGCCGCCCGGGGACCTGCTTGGCGCCGTTGAGCTGGTTGGCCAGGCTCGTGTAGAGGATGTCGTTCACGAGCGTGGACTTGCCCGAGCCGGACACACCCGTGACCGCCACGAACACACCCAGCGGGAAGTCGACCGTGAGGTTCTGGAGGTTGTTCTCCCTGGCTCCCACCACGGTCAGCTTCCGCTTCTTGTCCACCGGGCGGCGGGTGGCCGGGACCTCGATGAGCTTGCGGCCGGTGAGGTAGTCCGCCGTGATCGACTCGCGGTTCTCGAGCAGCTGGTCGTAGGTGCCGGAGTGCACCACGTCCCCGCCGTGGACGCCGGCGCCCGGGCCCACATCCACGATCCAGTCCGCCTCGCGCATGGTGTCCTCGTCGTGCTCGACCACGATCAGGGTGTTACCCATGTCCCGCAGCCGCAGCAGGGTGTCGATGAGCCGGCGGTTGTCGCGCTGGTGCAGCCCGATGGACGGCTCGTCGAGCACGTAGAGCACGCCCACGAGTCCCGCGCCGATCTGGGTGGCCAGCCGGATCCGCTGGGCCTCACCGCCGGAGAGCGTGGCCGCCGCCCGTTCCAGGTTGAGGTAGTCCAGGCCCACGTCGATCAGGAACGTCAGCCGCGCGACGATCTCCTTGAGCACCTGGTCGCCGATCGTGGCGTCCCGTTCGCTGAGCTCGAGGTTCTCGAAGAAGGTCAGCGAGTCCCGCATGGGCAGGCGGGTGGCCTCGGCGATGTTCTTCCCGCCCACGGTGACCCCGAGGATCGTGGGGTTCAGCCGGGCCCCGCCGCACGCCGGGCACGCCACCTGGCGCATGTACTGCTCGTAGCGGTCCTTGGCGTGGTCGGACTCGGTTTCCTCGTGCTTGCGCTTGATGTAGCCGTACACGCCCTCGAAGCCCTGCGAGTACTTGCGCTCGCGGCCCCAGCGGTTGCGGTAGGCCACCGTGACCTTGTAGTCCTTGCCCTCGAGCACGGCGCGGCGCGCCTTGGCGGGGAGGTCCTTCCACGGCGTGACCATGTCGAAGCCGACCTCCTTGCCGAGGCCGGCGAGCAGCCGGTTCCAGTACTCGCTGGTGGCCTTGCCGAGGGACCACGGGGCAATCGCGCCCTCCACGAGAGAGAGGTCCGGGTTGGGCACCACGAGGTCCTCGTCCACCTCCAGCCGCGAGCCGATGCCGTCGCACTCGGGGCACGCGCCGAACGGGGCGTTGAAGGAGAAGGAGCGGGGCTCGATCTCGTCGCTCTGCAGCTCGTGCTCGTTGGGGCACGCGAGGTGCTCGGAGAACGTGCGCCGGACGTCCTGCCACGGGGACTGCTCGCCCTCGCGGGTCACGAGCTCCACGACCACGCGGCCGTCCGCGAGGTTCAGTGCGGTCTCCACGGAGTCCGTGAGGCGCTGGCGCGCGTCCGGCTTGGCCGTGAGGCGGTCCACCACCACGTCGATGGTGTGCTTGTACTGCTTCTTGAGCTTGGGGGCGTCCTCGAGCTGCACGGTCTCGCCGTCCACCACGGCGCGCGCATAGCCCTGCTGGCTCAGCTGCTGGAAGAGGTCCTGGAACTCCCCCTTGCGGCCCTTGACCACGGGGGCGAGCACCATGAAGCGGGTGCGCTCGGGCAGCTCCAGCAGCTGGTCCACGATCTGCTGCGGCGTCTGCCGGGTGATGGGCTCCCCGCACACCGGGCAGTGCGCGCGGCCGATGCGCGCCCACAGCAGGCGCATGTAGTCGTAGATCTCGGTGATGGTGCCCACGGTGGAGCGCGGGTTGCGGGAGGTGGACTTCTGATCGATGGACACCGCCGGGGAGAGTCCCTCGATGAAGTCGACGTCCGGCTTGTCCACCCGGCCCAGGAACATGCGCGCGTACGAGGACAGCGACTCGACGTAGCGGCGCTGGCCCTCCGCGAAGATGGTGTCGAACGCGAGCGAGGACTTCCCGGAGCCGGAGAGCCCCGTGAACACCACCATGGAGTCCCGCGGGATGGTGAGGTCCACGTTCTTGAGGTTGTGCTCCCGGGCGCCCTGCACCACGATCTCGGTGAGGTCCGAGACACCGGACGCGCGGGTCTTCGGGGCGTGTTCGTGGGCGGTCCGCTCCGCGAGCACGGAGCTGGACTGGCGGTCGCTGGAGGTTTCGTGGGTTCGCTCTGACACGGCTGCAACTCTAGTACCCGGCACCGACACGGCCACCGCCCCCGCCCGGGGAGTCAGCCCAGCGCGCAACCCCCGGGGCGGGCGCTCAGGCCCGGTGGCGCGGACCGCCGGATGCCCGCCCGGGGCCGCGGGCGGCGTCGTCCTCCCGGGGCTGCGCGGTCTCGTGGACGGCGCGATCGGTGCGCCCGCCGTCGGCGCCGGGGGACGACGACGCCGGGTCGCCCACGTGCGGCGTCGCGCCCTCGTCCCGGGGATGGGCCGCTGCCTCCTCCCCCGCGCCCCGGCGCAGCCCCGTGGCAGTGGGGTCCACCACCGGGATCTGCCCCGTCTCCGCGTGCTGCATCCGCAGCCCCGCGGCCTCCACGGGGTTGACCTCCCTGGTGACCAGGGTGATCTGACCGGTCTCGGGGTCCACCTCCGCCACGTCCACGGTGGTGCGCAGCGGGGTCTCCTTCATGAGCAGCACGCACAGCAGGGTCACGAGGGACGCGATCCCGGCCACGAGGAACAGCAGACCGGTGCCCGTGCCGTACGCCTCGCGGACGGCCCCCAGCACCTCGGGGGGCAGCCCCGCGAGGTCGATGGACGCGGCGTCGGGCGTGGCCGAGGAATCCATGCCGTGCTCCGCCGCGAACCGGGACATCTGCGTGGCCATGTGCCGGGTGAGCAGCGCACCGAACATGGACACCGCCACGGCGCCGCCCACCGTGCGGAAGAACGCGACCGCGGAGGACGCGGCGCCCATGTCCTTGAGCCCCACGGTGTTCTGCACCGCGAGCACGAGGTTCTGGTTGAGCGTGCCCACGCCCAGCCCCACGAGGCAGATGAAGATCCCCACGAGCCACGCGGGGGTCGTGTGCGTGAGCCCGGCGCCGAGGAAGAGCCCCACCGCGAGCACCACCGCGCCCACGACCAGGATCCGCTTCCAGCGCCCGAAGCGGGAGATCAGCTGACCCGCGATCGTGGAGCCCAGGAACGAGCCGACCACCTGCGGGAGCATCAGCAGGCCGGACTCCGTGGGCGTGTAGCCCTGACCGAGCTGGAAGTACTGGCCCAGGTAGGTGGTGGAGGCGAACATGGCGGCGCCCGTGGCGATCGCCGCGATGATCGCGAGCACCGTGGTGCGCTCCGTGATCACGTGCAGCGGCATGGTGGGCTCGCTCGCGCGGCGCTCCACGGCCACGAAGGCCACGGCGGTCACGAGCGCCAGCACGATCAACAGCACCGACTCCCACGAGCCCCACGCGAAGAGCTTGCCCGCGAAGGACACCCACAGCAGCAGCGCGGAGGTGGCCAGCGCGAGCAGCCCCATGCCCAGGAAGTCCACCCTGGGCGAGCGGTCACGAGAGACCTCGGGCAGGTGCAGGGTCCGGACGATGATGACCGCCGCCACCAGGGAGAGCGGCACGGGGATCAGGAAGCACCAGCGCCAGCCGAACGCGTCCACGATCAGCCCGCCCAGCAAGGGTCCCACGGAGGTGGCCACGGCCATCACGGCACCCATGTACCCGGCGTAGCGCCCGCGTTCGCGCGGCGGGATGATGGTGCCGAGGATCGTCTGGGCGAGGGCCATGAGCCCGCCCATGCCCACGCCCTGGATCACACGGGCCACCACGAGCATCCCGATGGATCCCGCGATGCCCGCCGCCCCGGAGCCGATCACGAAGATGGCGATGGCCATGAGCAGCAGCTTCTTCTTGTCGAAGAGGTCCGCGAGCTTGCCCCACATCGGCGTGGTCACGGCGTTCGCCAGCAGGGTCCCGGTCACGGTCCAGGACAGGGCGGTCTGGTCCCCGCCGAGGTCCGCCATGATCACGGGCAGCGCGGTGCCGATGATGGTCAGGGTGACCATGGCCATGAAGAACGCCGCGAGGATGCCGGTGAGCGCTCTCAGGACGTCCCGGTGCTCCTGCTCGCTCGTGCGTGCGGGGCGGGTACGGGATGTGGGCTGGCGGGCTGGCGTCATGTGCAGGTGTCCTCTCCGCGCCGGTCCGTGCCGGGCGCGCTATGCCGGGGGTCTGTGGGGGGATGTGGTGCGGGGCGTGCGCGGGCGAGCCGCGCCGTTCGTGCGGTTGCGGCCGCCTCAGCGCCCGGGCCCGGGGCCCGGCGGGCCGGGGTCGCCGGGGCCGCCGGTCACCACGGGGACGGCGGTGGTCATCGGGGACATCCCGGAGGAGCTCAGGAAGAGCTCGGTGAGGCGCTTGAGGTCCGCACTCGTGCGGACGGCCTCGGCCTCGCTCAGGTCGGCTAGGCGCACCACGAGGCTGCGGGCGTCCGCCCGCAGGGCCGTCTCCAGGGCGCGCCGTCCGGAGTCGGTGATGCTGAGGATCTGCGCCCGCCCGTCCTCAGGGTCCGGGGCGCGGACCACGTGGCCCAGCTGCTCCAGCACTGCCAGCTGGCGGCTCATGCCGGACGCGCCCAGGTTGGACTCGGCCACGATGTCCTTGGCCCGGCGCCCCGGCATGCACGTGAGCATGGTCAGGATGTTGGTCTGCACCACCGTCAGCTCCCGCTGCGCGGCCGTGGCCTTGAGCACACGTCGGGTGGCGCGCTGCAGCTCCAGGAGGTCCCGGACGAGCTGCTCGGCCGTGCCGTTCGAGACCCCCATGCTCTGCGTCCTCCCCTTCCGTGGTGCCCGGGGACGACGGCCCGGCCCGTAGGCGTGCGGCCGTGGGCACGGCGGCGTCGTCCCCCAAGTATTTGCTTCACGCAACTATATAATTCGGGTCGGTTGTTGTCCACCCTCGGCACACGGCGCGGGCAGGCCCCGCACAGCCGGGCGTGCTATTCGCCGCAGCCGGTGCTGACGCCTACACTCGTGGGCATGATCGCTACGCAGACTGAGGTCACGGAGCTCACCGACATCACGATCCGCCGGATCTCGGTGAGCGACATGGAAAACAACGTGTATCTGCTCACCTCCAAGACCGAGGGCACCCAGGTGCTCATCGACGCCGCCGACGATGCCCGGGCCATTGCCGGGATGGTCGCCGCGGGCTCCGGGGACTGCTCCGACTGGGGCAACCTGCAGCTGATCATCACCACGCACTCGCACTGGGACCACGTGCGCGCGCTGGAGGACGTGGCCACCCACGCCGAGGCCATGACCGCGTGCGGCACCGCGGACGAGGCGGACATCGCCGTGCCCATGGACCTGACCTTCGACAACGGGGACACCGCCGAGCTCGACGGCATCGAGCTGGAGGTCATCGAGCTGCGCGGGCACACGCCGGGATCGATCGCCCTGGTCTACCGGGACCCGGAAGGGCCCGCGCACATCTTCACCGGGGACTCCCTGTTCCCCGGCGGACTGGGGAAGACGAACTCCCCCGAGGACTTCCGCCAGCTCTTCCAGGACGTCACCGAGCGCATCTTCGACCGCTTCGACGACGACACCGTGATCCACCCCGGCCACGGCGAGCCCACCACGCTGGGGGCCGAGCGGCCGCACCTGCGGGAGTGGGAAGAGCGCGGCTGGTGAGCGCCTCTCCCGCGTCCGCTCCGCAGAATGACGCCGCCGCGGGGCGCTCCGAGGACCGCGCCGCCTACGTGGCGGTGCTCGTGTTCCCCCTGCTCGTGCTGGCCGGTGGCGCGGCGGGATACCTCTTCGCACCCGCCGTGCACCAGGCCGCGCCCTGGACGAACCCCCTGCTGGGGCTCGTGATGTTCGGCATGGGGCTGACCCTGCGCCCCGCGGACTTCGCGCTCGTGGCCACCCGGCCCGTGCCGATCCTCGTGGGCGTGATGGCCCAGTACGTGCTGATGCCCGGCATCGCCGTGCTCGTCTCGTGGGCTCTGCAGCTGCCCCCGGAGATCGCGGCGGGCGTGATCCTGGTGGGCTGCGCGCCGGGCGGCACCGCCTCCAACGTGGTCTCCTACCTGGCGCGCGGTGACGTGGCGGTATCGGTGACCATGACGTCCATCTCCACCCTGCTGGCCCCGCTGCTCACTCCCCTGCTGACGCTCTGGCTCGCCGGAGCCTACATGCCCCTCAACGGCGGGTCCATGGCGAAGTCCATCGCCATGGTGGTGCTGCTGCCCGTGCTGGCCGGACTCGTGGTGCGCCTCGTGCTGCCGCGCGTGGTCGCGCGACTGCTCCCGGTCCTGCCGTGGCTGTCCGTGCTCACGATCGCGGTGATCGTGGCCATCGTGGTCTCGGGCTCCGCGGAGAAGATCCTGCAGGCCGGCCTGCTGGTGCTCGTGGCGGTGGCGGTGCACAACGCCCTGGGCATGACCCTGGGGTGGCTCGTGGGCCGGGTGACCGGCCAGCCCGCGCCCGTGCGACGCACCACCGCGATCGAGGTGGGCATGCAGAACTCCGGCCTCGCCGCCGGTCTCGCCGCCCAGTACATGTCGCCGCTGGCCGCGCTGCCCGGCGCGGTGTTCTCGGTGTGGCACAACCTCTCCGGCGCGGTCTTCGCGTTGCTGTGCCGCCGCGCGGACGCACGCACCCCACGCACCGCGGACTGAACCCCGCCCCGGCCTCCCCGGCGCCCCTGCACCGGTCCCGTTCCGGGCGGTGCCACGGGCGACGACGCCGCGGGGCCCGGTGCCCGGCGCCGCACCCCGCGCCCGACTGCGTGTCCGCCCCGGCGGATAGGCTGGCGGGGATGAAACTCCTCGACTCCCTGGCCCCAGACCTCTCCGCCCCCGGTCACCGGTACCTGCGGGGTGACTTCGCGTCCAACCCGCTGAGCGAGGACGAGATCTACGAGGGGTTCCTCGGGTGGATCGCCTCGCGGGACATGGAGCTCTACCCGGCGCAGGACGAGGCCGTGCTGGAGGTGGCGAACGGCTCCAACGTCATCCTGGCCACCCCCACCGGCTCCGGGAAGTCCACCGTGGCCGTGGCCGCGCACTTCGCGGGCCTCGCGCGCGGGCAGCGCTCCTACTACACCGCGCCCATCAAGGCGCTCGTGTCCGAGAAGTTCTTCGACCTCTGCGAAATCTTCGGGGCGGAGAACGTGGGCATGGTCACCGGGGACTCCGCCGTGAACGCGGATGCGCCCATCGTGTGCTGCACCGCCGAGATCCTCGCGAACGTCGCCCTGCGCGAGGGCCGGGACGCAGATCTCGGCCTGGTGGTCATGGACGAGTTCCACTTCTACTCCGACCCCCAGCGCGGGTGGGCGTGGCAGGTGCCGCTCATCGAGCTGCCGCAGGCGCAGTTCCTGCTGATGAGCGCCACCCTGGGGGACGTCACTCGCATCGAGCAGCGGCTCACCGAGACCACGGGTCGGGCCACGTCCCTGGTCTCCTCCGGGGAGCGGCCCATCCCCCTGCACTTCTACTACTCCGAGCGGCCCATCCACGAGGAGCTGGAGGAGCTGCTCACCACCCACCAGGCGCCCGTGTACGTGGTCCACTTCTCGCAGCTGGCGGCCGCGGAGCAGGCGCAGAGCCTGATGTCCGTGGACGTGCTCAGCAAGGAGGAGAAGCAGCGGGTCGCGGAGCTCATCAAGGACTTCCGGTTCTCCGCGGGCTTCGGCAAGACCCTCAACCGGCTCGTGCGCCACGGGATCGGCGTGCACCACGCGGGCATGCTGCCCAAGTACCGCCGGCTCGTGGAGCAGCTGGCGCAGACCGGTCTGCTCAAGGTCATCTGCGGCACGGACACCCTGGGCGTGGGGATCAACGTGCCCATCCGCACGGTGCTGATCACCGCGCTGTCCAAGTACGACGGCCGCCGCACCCGCCGGCTCAGTGCACGCGAGTTCCACCAGATCGCCGGCCGCGCCGGGCGCGCCGGCTACGACACCGCCGGGACCGTGGTGGTCCAGGCCCCCGAGCACGTGATCGAGAACGAGCGCGCCATGGCCAAGGCACGTGCCAAGCACGGCGACGACCAGAAGAAGCTGCGCCAGGTGCCCAAGAAGAAGGCGCCCGAGGGCTTCGTCTCCTGGAGCCGCAAGACCTTCGAGCACCTCGTGGAGGCCACCCCCGAGCAGCTGAGCTCGTCCTTCGCCATCACCCACTCCATGGTGCTCAACATGCTGCAGCGCCCCGGGGACAACATCGCTGCGGGGTACCGGCTGCTCACCGCCGTGGACGAGCCCCGCGCCCGGCAGCGCGCCCTGCTGCGCCACGCCCTGTCCATCCTCAAGGAGCTGCTGCGTGCCGGTGTGGTGGTGCGCCTGCCGGAACCGGACGAGACCGGGCGCCGCTACCGCCTCACGGTGGAGCTGCAGGAGAACTTCGCGCTCAACCAGCCCCTCTCCCCCTTTGCGCTCGCCGCCCTGGGTCTGCTGGACCCCGAGTCCGAGACCTATGCGCTGGACGTGGTCTCGGTCATCGAGGCCACCCTGGAGAAGCCCCGCCAGGTGCTGACCATGCAGGAGAAGAAGGTCAAGGGCGAGGCGCTGGCCGCCATGAAGGCCGAGGGCCTTGAGTACATGGAACGCATGCGCGAGCTGGACGAGATCACCTACCCGCAGCCGCTGAGGGAGCTGCTGGACCAGGCGTTCGAGACCTACCGGGGTTCCGCCCCGTGGGTGTCCCAGTTCGAGCTGTCCCCCAAGGCGATCGTGCGGGACATGTACGAGCGCGCCATGACCTTCGGGGACTACGTGCAGTACTACGGTCTGGCCCGCTCCGAGGGCATCCTGCTGCGCTACCTCTCGGACGCGTACAAGGCCCTGCGCCAGACCGTGCCCGTGGACGCCACCACCGAGACTCTCACGGACCTCGTGGAGTGGCTCGGCGAGAGCATCCGCCAGACCGACAACTCCCTACTGGACGAGTGGGAGAAGCTCGCCTCCGGCGAGGAGTCCCCGTCAGGGACCAGCGCGGACTCCCTGGAGGAGCTCGTGGCGGAACAGCCCGAGGGGGTCACCTCCAACCCCCGGGCCTTCCGCGTGATGGTGCGCAACGCCCTGTTCCAGCGCGTGGAGCTCTTCGCCCAGGAGAAGGAGAAGGTGCTCGGGGCCCTGGACGAGAAGTCCGGCTGGGACCGCGACCGCTGGGCGGATGCCATGGACGCGTACTTCGACGAGTACGAGGACCTCTACACCGACGCCCAGTCCCGTGGCCCCTCCCTGATCCGCATCACCGAGGACCCCGAGGGGCTCCCGGGTTTCTGGACCGTGGTGCAGGTCTTCGACGACCCCGACGGCCACCACGACTGGGGCATCAACGCGCGCATCGACCTGGCGGCCTCCGACGAGGACGGCTTCCCCGCCGTGCTCGTGGACAACGTGGGTCCGGTGACGGACACGGGCCGCTGACGGCCCCACTATGCAGGTGGAACCGCATCTTCACGTACTATGCAGGTGAGACCGCATGAACGAGAGGAGCGGATCGTGTTTGCACTGACCGTGGACCGTCGCGACTCCCGCGCCGACGCCGAATGGCTGGACATGCGTGAGCACCTCGACGCGTGCCGGAGGAACCTCCCCCGCCCGCTCGTGGCGTGGGACATCACCGCCGGGGACGAGCTCCAGGCCCTCTACGACGACGCCGCGCCCGCCCTGCAGGCCGTCCTCGCCCTCGCCGACGCCGGCTCGTGGCACGTGGGTCTCGGCGTCGGGGACGTGGACCGCCCGCTCGCCCAGGCGGCGCGGGAGAACACCGGGGCGGCCTTCGTGGCGGCCCGCGAGGCCGTCCAGGCCGCGAAGGACGCGGGCGGCCCGGCCGTGCGCGGCGGCGAGTGGGCCGAACGCGCGGACGCCCTGCTGGGCCTGCTGTGCGCCGTGCGGGAGCGCCGCACGGACTCGGGTGCCGCCGCCGTGGCCCTGGCCGAGACCGGGATGACCCAGCAGCAGATGGCCAAGCACCTGGGGATCACGCAGTCCTCCGTGTCCCGGCGCCTCGACGCCGCCCTGTGGCATCAGGAGCACGCGGCCCGGGAGGCCCTCACCGCCGTGCTGGAGCTCGCGGACGGCGCCGCGGCGGCACCGCCTCGACGCTCCCCCGCCCGGTCCACGAGCCGGCTGGCCACTTCCACCCCTGTCGAACATGGGCACGGGCACTCCGCGCGGCAGGACGCCCCCGCGCAGACCACCCACGCGGTTTCTTCCCGGGGAGGTACCCCCTCGTGACCCACATCCGCCCGCTCGCCACCGTGGTGCTTCCCCTCGCGCTGGTGCTCGTCACCGTAGCGTGGACGTTCGCCGCCGGAACCGTGCCGCCCACCTGGGCCTTCCCCGCCCTGCTCGTGGCGGGAACCCTGTCCGGGGATCCCGTGGTCCGTGCCGTGTTCGCGTTCGCGGACCTCTCCGCGGTGCGCGCCCAGCCCGGCGAGAGTCCGTGGAACGAGTCCGAGGCCGTGGCCGATCCCGTGGACCCGCCCCTGCGAGGCGGGCTCGTGATCGGCGCGCTCGAACGCGCCGCCGCCATCGTCTCGCTACTCACCGGCATGGTCGCGGGCATCGGGGTGGTCGTGGCCGTCAAGGGTCTCGCGCGCTACGGGGAGTTCACCAACGCGCAGCAGCGCGAGCAGTTCATCATCGGCACCCTGGTCTCGCTGCTGTGGGCCGCGCTGTTCGCGGGGGCGGCCCTGTGGTGCACGACGCCGCCGGGGCCCTCCGCCGGGTAGGTGACGGTTCTCCTCGCGCGTGGGCCGCGCGCTCCTTCCCCGGGTGGGCGACCGACCCCGGGACTGGGCCGTGCGGCGTCGTCGGGCGGTGCAGCGGCCCGGCCGAGGGCCCGCCGCACTGCCAGCCCTGCCGGGACGGACCTCAGCACGGTGGGCTGGCGCGAGCCCCCGGCCCTGTTGCGGCACGGGCATGTGAAGGCCTGGGCCGCTGCGCTAGGCCGGGGACGAGCCTGCCCCGCGGGTGCCGCCCGCGTCGGAAGCGGAGGCGACGTCCGGCGCGGCACCGGAGGTGTCTCCCGCGTCCGGGGACGGCGTGCGCACCGCCCCCGTCTCCTGGAACTCGCGGTGCTGCCCACGGGCCGTTTCGAGCATGTGGCGGAAGCGCGCGCGGTGCTCGATCAGCTCGTTCTTGTGCTTCTCCGAGATCCGCGGGAAGTGGGCCTGCAGTGCGGAAAGCTCCGCCGCAAGCTCGTTGCGCTCGGCCGCGGGGGCGTCGCCCGGCAGGGCCAGGTAGCGCTCCGTGAGCTCCTGGGTACGCTGGATGGTGCGCAGCGCGCGGCCCTTGGGGCTGAGCAGGGACGCGAGGACCGTCACCACCAGCACCCCCACGATCACCGCGAGTGACGTTCCGATCCCGATCTCCACGACGGAGACGTGCTGGCCGTCGTTGATGAACGGCAGGGTGTTCTCGTGCAGCGCGTGCAGGATGAGTTTCACGCCGATGAACGCGAGGATCACGGACAGCCCCCACGAAAGGTAGATCAGCCGGTCCAGCAGCCCGTCGATCAGGAAGTAGAGCTGGCGCAGCCCCATGAGCGAGAACGCCGTGGCCGTGAACACGATGTACGGCTCCTGCGTGAGGCCGAAGATCGCGGGGATCGAGTCGAGGGCGAAGAGGATGTCGGTGCCGCCGATCGCCACCATCACCAGCAGCATGGGGGTCAGCGCGCGCTTGCCGTGGTGCACGGTGAACAGCTTGTCGCCGTCGTAGTGCTCGGTGGTGTGGAACAGCCGCCGGGCCAGGCGCACCACGATGTTGTTGGCGTCGTCCTCCTTGTCCTGCGCGAGCTCCCCCTTGATGAGGTTGCCCGCGGTGAACACGAGGATCAGGCCGAACAGGTAGAACACCCAGGCAAACGCGTTGATCGCGGCCGCGCCCACGAAGATGAACGCCGTGCGGGCCACGAGCGCGAAGACGATGCCGAACAGCAGGACCTTCTGCTGGTCCGCGCGCGGCACCGCGAAGGACCCCATGATGATGAGGAACACGAAGAGGTTGTCCACGGACAGGGCCTTCTCCGTGACGTAGCCGCCGTAGTACTCGGCCATCAGGGTGGGCCCGTCCAGGACCAGGATCACCAGCCCGAACAGCAGGGCGATGCCCACGTAGACCGCGGACCACACCGCGGCCTCTCGGACGGTGGGTTCGTGCGGCGTGCGGACGTGGAAGAGGAAGTCGTAGACCAGCAGGCCCAGGATGAGGGCAATGGTGATGCCCCACTGCAGGGAGGTGATCTCCACGGAAGGGTCTCCTTGTGGGTGTGTGAACCGCACAAGTCTCTCCCCCACGTCCGCCGCACCTCGGGTGGGCGATCTGACGTGGTCCGTGCCCGGCCCGGCGGTGGCGCCGAACGTACTGACGTACACGGAAGGTGAGGGATACTCCCTTGATCGTGGACCATCCTACCGGCTGCGGGAGCTGCCGCCCAGTCCCCCGGTGCAGACGACGGCGCCCCACCGGTTCACCGCCGGTGGGGCGCCAGAGCGCGAGGTGCTGTGCCGGGCGTGCTGCTACTTGCCGCCGTCGGCCTGGGCCAGGCGCTGCTCCCGCAGCCCGTGGGCGCGCTCGAGGAGGTCGCGGTAGCGGGCCTCGGACTCGATGAGCTCGTCCCGGTACTTGGCCTTCACGGAGGGCAGCTGGTCCCGGTACTTCTTCATCTTCTCGGCGGCCTGGGTGCGTTCCTCCAGCGGCGCGGACTCCGGGAGGCTGAGGTAGCGCTCGGACCAGTCCCGCGCGCCGTTGATGATCCGCACCGCCCGGCCCTTGGGGCTGAACAGGGACGCCACGACCGTGAGCACCAGCACCCCCACGATCACCGCGAGCGAGAAGCCCGTGCTGACCTCCACCACGTGCACGGACTGGCCGTCGTTGATAAAGGACAGGGTGTTCTCGTGCAGCGCGTGCAGGATGAGCTTCACGCCGATGAAGCCCAGGATGATGGCCAGGCCCCAGGACAGGTAGATGAGCCGGTCCAGCAGCCCGTCGATCAGGAAGTACAGCTGGCGCAGGCCCATGAGTGAGAACGCCGTGGCCGTGAAGACGATGTAGGTCTCCTGGGTGAGCCCGAAGATCGCGGGGATCGAGTCCAGCGCGAACATGATGTCCGTGAGGCCGATGGCCACCATGACCAGCAGCATGGGGGTCATCATGCGCTTGCCGTCCACCTCGGTGAACAGCTTGTCCCCGTCGTACTCGTCCGTGGTCTTGAGGAAGCGCTTGGCCAGGCGGACCATCACGTTGTTGGCCTCGTCCTCCTCGTCCGCGTCCGTGACCTCACCCTTGACCAGGTTGCCCGCGGTGTAGATCAGGAACAGCCCGAACACGTAGAACAGCGCGGACCAGCGGTTGATCGCCGCGGCACCCACGAAGATGAACAGGGTCCGGGCGATCAGCGCCACGACGATGCCGAACAGCAGGACCTTCTGCTGGTCCGCCCGGGGCACCTTGAACGAGGCCATGATGATCAGGAACACGAACAGGTTGTCCACGGACAGCGCCTGCTCCGTGACGAAGCCGGCGTAGTACTCCGCGGCGAAACCAGGCCCGTCCCAGAAAAGCACGATCAGCCCGAACAGCAGGGCGAGGGACACGTAGAGGCTGGTCCACATGGCCGCTTCCTTGACGGTCGGCTCGTGCGGCTTGCGTGCGTGGAAGATGAAGTCGTAGGCGAGCAGGCCCACGATCACCGCGATGGTGATCCCCCATTGCAGTCCAGAAATCTCCACGGGTACCCCTTAGGCGTGAGAGTGGCAGGGAACAACCCGGGACCGGGCCGTACAGAGCCGCCAGTTTACCCGACGGCTCCCGCCGGTCCCGGGCCGCGTGGCCCGGCTCACGCGTGCCCGGCGTCCTTCATCCGGCGCAGCTCCTTCTTGAGGTCGGCGATCTCGTCCCGCAGCCGCCCGGCGAGCTCGAACTTCAGCTCGGCGGCCGCGTTGCGCATCTGCTCGCTGAGGCTCTCGATGAGCTCCACGAGGTCCTCCGCCGGGGCCGCGGCCACGCCGTCCCGCAGCAGCTTGGACTCGGCCGCAGCGGCCGCGCCGTCCTTCTCGGAGTTCTTTCCCTTGCCGCCCTTGACGGGGGCCGTGTGGTTGTTGGCCGCCGAGCGCTGGGCCAGCAGGGTTTTGGTGTCCTCGTCCTCGCGGGCCAGCTGGTCCGTGATGTCCGCGATCTTCTTGCGCAGGGGCTGGGGGTCGATCCCGTGCTCCGTGTTGTACGCCACCTGGATCTCGCGGCGGCGGTTGGTCTCCTCGATGGCCACGTCCATGGAGCGGGTGATCTTGTCCGCGTACATGTGGACCTCGCCCGAGACGTTGCGGGCGGCACGGCCGATCGTCTGGATCAGGGACGTGGTGGAGCGCAGGAAGCCCTCCTTGTCCGCGTCGAGGATGGCCACGAGGGAGACCTCGGGCAGGTCCAGGCCCTCGCGCAGCAGGTTGATGCCCACGAGCACGTCGAACGTGCCCATGCGCAGCTCCCGCAGCAGCTCCACGCGCTTGAGGGTGTCCACGTCCGAGTGCAGGTACTGGACCTTGACACCGTGCTCCATGAGGTACTCGGTGAGGTCCTCCGCCATGCGCTTGGTCAGGGTGGTCACGAGCACGCGCTCGTCCCGCTCCACGCGCAGCTCGATCTGCTCCAGGAGGTCGTCGATCTGGCCCTTGGTGGGCTTCACGACCACCTGCGGGTCCACGAGTCCCGTGGGGCGGATGATCTGCTCCACCACGGAGTCCACCTTGGACATCTCGTACGGGCCCGGGGTGGCGGACATGTACATGGCCTGCCCGATCCGCTCCAGGAACTCCCCCCACTTCAGGGGCCGGTTGTCCATGGCGGAGGGCAGGCGGAAGCCGTGGTCCACCAGTGTGCGCTTGCGGGACATATCCCCCTCGTACATGCCGCCGATCTGCGGCACGGTCACGTGGGACTCGTCGATGATCAGCAGGAAGTCGTCCGGGAAGTAGTCCAGCAGGCAGTGCGGGGCGGAGCCACGCGGGCGGCCGTCGATGTGCAGCGAGTAGTTCTCGATGCCGTTGCAGTAGCCCATCTGCTCCATCATCTCGAGGTCGTACTGCGTGCGCATGCGCAGCCGCTGGGCCTCCACGAGCTTGTTCTGGGACTCGAGCTCCTGCAGCCGCTCCTGCAGCTCCTGCTGGATGGACTCGATGGCGGTGGCCATCCGCTCCGCGCCGGCCACGTAGTGGGAGGCCGGGAACACGTACATCTCCTGCTCCTCGTTGATGACCTCCCCGGTGAGCGGGTGCAGGGTGTAGATGGCCTCGATCTCGTCCCCGAAGAACTCGATGCGCAACGCGTTCTCCTCGTACATGGGGATGATCTCCACGGTGTCACCGCGCACGCGGAACGTGCCACGGTGAAAGTCGACGTCGTTGCGCACGTACTGCATGTTCACGAACTGGCGCAGCAGAGCGTCCCGGTCCATCTCCTGGCCCACGGCCAGGGTGACCATCTGCTTGACGTACTCCTCGGGCGTGCCCAGGCCGTAGATGCACGAGACGGTGGAGACCACCACGGTGTCCCGACGGGTCAGCAGCGCGTTGGTGGCGGAGTGGCGCAGCCGCTCGACCTCCTCGTTGATCGAGGAGTCCTTCTCGATGAAGGTGTCCGTCTGCGGGACGTAGGCCTCCGGCTGGTAGTAGTCGTAGTAGGAGACGAAGTACTCCACGGCGTTGTTCGGCAGCAGCTCCCGCAGCTCGTTGGCCAGCTGCGCGGCGAGCGTCTTGTTCTGCACGAGCAGCAGCGTGGGCCGCTGCACGGCCTCGATCAGCCACGCCGCCGTGGCGGACTTGCCGGTGCCCGTGGCGCCCATGAGCACCACGTCCTTCTCCCCGCCCTGGATGCGTTCGGAGAGCTCCGCGATGGCCTTCGGCTGGTCCCCGGCGGGCTGGAACTCCGAGACGACCTCGAACGGGGCGACCACACGGTTGATCTTCTGGGCGAGCGACATGGCATCAGCGTACGCGCGCCCTCAGACACGCACGACGACGCCGCACGGCCGCCCGGGAACCCCACCGCACCCGGGCGTGCTCCACCCCCGCGAGCCGGTCCACGGCCTCGGCTCGGGCTCCACCGGCCGAGCGGCACAGGGCGAGCCCCACAGGTCGGGCCGGCCCACCCAGCGCCACGGCGGGTCAGCGGCGGCCGCGGTGCGGGCGGCGGATCAGCCCGTCTCCTCCGCCCACCACTGCCGGACCTGGCGCTCCAGCTCCTGCGGGGTCCCGGAGTTGTCGAACACCGTGGTGGCCACGGCGCGGCGCTGCGCGTCCGAGGCCTGGGCGGCGATGCGGCGGCGTGCGTCGTCCGGGTCCATCCCGCGGTCGGCGACCATGCGGCGGACCCGCTCGGCCTCGGGGGCCTCGACCACCAGCACGCGGTCCATGTCCGCGTGCTGGCCGGTCTCCACGAGCAGCGGGATGTCCTGCACGAGCACGCCCCCCGGCGGCACGTCGGCCGCGAGCCGCGCGGCCTCGGCGCGCACGAGGGGGTGCATGATGGCGTTGAGCTCCGCGAGCTTGGCCTCGTCCGCGAACACGATCCCCGCCAGCGCCGCGCGGTCCAGGCGACCGGTGGCCGCGTCCACCACGGTGTCGCCGAAGTGCTCGACCACGGCCTCGTAGCCGTCCTCACCCGGTTCCTGCAGCCGGCGCGCGATCGCGTCCGCGTCCACCACGACGGCCCCGAGCTCCGCGAGGCAGCGGGAGACGGTCGACTTCCCGGAGGCGATGCCCCCGGTGAGCCCCACGCGCAGCACGTCAGTGCGCCCCGGGCGTGCGAACGGCGTCGTCATTGTCGGTGGCCTCCTTCGGTTCGTCCTCGTCGAGCACCGGGCGGACGACGTCCTCCCAGATCTCGCGCACCTGCTCACGGACCCGCTCGACGCCGTCGTCGTTGACGATCACGCGGTCGGCGACCTCGCGGGTCTCGTCGTCGGAGGGCGCCTGGTCCACGATCTCCCACGCGACGTCCGCGGGCACGCCCTCGTCCCGGCGCAGGCGCTGCACGCGCTCCTCCGCCGGGGCCGCGACGGCCACCACGAGGTCGAAGCGGTCCCGCTGCTCGGTCTCCAGGGGGTCCCGCAGCACCTGGACCATCACGCGGTCGGGCCCGGCCTCGCGGGCACGACGCCGCGCGGACTCCCGCATGTGGGGCATCAGCAGCTCGTGGGCGCGCGCCCGGACGGTGTCGTTGCCGGCCATCAGCTCGTCCAGGGCGTCCATGGTCTCGGCGGCGTCCGCCCCCGGGCCCGTGGGCAGCTGCTCACCGAAGATGCGGTCCACCTCCGCGCGGGTCTCCGTGCCGGACTCCAGCAGCTCCCGCCACATCTCCGCGCTGTCGAGCATGACCGCGCCGAGCTCCTCGAACGCGTGGGCGGCGGTGCGCTTGCCCGCCGAGGCGCCGCCCGTGAGGGCGAGCTGGAACACCGGGCGCCCCTCCTGCTCGCGCTGCCAGTGCCACGTGCGCGGCTGGTGGGTGTCGTGCTCGGGCTCGGTGCCCACCTCGTACTCGGGGCGGATCACGAACTCGGACACCGCCGAGGTGTCCTCCTGCGCCCGGCGGTGGTACTCCTCCGCGGGCAGCACGCGCTTCCACTGCCGGGTGCGCATGGGCCGCGCGGTGCCGGCGTCCTGGCGCAGCGCCTGCAGCAGCATCACCGCCTGCAGCACCTCGAGGACCATCACCGGGGCGCCGATCACGATGATGACCTCCTGCAGGGCGTTGAGCCCGTTCTCGCCCGAGGTCACCACGATGGCCATGCACACCGCGCCCACAGCGAGGGTCCAGAAGATCCGCTGGCGCCGCGGTGCCTCGTCCTCGTGGCCGTTGGCCATGGCGTCCATCACCAGGGCCCCGGAGTCGATCGAGGTGATGAAGAAGACGGTGATCACGATCAGCGCCACGATCGCCGTGACCGCGAACCACGGCATGGACTGCAGGAACTGGAACAGGGCCGCCTCCGCGTTGCCCTGCGTGACGATGGTCTCCGTGAGGCTGCCCTCGGTGCCGGGGGCGCGGTCCACGCGGATCGCGTTGTAGCCGTAGATCCCCATCCAGACCACCACGAACGCGGACGGCACGCCCAGCACGCCCACCACGAACTCGCGGATGGTGCGCCCGCGGGAGATCTTGGCCACGAACATGCCCACGAACGGCGCCCACGTGACGGTCCAGGCCCAGTAGAAGACGGTCCAGTCCCCGGACCACTGGCCGCCGCCGAAGGTGTCGTTGAAGAACGCGAGCGTGGGCAGCTGGTTCACGTAGCTGCCCGCGGACTCCACGACCGCGCGCATCGTGTCCATGCTGGCCCCGGCCATGAGCACGAACAGCATGAGCGCCACGGCCAGGATGATGTTGGCGTAGGACAGCCGCTTGACGCCCTTGTCCATGCCCGCGAGCACGGACGCCAGGCCCACCGCCGTGATCAGTGCGATGATCACGGCCTGGATCCACCCGGCCATGGGGATCCCGTACACGTACGTGAGACCACTGTTGATCTGCAGGGCCCCGAGGCCCACGGAGACCGCGAGCCCGAACACGGTGGCCACAATGGAGAGGATGTCGATGGCCTTGCCCCACGGCCCGTGGATGCCGTCACCGAGCAGGGGGTGGAACGCGGAGGACACGCGCGGCGGGAGCTTGCGCTTGTACGTGAAGTACCCGAACGCCAGCCCCGGCACGGCCAGGATCACCCACATGTGCAGCCCGAAGTGGAAGTTGGCGATGTTCAGCGCCTCCACGGCCGCTTGGTCGGAACCCGGCTCCGTGCCGTACATGGGCGGGTTGGCGTAGTGGTTGATCGGCTCGGCCACTCCCCAGAACATAAGTACCGCGCCCACGCCCGCGGCGAAGAGCATCCCGAACCAGGTGAGGCCGGAGTACGCGGGTGAGGAGTCGTCGTCGCCGATCCGGACGCGCCCGTAGCGGCTCACCGCGAGGCCGAGCGCGAAGATCACGAGGGCGGTCACGCTGAACGTGTAGAACCACCCCGTCTGGTAGCGCAGCACGTGGGCCACCGCCCCGAAGATCCCCTGCACCGGTCCGGGGAACAGCCCCATGGCCGCGGTGAACACCACCACCAGCGCCGCGGAGACGAAGAAGATGGAGGGCGTGGTGCGGAGCCCGAGTCGGTCGTGGAGGCGGTTGAGCACGGAGCTTGCGCTTTCGGTCGGGGTCGAGTGGGCGTGACGGTCGCCGCACGGGCGGCCGACCTCACTGTAGCGGCACCACCGTCCCCGGTCCGAGTCCGTCCGCACCGTGGGACGGGACCGCCCGTGACCGGAACCACCCCGCGCCGTGCCGGGGCGGCGGGCTCGTAGACTGGCGGGGTGTCCCCCGAACCAGCCACCGAGCAGTCCGCCCGAGACCTCGCCTTCTACACGGTGCTCCGAGCCGGGTCCGGCCACCGTGCCGAGCTGGAGATCAAGAAGTCCCGGTTCCTGGCCGTGCTGCACCGCACGGACACCGAGGACGCCGCCCGGGAGGCCGTCGCGGAGGTCGCGGCCCAGCACCGTGACGCCCGGCACCACTGCACCGCGTTCGTGCTGGGTGCCTCCCGCGGGACCACCCGCTCCTCCGACGACGGTGAACCCGCCGGCACCGCGGGCATCCCCATGCTGCAGGCGCTCACGCAGTTCGCGACCCCGCAGCAGCGGGCCGGGGGGCACCCGGGTGACCTCTCGGACGTCACCGCCGTGGTGGTGCGCTGGTTCGGTGGCGTGAAGCTGGGGGCGGGAGGGCTGGTGCGCGCCTACTCCGCCGCAGTGACCGCCGCGCTCGAGACCGCCCCGCTGCGCCGTCGGCTGCGCTGCCGGGAGCTGAGCTTCACGGCCCCGCACGCGGACGCCGGGCGCGTGGAGGCGGAGATCCGCGCCCACGGCTACACCGTGCTGCCCACCGACTACGACGCCGCCCGGGCCACCCTGCGCGTGCTCGTCCCGGACCGCGCCGACGACCTCGCCGACGCCCGCGACGGCCTGGCCGGAATCACCTCCGGGCGCGCGGACGTGCTCGACGGCGCCCCGCAATGGCGGGACCTGCCCCTGGAGTGAACCCGCCCCGGACGATCCGGGAGCCCTCCTCGCAAACCCCGTGGCGGGTGTGCTCCGGCAGGGCGGTCAATGCAGAAGGTCCCGCACCCCTTCCGGGGTGCGGGACCTTCCGTCACGCGTCAGCGTCCCTCACAGGACGCCGTCACGCGGTGCTCAGTGACCGGTGAGCTTCTCGCGCAGAGCGGCGAGGGCCTCGTCGGACGCGAGCGTGCCGGAGTCCTCGGCCGGAGCCTCGGACGAGTAGCTCGTGGGACCGGAGGAGTGGCTCTGCGATGCCGGGGAGGACGAGGAAGAGGACGAGGTGGTCGCCGCCTCCTGGTCATCCTGGATGTGCTTGCGCACCTGCTCCTTGTGGGCCTCCCAGCGGGACTGGGCCTGAGCGTACTGCTCCTCCCATGCCGCGCGCTGCTCCTCGTAGCCCTCGATCCACTCGTTGGTCTCGGGATCGAAGCCCTCGGGGTACTTGTAGTTGCCCTGCTCGTCGTACTCGGCGGCCATGCCGTACTGGGCGGGATCGAACTCGGTGGACTCCGGGTCCACGCCCTCGTTGGCCTGCTTCAGGGACAGCGAGATGCGGCGGCGGTCCAGGTCGATGTCGATGACCTTGACGAACAGCTCCTCGTTGACGGAGACGACCTGTTCGGCCATGTCCACGTGGCGCTGGGCCAGCTCGGAGATGTGCACCAGGCCCTCGATGCCGTCCTCGACGCGCACGAACGCACCGAAGGGAACCAGCTTGGTGACCTTGCCCGGCACGACCTGACCCAGGGCGTGGGTGCGGGCGAACAGCTGCCAGGGATCCTCCTGGGTGGCCTTGAGGGACAGGGACACGCGCTCGCGGTCCATGTCCACGTCGAGGACCTCCACGGTGACTTCCTGACCCACCTCGACGACCTCGGAGGGGTGGTCGATGTGCTTCCAGGAGAGCTCGGAGACGTGCACGAGGCCGTCCACGCCACCGAGGTCCACGAACGCACCGAAGTTGACGATCGAGGAGACGGTGCCGGTGCGGACCTGGCCCTTCTGCAGCTGCTGCAGGAAGTTGGCGCGCACCTCGGACTGGGTCTGCTCGAGCCAGGCACGGCGGGACAGCACCACGTTGTTGCGGTTCTTGTCGAGCTCGATGATCTTGGCCTCGAGCTGCTGGCCGATGTACGGCGCGAGGTCGCGGACGCGGCGCATCTCCACGAGGGAGGCGGGCAGGAAGCCGCGCAGGCCGATGTCCAGGATGAGGCCGCCCTTGACGACCTCGATGACGGTGCCGGTGACGACGCCGTCGTCTTCCTTGATCTTCTCGATGTCGCCCCACGCACGCTCGTACTGGGCGCGCTTCTTGGAGAGGATCAGGCGGCCTTCCTTGTCCTCCTTGGGGAGGACCAGAGCCTCCACCTCGTCACCCACGGCCACGACATCGTCGGGGTTGATGTCGTGCTTGATGGACAGCTCGCGCGAGGGGATGACACCTTCGGTCTTGTACCCGATGTCCAGGAGGACCTCGTCGCGGTCAACCTTGACGACGGTGCCTTCCACGAGGTCGCCGTCGTTGAAGTACTTGATGGTCGCGTCGACAGCGGCGAGGAAGTCCTCTTCCGTTCCGATGTCGTTGACGGCAACCTGCTGGGTGGTGGTGGTCATGTAGTAGGGACTCCGATGGAATTGGTCTGATGGATTGTCACTCCCGCGGCCGACCCGAGGGGCACGGCGCGGCGGAAGAGTAGAGCTCAGTGTAGGCGTGCGAAAACACGCACCGACCCAGTCTAGTGCTGGGCCGGTGCGGGTTCAAGCCTGCGGGACTCAGAACGGGGAGATGCAGTACGGCTCCGCCGGGGTGCTCATGAGGTCCTGCAGATCGCGCAGGGCGGCCTCGTCCCGCACGCGCAGCAGACCGGCGTCGTGCAGCGTGGACGCCTTGACGGCGCCGAGGTACAGCGAGCCGAGCAGGTCCACGGTGAGGGCGGCGTCGACGCCCTCGGGCAGCTCCACCGCGGGCAGAGAGCTGTCCGCGCGGTAGTCGTCGGTGCGCGGGCGGTCCGCCACGCGCTCGACCCGAGGCTGTGCACCCGTGGTGTCGATCGCGTAGATCCCGTCCGCGAAGCCCAGGGAGTCCACCACGGACAGGGTCATCCGCCGGTGGGCCGTGTAGCCGCGGGCGGACAGGGCGGCCACGGGGTCGAGGATCCGCAGCCACACGCGGTCCGAGCGCTTGTGCACCGTGTAGGCGGACATGTCCACCATGCCCCACATCAGGGGGTCCTCGATGGGTGCGGAGCCGTAGCGGACCTCCGTGACCAGGTCCAGGTTGCACAGGAACTCCCACAGGGCGATCCGCGCCCGGGGATTCGCGCCCACGAGGTCCACGACCTCCAGGGTTCCCTCGTAGCCCTGGGTGGGTAGGAACTTGTAGCTCACGTAGCCGTCCGGCTCACCCTGCTGGTCGTAGTGCACGGCGGTGCGCACCTCGGGCTCCGCGGCCCCCTTGTGCCAGTTCCACTGCCCCGAGACGTAGTCCCACCACTTGACGGTGCGCGTGAGCGAGCCCGCGGTGGAGCGGTGGAAGCGCTCGAAGATCTCCGGCGCCAGCCGCGCCACGGCCAGGTTGTCCGCCATCTCCACCGATCCCACGGTGGGTGCCTTGAGCTGCAGCCGGGTGTGGGCGTCCACCGTGATCTCGGCGTTGAAGGTGGCCGCGCCGAAGCCGAAGCGGCCGTAGATCGTGGCCTCAGAGGCCGTCAGGGCGGCCAGTGGGAAACCGGCCTCGTGCGCCTCGGTGAGGTCCTGCGTCATGAGCCGGCGCAGCAGGCCGCGGCGCGCGTGCGTGGGGCGCACCGTCACCTCGGAGATCAGCCACGCGGGGATGCTGCGCCCCTCCCCCAGGGTCAGCTCGGAGTCCCACGAGCAGAACGTGGCCACGGGCCGTTCCGCCCCGAGGGCCGCGGGCGGGACCGGGTCCGCGGTGTACACCGAGCGCAACCGGGTGCCCGCCGCCCGCAGGGAGCGCAGGATCCGCCGGGTGGCCTCGTCCGTGGGCTCGGAGTCGTGGAAACCCTGGTACACGGCGCGGTTCCACTGCACTGCCTCGGGGTTGTCCGCGAGCGAGCCCTCCCCCACGTGGAACCGCCGCAGCGTGTAGGTGTTGCCCCGTGCGCTGTGGGTGGTCTCGACGGGCTGGTCCTGCGGGGGTGTGGTGCTCATGGTGCTCCTTCGTTCCGTGCACCGGTCCCGGGGTTCCTCCCACGCGGGGGAGTAACCGTTCGGGGCCGTAGGGGTCTCGGGGGGTGCGGTGCCCGGCAGCGGGGTCAGCGTGCCGAGCCGCTCGCGGGGGCGGGGTCAGTGCGCCGCCTGGTGCCACGTGCGGCCGGTGCCCACGTTGACGTCCAGCGGGACGGTGAGCTCCGCGGCCCCGGCCATCTCGGTGCGCAGGATCCGCTCCACCTCCTCGCGCTCACCGGGGGCCACCTCCACGATGAGCTCGTCGTGGACCTGCAGCAGCACGCGGGAGCGCAGCTGCCCGTCCCTCAGCGCGCGGTCCACGCCGATCATCGCCTTCTTGATGATGTCCGCGGCCGAGCCCTGGATGGGGGCGTTCAGGGCCATGCGCTCGGCGGCCTGGCGGGCCTGGCGGTTATCGCTCGTGAGGTCCGGGAGGTAGCGGCGGCGGCCGTCGATGGTCTCGGTGTAGCCCTTGGAGCGGGCCTCCTCCACGACGCCGCGCAGGAAGTCCCGCACGCCCCCGAAGCGCTCGAAGTAGCCGCTCATCATGGTCCGGGCCTCGTCCACCCCGATGTGCAGCTGCTGAGAGAGTCCGTAGGAGCTCAGCCCGTAGACGAGGCCATAGCTCATGGCCTTGACCTTGGAGCGCATCTGCGGGGTGACGTCCTCCGGGGCCACGTCGAACACGCGGGAGCCCACGAAGCGGTGCAGGTCCTCACCGCCGCGGAAGGCCTCGATGAGCCCCTCGTCCCCGGACAGGTGCGCCATGATGCGCATCTCGATCTGCGAGTAGTCGGCAGTCATCAGGCACTCGAAGGGCCCCTGGGTGTCCTCCCCCACGACGAAGACGTCTCGGATGCGCTGGCCCTGCTCGGTGCGCACCGGGATGTTCTGCAGGTTGGGCCCGGTGGAGGACAGCCGCCCGGTGGCCGCCACCGTCTGCTGGTAGGTGGTGTGGATGCGCCCGTCCTCGGCAATGGCGTCCCGCAGTCCGGCCACGATCTGCTTGAGCTTGGAGTACTCGCGCCAGTTCATGAGCGCCACGAGGAAGCGTGACCCGGCGGTGTCCGGGGAGACCTTGCCGATCAGGTCCGCGACGGCCGAGGCGTCCGTGGTGTAGCCGGTCTTGGTCTTCTTGGTCTTGGGCAGGCCGAGCTCGTCGAACATCACGGCCTGCAGCTGCTTGGTGGAGCCCAGGTTGACCTCGTGGTCGATCTGGGCCTGGGCCTGCTCGAACGCCTGGTCGATGGGGTGCTGCAGGTCCTCGAACAGGACGTCGATCCCCGGGCGGTCCATGGCGATCCCCGTGGCCTCCATGCGGGCGAGGATCACGGCGAGCGGCATCTCGAGCTCGGTGAGCAGCCCCAACTGCCCGTCCGCCTCGAGCAGTGCCCGCAGGTGCTCGCTCAGTTCGCGGCACGCCCGCCCCAGCGTGGCCTCACGGACCAGCACGGCGTCGCTGACACCGCCGAGCGCGTCCTCGTCCTCCAGTGCGAGCGCGGTCTGTCCGTGCGCGTCCGCGCCGCCGGTGCTCTCCTCGGCGGCCGGGACCTCGACCTCCAGGTGCTGGGCCAGCTGCGACTCCAGCTCGTAGGAGCGCAGGGCCGGGCGCACGAGGTAGCCCGAGAGCTGGACGTCGTCCACCACCCCGGCCAGCACGATGCCCCGCTGGATCAGCCCGTGGTAGAGGTCCTTGAGGCCGTCCACGACCTTGGCCGCGGTGGTGTCTCCGAGCCACTGCTCCACGGCGCGGGTCAGCTCCTGGTCGGCGGCCACGAGGTCCAGGGCCGCGCCCGTGGTGCCCGTGAGCACCAGGGCGGTGACCTCCTCGCCCGAGGGCGCCTTGGGGTCCGCGCTCAGCCGGCGCACGACGACGGGTGCGTCCTGGTCCTGCGCCTCGAGCCAGTCGGCGAACTCCGGGGCGGTGTGCACCCGGGTGACGTCCGTGACGGGGGCGAGCGCGGCGACGTCGTCCCCGGAGGTCTGCGCTGCGAAGGCCTCGAGCAGACGACCGCGCAGCTGGGAGCCGAACTCGAGCTCGTCGAAGACCTCCGCCACGCGCTCCGCGTGCGCCTTTGGCAGGGCCGTCGCGGAGAGGTCGATCTCGAGGGGCAGGTCCGTGACCAGGCGGTTGAGCTTGCGGTTGCGGCGCACGAGCTCCTCGTTCTCGCGCAGCGCCTCGCCCTTCTTGCCGGTGATCTGCCCGGCGTGCTCCAGCAGCGAGTCCACGGGGCCGTAGGCGGTGATCCACTTGGCGGCGAACCCGGGACCGACGCCCGGGACACCCGGGAGATTGTCCGCGGTCTCCCCCGTGAGCGCCGCGAGGTCCGGGTAGTTCTGGGGAGCCACCTTGTACTTCTCGTACACGGCGGCCGCGTCCATCCGGCGCAGGTCCGAGGGCGTGCGACCGGGGTAGACCACGGTGACGTGGTCGGTGATCATCTGGAACGCGTCACGGTCCCCGGAGAACACGAGGACCTCGAAGTCCTCGGCCGCGGCGCGGGAGGCGAGCGTGGCCAGGACGTCGTCCGCCTCGTGCCCCTCCATGGTGACGATCGGCACGCCCAGGGCCTCGAGGACGCGCTGGATGTTGGGAACCTGGCCGTGGAACTCCTCGGGGGTCTCGTCACGGCCGCCCTTGTACTCCCCGTACTCCTGGGAGCGCAGCGTGGGACCCTCGAGGTCGAAGGAAACCACCAGGTGGGTGGGCTTCTCCTCCCGCACCAGCTTGACCATGGTGTTCACGAAGCCGTAGACGCCCTCGGTGTGCACCCCCTCGGAGGTGACGAAGCCCGGGCCGTTGCCGTATTCCGCCGCACGGGAGAGCGCGAAGAAGGCGCGGAACGCCAGGGAGTGGCCGTCGATGAGCAGCAGCCGCTTCTCCGGGCGGGACACCGGCTCGGGCAGGGGCACCTGCTGCGGGGCGTCGGTCTTCTCGCCGATCACCACCGTGCGGGGTGCGCTCGGATCCTGGCTGGGCTGCTGGCTCGTCTCGGTCACGCCCCCATCCTAGGGGCAGCCCCGGACAGGCACGGGCGCTTCGCCTCAGGCCACCTGGTTGATGATGGCCTCCGCGACCTCGCGCATGGACAGCCGGCGGTCCATCGAGGTCTTCTGGATCCAGCGGAACGCCTCGGGCTCGGAGAGGCCCATCTTGGTCTGCAGCAGGGACTTGGCCCGTTCCACGAGCTTGCGGGTGGCGAACTGCTCCTTCATGTCCGCGACCTCGTTCTCGAGCGCGGCGATCTCCTCGAAACGCGACATCGCAATCTCGATGGCCGGCACCACGTCGTCGACCGTGAAGGGCTTGACCACGTACGCCATGGCCCCGGCCTCCCGGGCGCGCTCCACGAGCTCGCGCTGGCTGAACGCGGTCAGCAGGACCACGGGGGCGATCCGGTCCGCGGCGATCTGCTCGGCCGCGGTGATCCCGTCCATCACGGGCATCTTCACGTCCATGAGCACGAGGTCCGGGCGGTGCTCGGTGGCCAGGGCGACGGCGCGCTCACCGTTCTCGGCCTGCGCCACCACGCGGTAGCCGGCGTCCTCGAGCATCTCCACGATGTCCATGCGGATCAGGGCCTCGTCCTCGGCGACCACCACGGTCCGGGGGGTGGCGCCGGTGGTGTCCGCGCCGGACGCGGCCTGCGCGGAGACGGAGTCGCGAGTCTCGGCGTGGGGTTCGGATGCACTGGGGTCAGGTGCGGGGGATTCGGGTGCGTGGGGCGTATCCGTCACGGGCACTCCTCGGTTCGGGGGTCGTCTGCCTGCTCTCGACACCGAATCCAACCACGTGAGCGGCCTGGGCACCCCGTGAGACACGGCACAGTGCGGTCTCCGGCGGGGTCATCGGGCGCACCCGGTGTCCCCCTCATGCTAGACCCCGTCGTGTATGCTGTGAGCCGCGCGGGGCCGGGACCCCCGGTCCTCCGCGCTCCAGGGCCGCCCGACGGCGACCCCGCCCCAGCCCAAGTGGCGGAATCGGCAGACGCGCCGCACTCAAAATGCGGTATGGAAACATGTGTGGGTTCGAGTCCCACCTTGGGCACCGCGAACGACCCGGTCAGAGCACCGCGAGAACGGCCCCGTTGACACGGGGCCGTTCGTCGTCGACACGCCCCCGTGCCCCCCGCCCTCGCTGCGCCGCGCGGTGCGGCACCCGCCGTAAGGCGCCTGCAACGGCCGACGGCGCGGGGTGCCGGTCCCGAAGAACCGCACCCCGCGCCGTCGTCACGCCCCGGAGGGCTCAGCCGATCACGGCTCGCGCCAGGAGGCCGAGCCCGGCAGGCTCAGGCCCCACGGACGGATGCCCTCGTGCGGCTCGCGCTGCGGGGCCTCCCCCGCGTCCTGGAGGTCGCCCACGCGGTGGACCTTGACCAGGTTGGTGGAACCGGCGTGCCCGGGGGGCGAACCGGCGCAGATGACCACCATGTCCTCGGTGTCCGCGAGGTCGTACTCGAGGAGGTAGTGGTCCACCTGGCGCGTCATGTCGTCGGTGTGCTCCACGCGGTCCACGCGGATGGGCTGCACGCCCCACAGCAGCTGCAGCCAGGACTGCACGCTCTTCTCGGGCGTGAAGGCGAGGATCGGGCGGTCCGGGCGCAGCCGGGACAGCCGCCGGGCCGAGTCACCGGACTGGGTGAACGTGCAGATGTAGCTCACGTCCAGCTGCCGGGCGATCGTCACCGCGGCGCGGGTGATCGCGCCGCCGCGGGTGCGGGGCTCGGTGCCCAGCGGGGGCATGCGGTCCATGCCCTCGGTCTCGGTGGCCTCGATGATGCTGGCCATGGTCTCGAGCGTCTTGATGGGGTACTTGCCCACCGAGGTCTCACCCGAGAGCATCACGGCGTCGGCGCCGTCGAGCACCGCGTTCGCGCAGTCCGAGGCCTCCGCGCGCGTGGGGCGGGGGTTGTCGATCATGGACTCGAGCACCTGGGTGGCCACGATCACGGGCTTGGCCCAGCGCCGGGCCAGCTCGATGGCGCGCTTCTGCACGATCGGCACCGCCTCCAGCGGCAGCTCCACGCCGAGGTCCCCGCGGGCGACCATGATGCCGTCGAACGCGTCGATGATCTCGTGCAGGGCGTCCACGGCCTGGGGCTTCTCGATCTTGGCGATCACGGGGATCTTGCGCCCCTCCTCCGCCATGATCTCGTGCACGCGGGTGATGTCCTCGGCGTTGCGCACGAAGGACAGCGCAATGATGTCGACGCCGCGCTGCAGGGCCCAGCGCAGGTCCGCCTCGTCCTTCCCGCTCAGGGCGGGAACGTTCACGGCCACGCCCGGCAGGTTGATGCCCTTGTGGTCGGACACGGTCCCGGGGACCACCACCTCCGTGGTGACGTCCGTGTCGGTCACGGCCGTGGCGCGCAGGGCCACCTTGCCGTCGTCGATCAGCAGCGGGTCCCCCACGGACACGTCCCCGGGCAGGCCCTTGTGGGTCGTGGAGCAGCGCTCCCGGGTGCCCGGCACGTCCTCCACGGTGATGGTGAAGGTGTCCCCCACCGCGAGGTCGTGGGGCCCGTCAGAGAAGCTGCCGAGGCGGATCTTGGGGCCCTGCAGGTCCGCGAGGATGGCCACGGTGGCACCGAGCTCCTCGCTCGCGCGTCGCAGGTTCTCGTAGGACGCGCTGTGCACGGAGTGGTCCCCGTGGCTCATGTTCAGCCGCGCGACGTTCATTCCGGCCTGGATGGCCCGGGTGATGTTCTCGTGGGACGAGATGGCGGGGCCGATGGTGGCAACGATCTTCGCTCGACGCATGTGGTGACTCCCTTTCGGAGAGCGGATGGCTGGCACACACGGAAGAAGCGGCCGGGCCGGGCAGCCCACGCTGCTCGGCCGCGGCCGCTTCGCCGATGTTGCTCCCCAGCCTAGCAATCCGGGCGGGTCGGCGGTATGAGCGGACACATGTCCCGGTGGTTCCTGGCTCACACCCGGGGGACGCCCGGGCCACCCCCGGGGGACGACCGTCTTAGAGGCTCAGGTCGATGGCCCGCTCGGAGGGCTCCACGGGCTCCGGCAGGCGGGTCTGGCCCGTGAGGTGGCGCTCCACGTGCGCGGCGCACGCCCGGCCCTCGGCGATCGCCCAGACCACGAGGGACTGCCCGCGCCCGGCGTCCCCGCACGAGAACACGCCGTCCACCGCGGTCATGTAGGTCTCGTCCCGGGCCACGTTGCTGCGCTCGTCCAGGGCCACCGGCAGCTGCTCGGTGAGCTCCTGGGACTCGTTGCCCGTGAACCCGAGGGCCAGGAACACAAGGTCCGCCGGCAGCACCCGCTCCGTGCCGGGGCGGGGCACGCGGGAGCCGTCCTCCCGGTACTCGGTCTCGGCCACGCGCAGTCCGGTGACGTGTCCGCCCTCCCCCACGAACTCCACGGTGGAGGCCAGGTAGCTGCGCTCCCCGCCCTCCTCGTGGGACGTGGAGACCTCGAAGACCCGGGGCATCATGGGCCAGGGCTCCGCGTCTGCGCGGTCCACCGGCGGCTTGCGGCCGATGGCCAGCGACGTCACCGACGCCGCCCCCTGGCGCAGGGCCGTGCCGATGCAGTCCGAGCCGGTGTCCCCGCCGCCGAGCACGATCACGTGCTTGCCGTGCGCGTCGATGGGATCGGGGACCTCGTCCCCCTCCACCAGGTGGTTGGAGCGCACGAGGTAGTCCATGGCGTAGTGCACGCCCTCCAGGTCCCGTCCGGGGATCTCCAGGTCCCGAGGACGGGTGGCCCCGGTGGCCACGATCACGGCGTCGTAGCGCCGACGCAGCACGTCCCACGTGATGTCCCTGCCGATCTCCACACCGGGCCGGAACTTGGTGCCCTCCTGGCGCATCACGTCCAGGCGCCGCTCCAGCACGGACTTCTCGAGCTTGAAGTCCGGGATGCCGTAGCGCAGCAGTCCACCGATGCGGTCGTCCCGCTCGTACACGGCCACCGTGAAACCTGCCTGGGTCAGCTGCTGGGCGGCCGCGAGACCCGCCGGTCCGGAACCCACCACGGCCACGGTCCGGCCCACGAGCCGCTGGGGGATGTGGGGGGCGATCAGCCCGTCCTCGAACGCCTTCTCCCCGATCGCGTACTCCACCTGCTTGATGGTCACGGGCTGCTGGTTGATGCCCAGCACGCACGACGACTCGCACGGCGCGGGGCACACGCGCCCGGTGAACTCCGGGAAGTTGTTGGTCGCGTGCATCCGCTCGGACGCCTCGCCCCACTGCTCCCGCCAGACGAGGTCGTTCCACTCGGGGATCAGGTTGCCCAGGGGGCAGCCCTGGTGGCAGAACGGCACGCCGCAGTCCATGCAGCGGCCCGCCTGCTCGTGCAGCACGCCGGCCTGCTGGCGCTGCTGCACCTCTTTCCAGTCCATCAGCCGCACCGGGACGGGACGCTTGGGGCGGTCCTCACGCTCGCGGACCTTCAGGAAACCACGGGGATCAGCCACGGCCGGTCACCTCCAGAATCTTGTGCCAGGTGCCGTCGCCGTCCGGGTCCTCGCCCTCGGCTTCGGCCTCGTTGCGCAGTGCGAGCACCGCGGAGTAGTCCCGCGGGAGCACCTTGGTGATACGGGTCAGGCTCTGCTGCGGGTCCGCGAGCAGCTGCGCGGCGAACGCGGAGCCGGTTTCCTCGCCGTGGCGCTTGAGCAGGTCCAGGACCAGCTCGCGGTCCTCACGGTCCAGCTGCTCGAAGCGCAGCTCGCCCTTCTCCCGGGCCTGCCGGTTGACGTCGAGCTCGTCGAGGTCCAGCACGTAGGCCACTCCCCCGGACATGCCCGCACCGAAGTTGCGTCCGGTCTCCCCCAGGACGAGGGCGACGCCGCCGGTCATGTACTCGCAGCCGTGGTCGCCGATGCCCTCGACCACCGCGGTGGCCCCGGAGTTGCGCACCAGGAAGCGCTCGCCCACCACGCCGTTGAAGAACATCTCACCGCTCGTGGCGCCGTAACCGATCACGTTGCCCGCGATCACGTTCTCGTGCGCCACGAGGTCCGCGTCCCGCGGGGGCCGCACCACGATCCGCCCACCGGAGAGCCCCTTGCCGGTGTAGTCGTTGGCGTCCCCCTCGAGCCGCAGGGTGATTCCCCGCGGGATGAACGCGCCGAGGGACTGCCCGGCCTCGCCGGTGAGGGTCACGTCGATCGTGTCGTCGGCGAGCTCCTCGGTGCCCAGGGCACTGGTCACGGTGTAGCCGAGCATGGTGCCCACGGCGCGGTCCGTGTTGACCACCCGTTCCTGCACCCGCACCGGCTCGGCACGCTCGATGGCCGGCGCCGCAAGCGGGATGAGCCGGTTGTCGAAGTGCTTCTCGAGTTCGTGGTCCTGGGAGCCCGTGTTGCGCAACCCGTCCGTGACGCCCTCCGCGCGGAAGGAGTCCAGCACGGGGCTCAGGTCCAGGCCCTTGGCCTTCCAGTGCTCCACGGCCTCCCGGGTGCGCAGCACCTCGGCGTGGCCCACGGCCTCCTCGATGCTGCGGAAGCCGAGCTGCGCGAGGTGCTCGCGGACCTCCTGCGCGATGAACTCGAAGAAGTTCACCACGTGCTCCGCCTTGCCCGTGAACCGCGAGCGCAGCTCGGGGTTCTGGGTGGCCACGCCCACGGGGCACGTGTCCAGGTGGCACTTGCGCATCATGATGCAGCCCTCCACCACCAGCGGCGCGGTGGCGAAGCCGAACTCCTCGGCCCCGAGCAGTGCGGCAACGACGACGTCCCGGCCGGTCTTGAGCTGCCCGTCCGCCTGCACCACCACGCGTTCGCGCAGCCCGTTGAGCCGCAGGGTCTGCTGGGTCTCTGCGAGACCGAGCTCCCAGGGCATGCCCGCGTGCTTGAGCGAGTTCAGCGGGGCGGCGCCCGTTCCGCCGTCGTGGCCGGAGACCAGCACGACGTCGGCCTTGGCCTTGGTCACGCCCGCCGCGACCGTGCCGATGCCCCGCTCCGAGACGAGCTTGACGTGCACGCGCGCCCTGGGGTTGGAGCGCTTGAGGTCGTAGATGAGCTGGGCGAGGTCCTCGATCGAGTAGATGTCATGGTGCGGTGGCGGGGAGATCAGGGACACCCCGGGGGTCGAGTGGCGCGTGCGGGCGATCCACGGGTAGACCTTCTGGGCCATGAGCTGCCCGCCCTCGCCGGGCTTGGCGCCCTGGGCCATCTTGATCTGCAGGTCGTCCGCAGAGGCCAGGTAGAGGCTGGTCACCCCGAACCGGCCCGAGGCGACCTGCTTGATGGCCGAGCGGCGCTCGGGGTCCACGAGCCGCTCGACGTCCTCGCCGCCCTCTCCCGTGTTGGACTTGGCGCCCAGCCGGTTCATGGCGATCGCGAGGGTCTCGTGGGCCTCCATGGAGATGGACCCGTAGCTCATGGCACCGGTGGAGAAGCGCTTGACGATCTCGCTCACGGGCTCGACCTCGTCGATGTCCACCGGCTCGCGCGTGGACTCGAAGGTCATCAGCCCGCGCAGGGATGCGATCTCCCGCGCCTGGCTGTCCACCCGCTGCGTGTAGGACTTGAAGATGTCGTAGCGCCCGGTGCGCGTGGCGTGCTGCAGCCGGAACACCGTGTGGGGGTCGAAGAGGTGGCGGGGACCCTCGCGGCGCCAGTCATACTCGCCGCCGGTCGCGAGGTCCCGGTGGGGCTCGGTGACGCCGTCCTCGGGGTAGGCCAGCCGGTGGCGGGCCTCGGTCTCGGCGGCGATGACGTCCAGGCCCACGCCCTCGATCTGCGTGCGGGTGCCCGCGAAGTAGTCGGCCACGATCTCGCTCGAGAGCCCGAGCGCCTCGAAGGTCTGGGCACCGCAATAGGACTGCACGGTGGAGATGCCCATCTTGGACATGATCTTCTGCACGCCCTTGCCGAGCGCGGTGATGAGGTTCGCGACCGCCTGCTCCTCGGTGACCCCCTGGATCTCCCCGCGGCGCACGAGCTCCTCGGCGGACTCCATGGCCAGGTACGGGTTCACGGCGGAGGCCCCGTAGCCCAGCAGCAGCGCCACGTGGTGGACCTCGCGCACGTCACCGGACTCCACGATCAGCGCCACCCGGGTGCGGGTGGCCGAGCGCAGCAGGTGGTGGTGCACCGCGGAGGTCAGCAGCAGGGACGGGATGGGGGCCCACACGCCGTTGGAGTCCCGGTCCGAGATGATCACGAACTGCACGCCCCGGTTCACGGCCGCGGAGACCTTCTCGCAGATCTCCGCGATCCGCTCCGCGAGGGAGCGGGCGCCGTCGAGCGGGCGGTAGAGCCCGCGCACGCGCAGACTCAGCGCGGCGCCGTCGTCGTCGTCCAGGTGCGCGAACTGGTCCAGCTGGTCGTTGTCGATCACCGGGAAGTCCAGCCGGATCTGGCGGGTGCGGCACTGCTGCGGGGAGAGCATGTTGCCCATGGGCCCCACGGCGCCGGCCATGGAGGTGACCAGCTCCTCGCGGATCGCGTCCAGCGGCGGGTTGGTGACCTGCGCGAAGGACTGCACGAAGTAGTCGTAGAGCAGCCGCGAGCGGTTGGAGAGCACGGCCACCGGGGTGTCGGTGCCCATGGCGTAGATGGGCTCGGCGCCCGCTGTGGCCATGGGGCCGATGATCTTCTTCAGCTCTTCCTCGGTGTATCCGAAGGTCTTCTGCCGCAACCGCACGGAGCGCGGCGGGTGCGTCATGTGCTCGCGCTCGGGCAGCTCCGAGATGGGGCGCACGGAGTCCCGCACCCAGTCCTGCCACGGACGGGAGGCCGCGAGTTCGGCCTTGATCTCGGTGTCCTCGACGATCCGGCCCTCGTCCGTGTCCACGAGGAACATGGTGCCCGGGGAGACCCGGCCCTTGCGCACGATCCTGCGCTGGCCCACGTCCACCACGCCCACCTCGGAGGCGAAGACCACCAGGCCGTCCTCGGTCTGCCAGTAGCGCCCGGGGCGCAGACCGTTGCGGTCCAGCACCGAGCCCACGCGCACGCCGTCCGTGAAGGACACGCACGCCGGCCCGTCCCACGGCTCCATGAGGGTGGAGTGGTATTCGTAGAACGCCCGCAGCTGCGGGTCCATGGTCTCGTGGTTCTGCCACGCCTCCGGGATCAGCATGAGCATGGTCTCGGTGACGGGGCGCCCCGCGAGCTGCAGCAGCTCCGCGACCTCGTCGAGGGACTGCGAGTCCGAGGCCCCCTCGGAGCAGATGGGGAACAGGTCCTCGGGCTGGCGGCCCAGCACGGGCCCGGACATTGAGGACTGGCGGGCGCGCATCCAGTTGCGGTTGCCCACCACGGTGTTGATCTCCCCGTTGTGCGCCAGGGTGCGCATGGGCTGAGCCAGCGGCCAGGAGGGGAACGTGTTCGTGGAGAAGCGCGAGTGCACCACCGCGAGCTTCGTCTCGAAGCGCGGGTCGGAGAGGTCCGGGTAGAAGGGCTCCAGCTGCGCGGTGGTCAGCATCCCCTTGTACACGAGGGTGCGCGAGGAGAAGGACGGGAAGTACACGCCGTACTTGTTCTGGGCGCGCTTGCGCACGCGGAACACCTTCTGGTCCAGCTCGCGCTGCGCGGCCACGGGGTCGTACGACGCCGCGTCCCGCGTCAACAGGGACGCGGCGCGCTTGTTGTGGCGCCCGTCCGAGACGAAGAACTGGACGAACGTGGGCATCACCGCGCGCGCGGAGGCGCCCACGGCGTCGTCGACCACCGGCACGTCCCGCCAGCCCAGCACGGAGAGGTGCTCCATGCGGGCGAGCTCCTCGAGCGCGCAGCGCAGCTCGTCCAGGTGGTGCCCACCCGTGGGCATGAACGCCGTGCCCACGGCGTAGGCGCCCTGCGGCGGCAGCGTGAAGTCCACGGCCTCCCGCAGGAACGCGTCCGGGACCTGGGTGAGGATCCCGGCGCCGTCCCCGGTGCCCTCGTCCCCGCCCACGGCACCGCGGTGCTCCAGGTTGCGCAGGGCCGTCAGGGCGGCGTCGACGACATCGTGGGAGGCCACGCCGTCGAGGGTCGCGACCACCGCGAGGCCGCAGGCGTCCTTCTCGTCCTCGGCGCGGTACAGGCCCTGGTCCTGCGGGACTGCGGAGAAGCGCTCGAACGGGGAGACGACCTCGGGCCCGTGGGGCGCGGTCTCGTGCTCGGGGGTCCCCTGTGCGGGAACGTGCTGCTGAGTCATGACGGAGCTCCTCACCAAGGGGTGGGCTGGTCTGGTGCGTCGACGAAGCCCGGGAACACTCGGTGGGTGTGCGGCGGGCGTCGTGAGATCCTGTGACGCCGGTGTCCGCCCCGTTGCGGAAAGGAAGCGGCTCTGCTGCGAGCCGAGGATCGGACCGGGCAGCCGTGTGGATGGGCGGTTGCGCGGTGCCTGGGTAACGTACCACGTAGTACACATCACAGTCGCGCGGGGACGGGCCATTCCAGCATGTGGACCACGGATGCCGAGAGGCCCCGGACCGCGGGGTCCGGGGCCTCTCAGCACGGGTCGCACCGCCCGCGGCGGGGCTCTCAGGAGGAGTGCGTGGGCTGGGGCTGCCGTGCCACGCCCGACTCCTGCGCAGTGCCGCGCCCGGTGCGTCGGCCGAGCAGCACGTAGAGCACAATCCCGCCGAGCACGATGAGCAGGGAGGTCCACACGTGCACCCGGACCCCGGCGACCATCAGCGCAGGATCCACGCGCAGGAACATCTCGATGAGCATCCGCCCCACGCCGTAGTAGACCATGTACAGGGCGAAGATCCGCCCGTGGGTATCCCCTACGCGCCGGTCCACGAGCAGCAGCACCACCACGCCCAGCAGGTCCCACAGGCTCTCGTAGAGGAACGTGGGGTGGAACAGGGTGTCCGGGGGCAGCCCCTGAGGGAAGTTCGGGGACAGGGGGGAGATCTCCAGGCCCCACGGCAGCGTGGTGGGCTTGCCGAACAGCTCCTGGTTGAACCAGTTCCCCCACCGGCCCACGGCCTGGGCCAGCAGCAGCGCCGGGGCCACGCAGTCCGCGAACACGTGCAGCGGGATCCCGTTGCGGCGGGAGACCACCCAGGCGGCGGCGGCTCCGAAGAGCACGGCGCCCATGATGCCGAGCCCGCCCTCCCAGATCCGCAGCACGGCCAGCGGATCCGCCCCGGGGCCGAAGTACCCGCGGGGGTCCGTGACCAGCACGTGGTACGCACGGGCGCCGACGATCCCGGCGATCACCGCCCAGAACACGATGTCCCACAGCACGTCCGGGTCCTGCCCGCGGCGCCGCCAGCGCTTCATGGTCAGCCACACGGCCAGTGCCATGCCCACCAGGATGCACAGCGCGTAGAAGTGGATGGTCAGGAAGCCCAGGTGGATGCTGCTGGTCCCCGGCGAGGGAATCGCGGCGGGCAGCAGCGCGGGCGTCATGCGCGCCCCGCGAGCTCGGCGGCGAGGCGGCCCACGGCCTCGGCACCGCCCTCGCCGAGGGCCCGCACGAGGGCGGTGCCCACGATCACGCCGTCCGCGTAGCGGCCGATCTCCAGCACGTGCTCGCGGCGGGACACCCCCAGGCCCACGCACACCCGCTGCGCACCGGCGGCCCGCGCCCGGGCCACGACGTCCTCTGCGGCCGAGGAGACCTCGTCCCGGGCGCCCGTGACGCCCATGACCGACACGGCGTAGAGGAAGCCCGAGGCCGCGGCCACGGTCATGTCCATGCGCTCACGGGTGGTGGAGGGCGCCACCAGGAAGATCCGGTCCAGCCCGTGCTCCTCGGAGGCGGCGAACCACTGCCCCGCCTCGTCCGGGATGAGGTCCGGGGTGATGATCCCGGCTCCCCCGGCCTCCGCCAGCCGGCGCGCGAACTCGTCCACGCCGGTCTGCAGCACGGGGTTCCAGTAGGTCATGACCACGGGCACCGCGTCCGTCTGCTCGGCCACGGCGCGCACCACGGTGAACACGTCCGCCACGTGGAAGCCGTTGGCCAGGGACTGCGTGGTCGCGGCCTGGATCACGGGCCCGTCCATCACGGGGTCCGAGTACGGGATGCCGATCTCGATGACGTCCGCGCCGTTGCGGCCCAGGGCCACCGCGGCCGCCACGGACTCCTCGAGGTTGGGGTACCCCGCGGGGAGGTAGCCCACGAGCGCGGGGCGTCCTTCGTCGCGGCACTGCTCGATCCGGCGGGACAGCGCGGACTCGCCGCGGTCCGTGAGGCCCGCGGGAAGGATTCGCGCGGCCAGCCCGGTGGGTGCGGTCTCAGGGGTTCCGGTGGTGCTCACAGCTGTTCGCCTTTCTGTCCCACGCGTTCCTCGTGGCTGTCCTGCGGGAGCATGTCGAACCACTCCGCGGCCGTGGCGACGTCCTTGTCCCCACGCCCGGACAGGGACACCACGATGATCTTCTCCGCCGCGGCCTCCGGGCCGAGCTCCTCGACCCAGCGCTCGGCCACCGCCCGCGCGCCGGCCAGGGCGTGCGAGGACTCGATGGCCGGGATGATGCCCTCGGTGAGGCACAGCAGCCGGAAGGCGTCCATGGCCTGTTCGTCGGTCACGGCCTCGTAGGACACGCGCCCGATCGAGTGCAGGTAGGAGTGCTCCGGGCCGACCGCCGGGTAGTCCAGGCCCGCGGAGATCGAGTGGGACTCCACGGTCTGCCCGTCGGTGTCCTGCATCAGGAACGTCCTCGCGCCGTGCAGCACGCCCGGGCGGCCCAGGGAGATGGTTGCCGCGTGCCGACCGGTGGACACGCCGTCGCCGCCGGCCTCGTTGCCGTAGAGCTGCACGGAGGCGTCGTCCAGGAAGCCGTGGAAGATCCCGATCGCGTTGGAGCCGCCGCCCACGCACGCGGTCACGGCGTCCGGCAGGCGACCGGCCTGCTCGAGGATCTGCGCGCGGGCCTCCTCGCCGATCTGCTCGTGGAAGTAGCGGACCATGGCGGGGAACGGATGGGGTCCGGCGGCCGTGCCCAGCAGGTAGTGCGTGGTGTCCACCGAGGCCACCCAGTCCCGCAGGGCCTCGTTGATGGCGTCCTTCAGGGTGCGGGAGCCGTTGCTCACCGCCACCACCTCGGCGCCGAGCAGGCGCATCCGGGCCACGTTCAGCGCCTGGCGCCGGGTGTCCTCCTCGCCCATGTAGACGGTGCACTGCATCCCGAACAGGGCCGCGGCGGTCGCGGTGGCCACACCGTGCTGGCCCGCGCCGGTCTCGGCGATCAGCCGGGTCTTGCCCATGCGCCGGGCCAGCAGGGCCTGGCCCAGCACGTTGTTGATCTTGTGGGAACCGGTGTGGTTGAGGTCCTCGCGCTTGAGGAACACGCGCACCCCGAGGGCCTGCCCGAAGCGCTCCGCCTCGGTCAGCAGCGAGGGCCGGCCCGAGTAGTCGCGGGAGAGCCGGGAGAACTCGGCGAGGAACTCCTCGTCCGTGCGGGCCTTCTCGAAGGTCTCGGTGAGCTCGTCGAGCGCCGCCACGAGGGACTCGGGCATCCAGCGTCCGCCGAAGTCCCCGAAGTACGGGCCGGGGGCGTCGCGCAGGGAGCCCGCGGCGTCGTCGGCGTGCTGCGCCTGTGCGGCGGCGTGCTCGGCCTGGGCCGCGGGCGGGGTGGCCCCGGCCAGGAACTCGCCGCGCGCCAGGGCTCCCACCTCGCGGAACCGGGCGATCCTCTGGGCGGGGTCCGTGGCGGTGACGAGCGCCTCCCCGGCGAGCACGGCGTGGGCGCCGTGGCCCGCGTACAGCCGGATCTGGTCCTCCCCGGCCACCCCGGACTCCGCGACCAGCACGGCGCCCTCCGGAGCCAGCGGGGCGAGCCGACCGAAGGTGTGCACGTCCACGTCCAGGCTCTTGAGGTCCCGGGTGTTCACGCCGATGATGCGCGCCCCGACCGCGACGGCGCGCGCCACCTCGTCCTCGGTGTGGGTCTCCACGAGGGCGTGCATGCCCAGGTGGTGGGTGAGCTCCAGCAGCCGGGCGAGCGCGGCGTCGTCGAGTGCGGCCACGATCAGCAGCACGAGGTCCGCACCGTGGGCACGGGCCTCCCACACCTGGTACTCCTCGACCACGAAGTCCTTGCGCAGCACGGGGATCCCCACCGCGCGCCGCACGGCGTCGAGGTCCGCGAGGGAACCCCCGAAGCGGCGCTGCTCGGTGAGCACCGAGATCACGGATGCGCCCCCGCGCTCGTACGCCGCGGCGAGCTCCGCGGGATCCGTGATCTGCGCGAGCGCGCCCTTGGAGGGGCTCGAGCGCTTGACCTCCGCGATGACCTGCACGGAGGCGGGGTCCGAGCCCCTCAGGGCCGCCTCCACGTCGAGCGCGGGCGTCTGCTCGGCGGCCGCGCGCTGCACCTCCTGCAGGCTCACCTGCGCCCTGCGGGTCTCGAGGTCCTCGCGCACCCCCTCGATGATCCTGTCCAGCACCGTGCCGGTGTGCTGCTGCGTCATGCGTCTCCCTCGTCCTGTGCCTGCTCCGCGGCCGCGCGCCCGCAGACGCGCGCCGCACTGATGGCAACGGCCAGCTCCCCGCTCGAGGAACTGGCCGTCATCCGGTGACTTCGATCCTGGCCGCGCCGCTGATCAGTGGCGCGGGCTCAGTGCGCGGCGGTCTTGGCGCCGCCCTTGCCGTAGCCCATGGCCTTGAGCACCCCGCCCACGATCAGCCCGACCACGATGAAGCCGATGCCCACCACGGTCACGGGCACGGAGGCGTTGACGAATCCCACGCAGCCCACGATGACGCCCACGGTCATCACCGCCACGCAGGCCCATCCGGCCACCGTGTTGCCGTGGCCCACCGCGGCGGTGTGGTCCAGGATGATCTGATCGGTGTTCGACATGCGTGTCCACTCTCCCGTGCCGGTCGAGCCTGCGGCTCGTGCTGTGCCGGACCCGCGTGCAGCGGGGTCCGAGTCTTCTCTGCGCCCATTGTGCCACTTCCCGGGGCGCTCGGTGGGCACCGCGCCGCTCACGCGTCCCCGGTGGGGTCCTCGCCGCGGGTCAGGGCGTCCCACGTGTCGATGTCGTCCGCGTGCTCGGCGGCCTGGGTCTCCCCCGCGGTGCTCGGCGCCGCCGCGTCGGGCGCACCCCCGGTGGCCGACGCCGCCGTCCCCGCCGCGGTGGACCCCGGCCCGGCGCTCGGGGCGCCCTTCCGCCCCGGCGCGTCCGCGGCGTTGGGCCCGGTGGGGGACGTCACGGACTCGTTGACGGCCGGGGCGCCCCGGTCGTAGCGCCGGGAGGCGCGACCGCGGACCCGCTGGGCCACGAGCACGAGCCACACGCCGCACACGGCCAGCAGCACGGCGGCCGCGACCGCGGCCCACGGCCATCCCGTCATGGTGTAGTCCCCGCCGGCGTTGAGCACGCCGGTCTGGCGGCCCACCGCAGGCTGCGCGGCCGCGCGGGGATCTGCGGTCACTGCCAGCACGGCGACGACGCCGCCCAGGCCCGCGAGTGCCACCACGGCGCCCACCACGGTGCGCAGCACGCGCCCGCCGAGGGCGGAGGCCACCGCGGCCACGGCGGCGACGAGACCCAGGGCGGTGACGGCCGGAGCGGCGTCGGCGCCGGTGACGTCCACCGTGACCGGCTGCAGGGACGTTGTCACGGCGGCGTGGATCCACGCGAGCGTGGTGGTGCCGAACAGGGCGAGCGCGCACAGCAGGGTGCTCAGGACGGCGGGGGCGGTGCGACGCAGCACGGGGTGCTCCTCGGGGGTTGCGGTGACGGCGCGATCAGCGCGAGAGCGGACGCAGCGACTGGGCGATCAGCGCGGCGCGCAGGGGCGCGGTGGCCTTGTTCAGGGACTCCTGGGCCTCGGCCTCGGGCTCGGAGTCCGCCACGATACCCCCGCCGGCCTGGACGTACGCCCGGCCCTCGATCAGCAGGGCCGTGCGGATCGCGATGGCCATGTCCATGTTCCCGGCGAAGTCCATGTAGCCCACCACGCCGCCGTAGACCGCGCGCCGCAGGGGCTCGTACTCGTCCAGCAGCTGCAGGGCCCGCGGTTTGGGGGCACCGGAGAGGGTCCCGGCGGGGAACGTGGCGGCGAGGACGTCGTACGCGGTGACGTCCTCGCGCATCGTGGCCACCACGGTGGAGCACAGGTGCATGATGTGGCTGAAGCGCTCGATCTCCATGAACTCGCTCACGTCCACGCTGCCGGGCTCGGCCACCTTGGAGAGGTCGTTGCGTGCGAGGTCCACGAGCATGAGGTGCTCCGCCCGCTCCTTGTGGTCCGCGAGCAGGTCCTGGCCCAGGGCGAGGTCCTCGTCCACGGTGGCCCCGCGCGGCCGGGAGCCGGCGATCGGGTGGGTCACGGCCTGGCGACCGGTGACGGTCACGAGCGCCTCGGGCGAGGAGCCCACGATCGAGTAGGGCCTGCCCTCGGCGTCCTCGAACGAGTAGAGGTACATGTACGGGCTCGGGTTGATCCGGCGCAGGGTGCGGTAGACGTCCAGCGAGCTGGCTTCGCACGCCGCCTCGAAGCGGCGCGAGACCACCACCTGGAAGATCTCTCCGTCCACGATGGCCTGCTTGCCGCGGTCGATCGCGGACATGAACAGCTCGCGGTCCCAGGACTGCTCCACGGCGGTCTCCAGGTCCACGGTCCCCGGCTGCGCCACGGACACCGTGCTGCGCTCCAGGGGGGTGGCCAGGCGCTGGACCATGGAGCGCAGGCGCGCCACGGCGTCGTGGTAGGCCTCGTCCACGTTCTCGTCCGTGCCGTTGAGGTTCACGGCGTTGGCCACGAGCAGCACCGAGCCGTCCTTGTTGTCGAGCACCGCCATGTCCGAGACCAGGTTCATGGCGAGCTCGGGCACGCGCAGGTCGTCCTCGGGCGGGTGGGGCAGCTTCTCCCAGTGCCGCACGGCCTCCCAGCCCACGAAGCCGACCATGCCACTGGTCAGGGGCGGGACGTCCTCGAACGGCTCGGTGTGCAGCAGCGCCATGGTCGCGCGCAGCGCCTCGAGGGGGTCACCGTCCGTGGGAGCGCCCGACGGCGCGTCGCCGAGCCAGTGCGCCTGCCCGTCCCGCGCGGTGAGGGTGGCCACGGAGCCCGCACCCACGAACGAGTAGCGGGACCACACCCCGCCCTCCGCGGCGGACTCCAGCAGGAACGTGCCGGGCCGCGCCGTCCCGTCCCGGGCGACGAGGGCGCGGTAGAGACCCACCGGGGTCAGCGCGTCCGCGAGCACGGTCATGCGCACCGGGACCACCCGGCGCGTGGCCGCGTGCTCCCGGAACTGCTCCAGGGTGGGGGTGATGGTGCCGAGCTCCTGCAATCTAGACCGCCTGTTCCGCGTGGAGGTCCTGCCCGTCGAAGCACGTGCGCGAACCCGTGTGGCATGCTGCGCCGGTCTGGTCCACCCGCACGAGCAGGGCGTCGCCGTCGCAGTCCAGGTGCACCGAGTGCACCCGCTGGATGTGTCCCGAGGTGTCCCCCTTGCGCCAGTACTCCTGGCGGGAGCGGGACCAGAACGTGACCCGACCCTCGGTGAGGGTGCGGCGCAGGGCCTCGTCGTCCATCCAGCCGAGCATGAGCACCTCGCCGGTGTCGTGCTGCTGGACCACCGCGGCCACGAGGCCCGCGGCGTCGCGGGTCAGCCGCCGGGCGATCTCCGGGTCCAGGCCGCCGGTGGCGGGTGCGGGGTGCGTGCCGCTCATCAGCGCACCTCGTGGCCCGCGGCGCGCAGGGCCGCCTTGACGTCGCCGATCGCGTGGTCGGGCCCGAAGTGGAACACGGAGGCCGCGAGCACGGCGTCCGCGCCGGCGGCCACCGCCGGTGGGAAGTGCTCGGGGGAGCCCGCGCCGCCGGAGGCGATCAGGGGCACCCCCACCACCTCGCGGACCGCGGAGATCATCTCCAGGTCGAAGCCCTCGCGCGTGCCGTCCGCGTCCATGGAGTTCAGCAGGATCTCCCCCACCCCGCGCTCCTCGGCCTCACGGGCCCACTGCAGGGCGTCCAGGCCGGTGAGCGTGCGGCCACCGCGCGTGGTGACCTCGAAGCCCGAGGCCGTGTTCCCCGTGCGCCGCGCGTCCAGCGAGAGCACGAGCACCTGGCTGCCGAAGCGGCGCGTGATCTCGTCCACCACCTCGGGACGCTCCACCGCGGCGGTGTTGATCGACGCCTTGTCCGCACCGCAGCGCAGCAGCCGGTCCACGTCCTGCGGGGTGCGCACCCCGCCGCCCACGGTCAGGGGCACGAACATGGTCTCCGCCGTGCGCGAGACCACGTCGAACATCGTGTCCCGCTCGCCCGAGGACGCCGTGACGTCCAGGAAGGTCAGCTCGTCTGCCCCCGCGAGGTCGTAGCGGGCGGCCAGCTCCACGGGGTCACCGGCGTCCCGCAGGTTCTCGAAGTTCACGCCCTTGACCACGCGCCCGGCATCCACGTCCAGGCACGGGATCACTCGCACCGCCACACCCATGGGCCTCGCCCCTTCCGTCCGTCATTACTCGCTCGTCGTCCCGCCCGCGCCGTGCCCGGCGCGCGGTGGGGCTCGTCAGATCCGCGCCGCCTGGATCGGGGAGACCAGGATGGCGCGGGCGCCCACCTCGTAGAGCGCGTCCATGACCTTGTTGGTGTCCGCCTTGCGCACCATCGAGCGCACCGCCACGGCACCGTCGCGCCCCAGCGGGGAGATGGTGGGGCCCTCCATGCCGGGGGTGATCTCGGTGGCCGCGGGCAGCAGCTCCTCGCGGATGTCGTAGTCCATCATCACGTACTGCCGGGCCACCAGGACGCCCTGCAGCCGACGCCGCAGCACGCTGAGCCCCTCGGGCTCCGGTTCGTCACCGCGGCGGATCAGCAGCGCCTCGGAGGTCATGATGGGCTCGTCGAAGATTTCGAGTCCCGCGGCCCTCAGGGTGTTGCCCGTCTCCACGACGTCCGCGATCGCGTCCGCGACACCCAGGCGGATGGAGGACTCCACCGCGCCGTCCAGGCGCACCACCTCGGCGTCCACGCCCTGCTCGGCGAGGTGGCGCTCCAGCAGCACCTGGTAGCTCGTGGCGATCCGCTTGCCCTGCAGGTCCTGCACGGAGCTGAACTGCCCGAGCGGGCCCGCCAGGCGGAACGTGGAGCGGGCGAAGTCCAGGCACAGCTCCTCGGCGGCCTCGGCCCCGGAGTCCAGCAGCAGGTCCCGTCCGGTGATCCCGAGGTCCAGGGTGCCGCCGCCCACGTAGATGGCGATGTCCCGGGGGCGCAGGTAGAAGAACTCCACGCCGTTGTCGTTGTCCACGAGCACGAGCTCGCGGCTGCTGCGCCGCTGCCGGTACCCGGCCTCGGTGAGCATGGTGATGGCGGACTCGGACAGCGCGCCCTTGTTGGGCACGGCGACTCGCAGCATGGTGTTCCTCTCCGCGGGAGCGGTGTGGGTGGCAGGACGGCGGGACGCTGCGTCCCGGAGGCTCGCGGGGCGGCTCACAGGTGCGTGTAGACGTCCTCGAGGCTCATGCCCTTGGCGATCATCATGACCTGCACGTGGTAGAGCAGCTGGGAGATCTCCTCGGCGGCCTCGGCGTCCGACTCGTACTCGCACGCCATCCAGACCTCGGCGGCCTCCTCCACGACCTTCTTGCCGATGCCGTGCACGCCCGCGTCGAGCTCCGCGACGGTCTTGGAGCCCTCCGGTCGGCGGGCGGCCTTGGCACTGAGTTCGGCGAAGAGGTCTTCAAAGGTTTTCACCCTCCCAGGGTAATGGGTGTGTCCCCCTGCCCCGAACGCGGGCCCGCCGCCGGGGGATGCCGCTCAGTACCCCAGGGTCAGTGCCGTGCTCAGTGCGGCGTGGGCGGCCTCGTAGCCCTTGTCCTCGTGGGAGCCCTCGAGCCCGGCACGGTCCAGGCCCTGCTCCTCGGTGTCGCACGTGAGCAGCCCGAAGCCCACCGGGGTCCCGGTGCGCACGGACACCTCCGTGAGCCCTGAGGTGGCCGCGTGGCACACGTAGTCGAAGTGCGGGGTGCCCCCGCGGACGACGACGCCGAGCGCGACCACCGCGTCCACGTCACCCGCGAGCCGGCTCGCCGCGACGGGCAGCTCGAAGCTGCCGGGCACGCGCACCTGCACCACGTGCCCGGCGCGGGCGTCCGCGAGCGCGCGCCGGGCACCGTCGAGCAGCCCGTCCATGATGGTGGTGTGCCAGCTGGCGGCGACCACTGCGACGCGCAGCGTCGAGGCGTCGAGGGTCGTGGCGTCGGTGGTGGGTGCTCCGTGTCCGCTCATGAGTTCTCTCCTGGTGCGAGGTGGGTGAGGTGGTGGTGCATGCGGTCGCGCTTGGTGCGCAGGTAGTCGACGTTCTCTGTGCGGGGGCTGACCTCGTGGGCGAGCACGTCCGCCACGGTGATCCCGAGGGCCTCGAGCTTGCTGACCTTGTCCGGGTTGTTGGTCAGCAGCCGGACCGTGGTGAGGTTCATGGCCGTGAGGATGCGGGCGGCGGCCGTGTAGTCGCGGGCCTCGGCGGGCAGCCCCAGCATGGTGTTGGCGTCCACGGTGTCCGCCCCGGCGTCCTGGAGCTTGTAGGCCCGCAGCTTGTTCACGAGGCCGATGCCGCGGCCCTCGTGGTTGCGCAGGTACAGCACGGTGCCGCCGTGGGTGTGGATCCGCTCCAGCGCCAGGTGCAGCTGGGGTCCGCAGTCGCAGCGCCAGGACCCGAATACGTCCCCGGTGAGGCACTCGGAGTGCAGCCGCACGAGCGGCGCCAGCTTCTCCTCCCCCGCGGGCGGGGGCGCGGAGAGGGAGACGTGCTCGGTCGCGGGTGCCCCCGAGCGTTCCGGGACCCGCCAGCCGACCACGGAGAACGTGCCGTGGTCGGTGGGCACGGTCACCGGCTCGGAGTGCTCCAGCACCGGGGCGTGCGTGCCGCCCGGTGCCGCGCCCGCACGACGCCGTCCGCGTTCCTCGGTGCCCCGGCCCATGCCGTTGTGGACTCGGCTCATGCGCCGGCACCCCGCTGCGCACCGCTCACCGCGTCCGCGGCGGCGCGGCCGGCACCGTACCGTGCGTCGGACGCGGCCACGGGCGAGTCCTGCACGGTCGGGCGAGACCGCTCCCGGGCGACGTCGTCCCGGTCCGAGGCGTCCCGGTCGGGCGCGCACTGCTCAGCGGCGCGGCGGTCGGCGGCGTCGAGGTGGGCCACGAGGTCGGCGATGCTGATCATCACGAGTCCGTGCTCGTCCGCGAAGCGGCGCAGGGCGGGCGCGCGGCGGGGCTCACCGGCGTCGTCGACGATCTCGGCGATCGCGCCCACGGGCTCGCACCCGGCCAGGCGGGCGAGCTCCACGGCGGCCTCGGTGTGTCCGGGGCGCTCGCGCACGCCCCCGGGGACCGCGCGCAGCGGCAGGACGTGGCCGGGGCGGGTGAGGTCCGCGGCGGAGGTGCCCGGCTGGGCGAGCAGCCGGGCGGTCAGGGCGCGGTCCCGGGCGCTGATCCCGGTGGACACTCCCACCTTCGCGTCGCACGTCACGGTGTAGGCGGTGCCCTTGGCGTCCTCGTTGTGCGCGGTCATGGGAGGCAGGTCCAGCTGGTCCGCCCGCGGCCCGGTCATGGGCACGCACACGACCCCCGAGCTGTGGCGCACGGTGAAGCCCATGAGCGGCGGGCTCGCGTGCTGGGCGGCGAACACGAGGTCCCCCTCGTTCTCGCGGTCCTCATCGTCCACGACCACCACCGCGGCCCCCGAGGCGATGGCCGCGACCGCGTCCGGGACCGGGTCGAGCCGCACGGCCTGCGCCACCGGGGCCGCGCAGGCCGCGAGGCGCTCGGCGTACTTCGCGAGCACGTCCACCTCCAGGTTCACGGCCTCGCCCTCGGCCCGCGCCCCCAGGGTGGTGACCCGCAGGGTCTCCGGGATCACGCCCACCTCGAACCACGCCGGTGACTCGCCCGGTGCACTGACCGCCGTGACCGTGAGGGACACCCCGTCCACGGCGATCGAGCCCTTGACGGCGGTGTAGCGGGCGAGCTCCGCCGGCACCTCGACCCGCACCGTGTCCCACCCGGTGTGCCGCTCACGGTGGACCACGGTGCCCACGCCGTCCACGTGGCCCTGCACCACGTGCCCGTCCAGACGCTGGCCGGCCGCCGTGCAGCGCTCCACGTTCACGGTCTCGCCCGGGCCCAGCCGGCCCAGCGTGGTCAGGCGCAGGGTCTCCCCCATGACGTCCGCGGTGAACGTGGCCGCTCCCGCGTCCTCGCCGGGCACCGCGGTCAGGCACACCCCGTTCACGGCCAGCGAGCCGCCCCGGGGAAGATCCGCGACCAGCGCCCCCGCGCGCAGGTGGAGCCTGGCGGCGTCCTGCGCGAGCCGCTCCACGCGCTCCACGGTGGCCTGGGTTTCGACGATTCCTGTGAACACGAGCACTCTCCTCGGACCTCGCCGTGCCGGCGGCACGCTGCGGTCCTCCTGATCTGGTGGCGCCGTGGAACGGCGCCGTGGTCGGTGGTGGCGGGGCGGTGCGCACGCCGTCCCGGCGGGGTGGGGCGTCACCGGGGCGCGGCGTCACCCGGGTGGGACGTCAACGGGGTGCGGGGCGCAGGTGCCACCGCAGGTCCTCGCCCACGGCCGCGACGGGACCGTCCTGCACCCCGACGGGATCACCGCGCCACGACGACGCCGCCGCCAGCGTCCCGATGCCCAGCGCACCCACGGAGGCCGCGCCGTCGCCCAGCAGCAGCGGGGCCTGGTGGAGCCACAGCTCGTCCACGAGGTCCGCGGCGAGGAACGCGGCGGCGACCGTGGGCCCGCCCTCCACGAGCACGTGGGCCGCTCCCAGATCCCGCAGCCGCGTGAGCGCCTCCCGGGGGTCGTGAGTGCTCAGGTGGACGAACCGCCCGTCGAGCCCCTCGGCCGGGCCCGAAGTGGCCGGGGCGGAGGCGGCGGGAGTGGCGGTGACGGCGTCCGGTCTCGGTGCCAGGGACGGGGAGCCGGCCCCCGGGCCCGGCATCGAGGTCTCGGCGTCCGGGGCCTGCGCTGAGGTTTCGGTGGCCGCGCCCCACGTCGGGGCTGCGGAGCCCGCGTCCGTGCCCGGGACCGGGCTCCGTGCGGCGGTGTCGGCGGCCGTGAAGTCGTGCGCCGTGCCCACGCGGATTCGCGCCTCCGGGGGCACCGGCCTGGTGGACATCACCGCGCGCAGGGGCTGCCGTGCACACGGTGCCCCCTCGGCGTCGCGTGCCGTGAGGGCGGGGTCGTCGCCGCGCAGCGTGCCGCCACCCACGAGGATCGCGTCCACCCGGGTGCGCAGCGCGTGGCCCTCAGCCCGGGCCGGGAGCCCCGTGATCCACTGGCTCGTCCCGTCCGCCGCGGCCACCCGGCCGTCGAGGCTCTGGGCGATCTTGAGGCTTACGAACGGTCTGGCCTGCTCCCGGGCGCGCAGCCATCGCTCGTTGAGCTCCCGGGCCTCGTCGGCGAGGAGCCCGGCACGCACGTGGACGCCGTGGGAGCGCAGTGCCGCCCCTCCCCCGCGCGCCTCGGCCGTGGGGTCCGCGAGGGCGTAGACCACGCGGGGCACCCCGGCCGCCTCCACGGCCGCCGTGCACGGACCGGTGCGTCCCGTGTGGTGGCACGGCTCCAGCGTGACCACCAGGGTGGACCCCTCCAACGGGGTCCGTGCCGCACGGGCCTGCTGGAGCACGTCCACCTCGGCGTGGGGCGTGCCGGCCCCCCGGTGGTGCCCCACGTGCAGCAGCTGTCCGGTGGGTCCCAGCAGGGCCGCACCCACCACGGGGTTCGCCCCGCGCACACCGCGGGCGGCCGCGGCCAGGGCGGCCCGCATCCCGGCGGTCTCGGCGGCCGTGAAGGTGGCATCGGACGCGGGGTCCACCGCCCGGTCGCGGGTCGTCCGGTCAGCCGTGGGCAGCACCTCGGGGGCGGCCGAATCAGGCGTCCCCTCCGCTGCCACCCCGGCAGCGGAGGACGGCGCGTGCCCACCCCGTGCGGAACCGCTGGGACCTGCGGGGGCCGGCCCCGCGGCGTCGTCGGCGGCGCTCACGGGCGGTCGTCCTTCACCGAGAGCTGCAGGTCCGGGAAGCCCGTGCCGATCGTGGCCGCCCGGCGCTGGCGCGTGTTGACGCGCCACCACACGAAGAAGCCCGCGAGCGTGAACCCCCCGTAGAACAGGTACATCAGGCCGGAGGCGTAGTAGCCCGCGGAGAACAGCAGGGGCACGCCCACTACATCCACGAGCACCCAGAACAGCCAGAACTCCACCCAGCCCCTGGCCATGCCGAGGGTGGCGAGCAGCGAGCCCATGAAGATCCAGGCGTCGGCCCACACGGGCTCGTAGGAGCCCAGGGCGCGGAACACAGGGGTCAGTGCGGCGGTGCCGAGCACCATGGCACCCACCAGCAGGATGCGCTGCCGGCCCGAGGCCCAGCGCGGGGTCACGGCCTCCTGCTGGGCACCCCGGGAGCGGCGCCACTGCACCCAGCCGTACACGGACACGGCGATGAACATGATCTGCCGCCCCGCCTGGCCCAGGAGGTTCACGGGATTGGGGGTCTCGAAGACCGCCCCCAGGAAGACCGTCAGCAGGATCGCGTTGCCCACGATCCCCACGGGCCACGCCCAGACCTTCCGGCGCATCCCACCCAGTGCGGACAGCAGCCCGAACACGTTGCCGAGCACCTCGCGCCACAGGATGAAGCCGTCGCCCACTCGCAGCTGCGCGTCGAACAACCAACGCAGGACGTCCACGGTGTCTCCTCTCAACCCGCCACGAATCAGTGGTTCCGGGGAGTCAGGAGCACGTGCACGGTGGGAGCCGTGCGGCGGACGGCACCACGGAAAAACCCTCAGGGGCCCACCCGCACTGCTGATGCGCCGCGGGATCGCGGTGCCCACGTGTACCTACCATCCAGACTGTACTGTCGGCACCGGAATTCCACCGGTTCGGCCGTTCACCCCGCACCAGCCGGACCACTGCCTCCTGGACGGAGGGGGTCCCGCGTGCACGGCGTTCACGGTTCGCGGACTGTCACCGCCGGTTCGGAATTGCACCGACCCCGGAACACGTTGCTCCTGCCAGTATGCCACGCGTCACCCACGCGCCGTGGCCGGGGTGGGAGGGGTTCGCCCTCAGCCCATGTGACGCCGTGCGGTGCCGCGCAGCGCCTCGATCGCCGCACCGGGATCCTCCGCGCCGTACACGGCCGAACCGGCCACGAAGGTGTCCGCGCCGGCCTCGGCCGCGCGCACGATCGTCTCCTCGGTGATCCCGCCGTCCACCTGCAGCGCCACGGTGCCGCCGTGCGCGCGCACGGCCTGCGCCGCCCGCCTCAGCTTGGGCAGCGTGACGTCCAGGAACTTCTGGCCGCCGAAGCCCGGTTCCACGGTCATCACGAGCAGCATGTCCAGCTCCGGGAGCAGGTCCAGGTACGGCTCGACGGGCGTGGCCGGGCGCACCGCGAGTCCCGCCTTCGCGCCCGCGGCCCGCAGCTCCCGGGCCAGCTTGACCGGGGCGGCCGCGGCCTCCGCGTGGAACGTCACGGACGCGCAGCCCGCCTCGGCGTACGCGGGCGCCCAGCGGTCCGGGTCCTCGATCATCAGGTGCAGGTCCAGCGGCACGGGCGAGACCGCCTGCAGCCGCTCGACCACGGGCAGGCCCAGGGTCAGGTTGGGGACGAAGTGGTTGTCCATCACGTCCACGTGGGCGGCGTCCGCGGTGCTGATGCGCTGCAGCTCCTCCCCCAGGCGGGAGAAGTCGGCGGAGAGGATGGACGGGTGGATGTCACAGCGGGTCATGGGGTTCCTCCTGCGTGGCGGGTCGAGTGGGCGGGACGAGTGGGCGCGCTGGCCCCCGGTCAGGCGGTGCGGCGCAGCGCGACCATGTACATCGCGTCGGTGCCGTGCACGTGCGGCCACAGCTGCACGCTCGAGCCGCCGCCGGGGACCTCGTGGCGCACGGCGCGGTCGCCGTCGAGGGCACCGGGAAGGGCGGCGCGTGCGGCGAGGTGTGCCGTGTCCAGCACCGTGACGTCCGTGCGCTCGTCCAGCAGGTCGTGCAGGACGTCGTGGGTCTCGGCGGTGTGCGGCGAGCACGTGGCGTAGAGCACCACGCCCCCGGGGCGGGTGGCGTCCACCGCGGCGCGCAGCAGCTCCCGCTGGACGGTCGCGAGGTCCGCGACGTCGGACGGTGTGCGCCGCCACCGGGCCTCCGGGCGGCGCCGCAGCGCCCCCAGCCCGGTGCAGGGCACGTCCACGAGCACGCGGTCGAAGCCCCCCGGGTGCCAGCCGGGGACCTCACGGGCGTCACCGGTGCGCACCTCCCAGGCGTCGCGGGGCACGGGCTGCAGGGACTGGCGCACGAGCTCACCGCGGTGCTCGCTCACCTCGTTGGCGAGCAGGTGGGCCCCGCGCTCGTGGGCCAGTGCCGCCAGCAGTGCGGCCTTGCCACCGGGGCCGGCGCACAGGTCCGCCCAGCGCCCGGAGTCCTCGGTGACGTCTGCGGCGGCCAGCACCCGCGCCACGAGCTGCGAGCCGGCGTCCTGGACGCGCACCACGCCCTCTCGGGTGCCAGGGACGCGGTGCACGTCCCCGCCACCGCTCACGGCGCTTCCCGGGACGAGGTCCCCGGGCTCGGCACCGGCCTCGAGCGCACCCTCCAGGGACCCGAGCCCGGGCAGGGCCACGAGGTGCACGCGCGGTGCCTCGTTGTCCGCCTCCAGCAGGGCCGTGATCTCCTCGGGGTCCCGGCCGTTGGCACGCAGCGCGCGGCGCAGGGCCCGGATCTCCCACACGGGGTGGGCGTGGCGGATGCCCATGCGGCGCCACCGGTCGGGCTGCTCGGCCTCCAGGGCCTCGAACCACTCCTCCTGGCTGCGGCGGGCGACCTTGCGCAGCACCGCGTTGACGAGCCCGGCGGGCCCCTGCCCGATCTCCCCGCGCACGAGGCCCACCGTGGCGTCGAGCGCCGCGTGGTCTGGCACGCGCATGGCCAGCAGCTGGTGGGTGCCCAGCCGCAGGGCGTCCAGCACCGCGGGGTCCAGCTGCTCCAGGGGGCGGTCCACGCACTCGGCGAGCACGGCGTCCCACGTGCCGCTGAAGCGCATGGCGCCGTAGCCCAGCTCCGTGGCGAACGCGGCGTCCCGCCGGTCCAGGCGCAGCTCCCGCACCAGCCCGGGCAGCACCAGGTTGCCGTAGGCGTCCTCGGAGGTCACCGCCCGCAGCGCGCGGAACGCGGCCAGCCGGGCCGGATCGGACTGGCGGCGCCGCTGTCCCGGCGCCTGCGCGGAGTAGGCCCGCTCGTGCTGGGCCCGCCGGTTGCGCTCGTGGCCCTTGGCGTTGCGGCGCGAGCCGGTCGACGCCGCCCCGTCACGGTTCTCCCGGCCGCGGCGGTCACCGGGTGCACCGGGGCGGTCCGTGGCGCCGCCCCGCAGGTTGGACGGACCACGACGGTCCGAGGAGCCGCGGCCTCGAGGGTTCTGCGAGCTGCCCGACCCGTGGGTGCTGCGGTCCTGACTCATGTGAACGCCACCTGTTCCCTGTGTTGTGTGCCCCGGGCCCAGTCCAGGGCCGCCATGGGCTTCTTGCCGCCGGGCTGCACGCGGGTCAGTTCCACCGCGTAGGACCCGGTTCCCGCGTAGACCCGCTTCTCCCGGATCACCACGTGACCCGGGGCGATGCCCGTGACGCCGGGTGCGGGGACCACGCGGTCCACCTTGAGCCGCTGGCCCTCGAACTCCGTCCACGCTCCGGGCTCGGGGGTCACGCCCCGGACGTGGTGTGCCACCGCCACCGCGGGGTGCTGCCACGTGATCCGGGCGTCCGCGCCCGTGAGCTTGGGGGCGGCGCTGGGCTCGCCCCGTTGGGCCTCGGGATGCACCGCCTCGGAGGCCACGCCCAGGAGGGACTCCGCGAGCAGCGGTGAGCCCTCGCGGGCCAGGCGCGCGAGCACGGTGCCGGCGGTGTCCTCCTCGCGGACCTTGTCCGTAAGGGTGCCCACCACGGGGCCCGTGTCCATGCCCTCGTCCAGGACGAACGTGGAGGCGCCCACCACGGTGTCCCCCGCCATGAGCGCGCGCTGCACCGGGGCGGCCCCGCGCCACTGCGGGAGCAGGGAGAAGTGCAGGTTGATCCAGCCGTGCTCGAACACGTCCAGCGCCGGGCGGGGCAGCAGGGCGCCGTAGGCCACCACCGCACCGATCCGGGCGCCCTTGGCCCGCAGGGCCTGCTGCACTTCGGGGGTCACGCGGTTGGCCTTGAGCACGGGCAGGCCCAGCTCCTCGGCGCGCCGCCCCACCGCGGAGGGGGTCATGACCCGCTTGCGGCCCACGGGCGCGTCCTCGCGCGTCAGCACGGCGCGCACCTCGATCCGGGGATCCTCGTGCAGCGCCTCCAGCGGTGCCACCGCGGTCTCCGGGGTGCCCGCGTAGACGATCGGCAGTGCGGTCCCGCTCATCGTGCACCTCCCGGGCGTCGGGTTTGCTCGGCCCCGTGCTGCGCGCGCGGTGCGCCGCCGGACGAACTAGCGCCGCGCCGTGTGCGGGACGCGCCCGGGCCGGAGGCGCGTCCGAACGCGGAACCGGGCCCCGCGGCGTCGTCGGGGGACCGGACGAACGAGGACGCCGCGGCCCCGGTGGCCCGTGGCGCGTCACCGGCGGGACGGGGGGCGACGCCGCGCTGCTCGTCCCGCTCCCGGGCGATCCGCTCGGCGGTGGCGCGGAAGGCCTCCCCGCGCAGCTGCCGCATGGCGTCCCTGCGGTGCTCGCCCTCCAGCCGGTCCACGTAGAGCGTGCCCCGAAGGTGGTCGGTCTCGTGCTGGAAGCAGCGGGCCAGCAGACCAGTGGCGTCCCGGTGCACCGGGCGGCCGTGCATGTCCACGCCCGTGAGGGTGGCGCTGTCCATGCGGGGCGTCTCGTAGGAGAGGCCGGGCACCGAGAGGCACCCCTCCCCGCCGTCCTGTGGCTCGTGGCCCACGCTCAACCGGGGGTTGACCACGTGGCCCTCGTCCCCCTCGATGCCCCACGTGAAGATCTGCAGCCCCACTCCCACCTGGGGCGCGGCCAGGCCGACACCGCCCACGGCGTACATGGTCTCGACCATGTCCCGCACCAGCGTGCGCAGGGACTCGTCGAACTGCGGGACCTCCTGGGCCGGGGTCCGCAGCACCGGGTCCCCGATGGTGCGGATGCGCAGAATACTCACCGTCTGATGCTCTCCTAGCGTGGATGGGGCGGGTGCGAACAGCGGAACTCAGTCTACGGCGGGCCCGGCCACGGTCCGGGCCGCGGTGCCCACCGGTGCGGACACCCGGCCCGTGGGCCGACCCTCGAGCGGCGGCGGGGCGATGCTGCGCAGCTGCGGGCCGGCCGCCTCCAGCTGCGCGGCGCGGGCCCACACCTTGGCCAGCGCGCAGAACTTGTACCAGTGGGCCGGCAGGTGCTCGCCCACCGCCTGGACGCTCAGCGCCTCCGTCTCGCCGATGGCCACGGCCATCAGGACCTCCGCATCCCCGTAGGGCCACGGCTCCCACTGCCCGGTGGCGGCGTCCACGAGCGACTCCTCGGCCTTGAGGCCCGCGACGAGCTGGGTGACCACCTTGGGGTCCGGGGCCTTCACGCGCCCGGTACGGTCCGTGCCCTTGGTCTTGTAGTCGATCAGGCACACCTTCCCGCCGATCCGCGCCACGAGGTCCAGGGTTCCGGCGTAGCCCACGGTGGAGTTCCACACCGTGATCTCCGCGGCCAGCGGTTCCGGGCGGTAGAGCTCCCACCACTGGTCCGCGCTGTCCGCGAACCGCGCCTCGTGGTGCTCCTCCAGGTCCGCACGGGCCCGCTCCACGTCGTGCTCGCGCCCCATGGCGCGCAGGGCCAGCTGCTCGCAGTAGTCGTGCACCCGGTCACCGCGCTGCGCGGCCTGGTCCCGGTGGCGCTCGGCGGCCTTGGCCGCGTGGTTGACCAGGGCACGGCGGCGGCGTGAGTCCCGCAGGGCCTCCGGCAGCTGCGGGTCCGTGGCCAGGGCCTGGGCCGCGCTGTAGCCGTACCAGCCGCCGAGGTCGTTCGCCTCGCAGCCGATGATCGTGGTGATGGAGGGCACCTCGAGATCCCCGCCCTCCCTGCGCGCGTACATGCGACCGGTGGGCGTGGACTGGGCCAAACGAGGTTGCGTCATGGGATCCAGCGTAGGAACGCGCGCAGACACGGACAGCGCGCAGCCCGGCCCCGGACGACGACGCCGCGGCGCGGGCGGGTGCCCCCGTCACAGAGCGCGCGGGGCCGGCTCAGCGGTGCCCGCGGTTTCGGGGAACGCCCGGCGGGACGGTGCGGGGGCGGCGTCGACAGCCGGTGGGTACGATCAGGGGCGGACCGCCACCGGAGCCGGCTCCCGGCGCAGCGGGCCGGAGCGGGGTGCGGAGCTGAACGGGATGCGGAACCGAACGGTGGTGCGGGCACGAAAAAACCCGGCCCCTTCCGGGACCGGGTTTCTCGTCGTTCCGTGCGCGATACTGGGATCGAACCAGTGACCTCTTCGGTGTGAACGAAGCGCGCTACCGCTGCGCCAATCGCGCTTGCAACGTTGAAAACTCTAGAACACATGATCCAGGATCGGCAAATCCGCCCCGGATGCCCCACGGAACCCCGGCCGCCCCACCGTCGTCGGCGCGGACCGAACCCCGATTTGCCCGGGCCCCCGGGTGTGGGTAGTGTTCTTCCTCGTTGGCAACGCCCCGCAGGCCAGGCCCACCGGACGGAAACGATCGGAAGTCGCAGCAGGCGGGAAGCGCGAGAACCTGTGATAATGTTTCCGCTCGGAAGAACGGAACACGGCATCGCCGGGGACCGGACGACCAACAATGCGGACGTAGCTCAGCTGGTAGAGCATCACCTTGCCATGGTGAGGGTCGCGGGTTCGACTCCCGTCGTCCGCTCGCAGTTTTCGACCCCTGGTCGAGACCTGAGACCCTGTCCTCCAAGGATCTGGTCCCCGGTGGGGTGGCCGAGTGGTTAGGCAGCGGCCTGCAAAGCCGTCTACGCGGGTTCGAATCCCGTCTCCACCTCGGTGCAACCACCCCGTCCAGTGCACTGGACGGCGAGCGCGATTGGCGCAGCGGTAGCGCGCTTCCCTGACACGGAAGAGGTCACTGGTTCGATCCCAGTATCGCGCACCAGAGAAAAACCCCGGAACCGATGTTCCGGGGTTTTCTCATGCCTGGGGCTTGTTCGGCCGCCGTTCCCACGGCCCGGCGCAGTCCATCGAGTGCGATGCGTGACCGAGGGCCCGCAGGATCCGGGTGAGCCAGTCGTAGCTGACCATCCCCTCCATGGCGCGCCGCACCACCACCTCCCTGGAGGGGGCCTCCGTTCCCGCCGCGCTGCTCGACGGCGTGGCCTCGTGCTGGGGCCCTCGCCGGTCACCCCAGCTGGACGAGCAGGCCCTGGACGAGGGGTTCCTCGTTCGCCGGCTCCCCGGACGCAGCAGCGCGGTCCGGGCAGGGCGCGGCGGGGAATCCCGCCGAGATCGCCTGCGCAACCTCCAGACAGTCCACCACCGGGCGCCGCGGGTCGTCGAGCAGTGTCACCAGGGCCCGCATCGCCGCGCTCGGGGCGGAAGGGCGTGCGAGCATCATCCGGGCGTACCGCAGACCCCGCGCCGCTCCCACCGGGGAGGCGTGAGCGGGGCGGGCACGACGCCGCCCGGCCACCTCCGGCCGCGGGCGTTCGGTGGCCCCGGCGTCCAGTCGTCAGGCGTTCCGTAGCCCCGGCGCGTGGCCGTCTAGCGTTGGGTGGCCCCGCGTCCAGCCGGGCGGCGATCAGTCGGCCGCGGCCTCCAGCACGCCGGCCGCCACCGCGAGGTCCTGCCAGCTCATCCCCACGCACTTGAACACGCGCGGCCGGTCCTCGGCCACGGCCGCGCGTCCCGCGACGACGTCCGCGAGCGGCACGAGCGCGTCCTCCTGCAGCGCCCCGTGGGCGACTGCCTGGATGACGTCCCCCGCCTCCCGCAGCGCGGTCCCGCGGTCCTCCACGACCACCTGGGCGCGCTCCATCAGTGCGTCGTCCAGCTCCCGGGCGCCGGGCTCGTGGGATCCCATGGCGACGACGCACGCTGAGTCCCGGACCAGCGTCCCGTCAAACAGCGGCTGGGACGCCGAGGTCGCGCACACCACGATGTCCGCCGAGCCCACCTCGTCCGCGTCACCCGCACGGGCCGTCAGCCCGAGGGACCGTGCGTGCTCGAGGGCCGCCTCGACCTTCTCCGGGGACCGCCCGCACACGACCACCTCGTCCAGTGCCCTGACGTCCGCGAACGCCTCGATGTGGGACAGCGCCTGCGGACCGGTGCCGAACACCATCAGGGTGCGGGCCCCCGGGGCCGCCAGGTGCTCGGCGGCCAGTGCGGAGATCGCCGGTGTGCGCAGCGTGGTGAGCGCGTTGCCCTCCATCATGGCGCGCACGGTGAGGGTGGCGGTGTCCAGCAGCAGGTAGGTCGCCTGGATCCGTGGCAGGCCCCGCTGCGGGTTGCCCGGAGAGACCGAGGCCACCTTGATGCCGCTCCATGGCCCCAGCACGGAGGGCATGAGCAGCATGTGGCCCTCCCCCGCCGCCACGTTGTCACGGGCGGGATCCTCCTCGGGGCGGAAACCGCTCCGCAGGGTCTCGGCCAGCAGCTCGCGGGCCCGCCGCGGACTCACGGCGTCGAGGATCTGCTGGGCGGTAAACCACCGCGGTGTGCTCTCCGAGGTGCTCTGCTGGGGCTGGGTCATGCGGGGTTTCTCCTGAAGTGGTGGGACGGGCGGGCGCGCGCTCGGCGAGCCCGGGGACGCCGCTGCCCCGCACGACCGGCCGGTCGAACGGGGCAGCGGAGCAGGGTGAGGCCCGCGGGGGACACCACGCGGCGGCGTCGTCCCCCGTGCTCACCGACGACGACGGCGCGTCACAGCATGCAGGACACGCAGCCCTCGACCTCTGTGCCCTCGAGCGCCAGCTGGCGGATCCGCGAGTAGTACATGGTCTTGATGCCCTTGCGCCACGCGTAGATCTGCGCCCGGTTGATGTCACGCGTGGTGGCGGTGTCCTTGAAGAACAGCGTCAGGGACAGGCCCTGGTCCACGTGCTGCGTGGCCGCGGCGTACGTGTCGATGATCTTCTCGAAGCCGATCTCGTACGCGTCCTGGAAATACTCCAGGTTCTCGTCATTCATGAAGGGCGCCGGGTAGTACACGCGCCCCAGCTTGCCCTCCTTGCGGATCTCGATGCGCGAGGCGATCGGGTGGATCGAGGAGGTGGAGTTGTTGATGTACGAGATGGAACCCGTGGGCGGCACGGCCTGCAGGTTCTGGTTGTACATCCCGTCCGCCATGACCTTCTCGCGCAGCTCACGCCAGTCCTGCGCGGTGGGCAGCGCCACACCGGCGCGCGCAAAAAGCTCGCGGACGCGGGCGGTCGCAGGCTCCCACGTGCCGTCGATGTACTTGTCAAAGTACGTGCCGTTCGCATAGTCGGACTTCTCGAAGCCCACGAAGGACTCCCCGCGCTCCTTGGCGATCAGGTTCGACGCCCGGATCGCGTGGTACGTCACGGCGTAGAAGTACATGTTCGTGAAGTCCACGCCCTCCTCGGAACCGTAGAACACGTGCTCCTTGGCCAGGTACCCGTGCAGGTTCATCTGGCCCAGGCCCACCGCGTGGGACATCTGGTTGCCGCGGCGGATCGAGGGCACGGAGTCGATGTTGGACATGTCCGACACTGCGGTGAGGCCGCGGATCGCGGTCTCGATGCTCGCCCCGAAGTCCGGGGACTCCATGGCCATGGCGATGTTCATGGACCCCAGGTTGCACGAGATGTCCTTGCCCACCTCCGCATAGGTGAGGTCCTCGTTGTAGACCGAGGGCTCGGAGACCTGCAGGATCTCGGAGCACAGGTTGGACATGATGATCTTGCCGTCGATCGGGTTGGCGCGGTTCACCGTGTCCTCGAACATGATGTACGGGTAGCCGGACTCGAACTGCACCTCCGCGACGGTCTGGAAGAACTCGCGGGCGTTGATCTTGGTCTTCGTGATCCGAGAGTCGTCCACCATCTCGTGGTACTTCTCGCTCACGTTCACGTCCGCGAAGGGCATTCCGTAGATGCGCTCCACGTCGTACGGCGAGAACAGGTACATGTCCTGGTTCTTCTTCGCCAGCTCGAACGTGATGTCCGGGATGACGACGCCGAGCGAGAGGGTCTTGATGCGGATCTTCTCGTCCGCGTTCTCGCGCTTGGTGTCCAGGAAATTGAGGATGTCCGGGTGGTGGGCGTGAAGGTACACAGCACCCGCGCCCTGACGGGCCCCCAGCTGGTTCGCGTAGGAGAACGAGTCCTCCAGCAGCTTCATGACCGGGATGACGCCCGAGGACTGGTTCTCGATCATCTTGATCGGCGCACCGGACTCGCGCAGGTTCGTCAGCGCGAACGCCACACCGCCGCCGCGCTTGGACAGCTGCAGCGCCGAGTTGATGTTGCGCCCGATGGACTCCATGTTGTCCTCGAAGCGCACCAGGAAGCACGAGACCAGCTCGCCGCGCTGCTTCTTGCCCGCGTTGAGGAACGTGGGAGTGGCCGGCTGGAAGCGACCGGAGATGATCTCGCCCACCAGACGCTTCGCCAGGGTCTCGTCCCCGTCCGCGAGGTAGAGGGAGACCATGACCACGCGGTCCTCGAAGCGCTCCAGGTAGCGCTGTCCGTCGAACGTCTTCAGCGTGTAGGACGTGTAGAACTTGAACGCGCCCAGGAAGGTCTGGAAGCGGAACTTGTAGCCGTACGCCTGCTTGGACAGCTCCTTGATGAACTCCACGCTGTACTTCTCGAGCACCTCGGCCTCGTAGTACTGGTGGTCCACCAGGTACTTGAGCTTCTCCTCGAGGTCGTGGAAGAACACGGTGTTCTTGTTGACGTGCTGCAGGAAGTACTGCCGCGCGGCCTGACGGTCCGCCTCGAACTGGATGTTGCCCTCGGCGTCGTAGAGGTTCAGCAGGGCGTTGAGCTCGTGGTAGCCCAGACCCCGGTACTGCTCGGGGCACGTGGGATCCTCGTGACCGGGCTCGACGCTCACTCCCGGGGTTTCGTGAATGCTGGCCAAAACTCTTCCAATCCTTGGGTGACTTTTTCGACGTCCTCGTCCGTGCCCATGAGCTCGAACTTGTACAGCAGGGGGACCTGGCACTTGGCAGCCACCTTCTCCGCGGCCACGCAGAACAGCGGCCCGAAGTTGGTGTTGCCCGCTCCGATCACACCCTTGAGGTGGGCCCGAGAGGGGGCGTCGTTGAGGAACTTGACGACTTGCGGGGGGACCGATCCCGCTCCCCCGGGGCGACCGTAGCTGGGCACAGCCAGCACGAACGGCTCCTCGATCCGGGGAGGGGGTTCGGACGTCCTGAGGGGCAGCCGGATGGAGCGCACCGGCAGCTTGGCGATGAAACGGTCCGTGTTGCGGGTGACGGAGGAGAAGTACACCACCAGGGGTGCGTCCTCCCCCGCCGGCGCGGGATTCCGATCGTGTTCCCGCTCCTTCGCCCGGGCGAGAACCGAGGCAAGAGCACTCATGGGCGGATCACTTCGATTCTGGGGGGATCGTGTCCGGGGATCGTGCGTGCGGAGAGCGGTTCCCGGCAGGGTCCTGGAACCGTCTGCCGGGACCGCCTCCCGGGGCCGGCCGGTCTCCGGTGTCCGACCGGGCAACGGTCGGACGGTGACCGGTGAGCCGCCGGTCGGTGCGCGGCCGGTTCCCGGCGACCGGTCCACGAGCGGGCGAGGGAGCTGGATGCGCCACGACCGGCTGCGCGGGTGGCGGCTGGTGCGAGTCCTGCCGGTGAGCGAGCCCCGCCGGTGAACGAGCGCGGGGCCGGTGGGCGGGCAGCCGGTCAGTGGTGCCGCCCGAGGGCCGGGCGGTGGCGTCCGGCCCGGTGCTCGGCTCAGGCGGAGAGCAGCAGGGCCAGGGAGTTGATCTTGTCCGGGCGGAACCCGGACCAGTGCTCGGAACCGGTCTCCACCACGGGGACCTGCTGGTAGCCCAGACCCACCACGTGCTCGTACGCGGCGGTGTCCTCGGTGACATCCACCACCGTGTAGTCGATGCCCTTCTTGGTGAGGGCACGGTAGGTGGCGTTGCACTGGACGCACGACGGCTTGGAATACACGGTGACTGACATAGCCCATTCTCCTTGCGGGAAGTACCTGTTGCTCCGGCGTTCCCGGGGCCGTGGGGCTCGTGAACCGGGTGGTGCGCCAGACGATTGAACATCTGCGTCAATACTACATCTAGTGGCGCACATGGACAGGACACCCAACATGATGTGGTCACGTGTTCCACAGGGGGTCGCGTGTTTTCCCCCGTGTTGTCCACAGGACGGGACGGCGCGGACCGCGTGATCCCGCGGTCCGCGCCGCGGTCGGTGTGGATAAGAGCTGTTCCGGAACTCACCGAAAAAGTTTTCGGCCGCCGCTGCGGGCGCACGGCCGGGTGGGCGCAGCGGCCCTCCGGACGGGCAGGGCGCACCTGCCGGTGCGGGCTCAGAGCAGCCCGGCGTCCCGCAGCTGGTCCGAGATGGAGGCGCCGTCGTTGGCCTCGAGCCACAGCACGCCCTCGGGCACCGTGACCTGGTGCCGGTCCGAGACGCGGGCGCCCGCGGCGAGCACGGCCTCGGTGGGTGAGAGGTTGCGGATCACGATGGCCGCCACGGACTCCGGGTGGCGCTGGGCGAAGCCCGAGTAGATCTGCGGGTCGTGCTGACCGTCGTCCCCGATGAGGATCCACTTCACGTGCGGGAAGTTGGTGGCCAGACGCTGCAGGTTCTGCACCTTGTGCTGGGCGCCCGAACGGAACCACCGCTCCGTGGTGGGCCCCCAGTCCGTGAGCAGCAGCGCACCCGCCGGGTAGGCGTTGCGGGTGAGGAAGCGGCGCAGCGTGGGGGCCACGTTCCACGCCCCCGTGGAGAGGTAGAGGAACGGGGCGTGCGGGTGGCTCCGCCGCAGCCGGTCCATCATGGTGGACATCCCCGGGGTGGGGGTGCGGGCGTGCTCGTTGGCCACGAAGGAGTTCCACGCCGCGAGCAGGGGCCTGGGCAGCGCCGTGACCATCACGGTGTCGTCGACGTCGCACACGACACCCAGGTGCTGCTGGTCCGAGACCACGGTGATGGTGGCCTCGGTGACGTCCGAGCCCTCCGCCTGCATGTAGATGGTGTGCACCCCCGGGGCCATGGAGACGTTGAGGTCCACGTCGATCACGCCCCCCTTGTCCGCCACGAAGTGGAACTCGTGGTCCCCCAGCCACACGTTCACGTGCGCGAAAGCGTAGGGGACGGAGGAGAAGGAGCGCCACCCGCGGATGGACTCGGCGGCGGCGCCGGTCTCGTCCACCAGCGAGCGGGTCTTGAGCAGCACGCGCCCCAGGGCGCGGACGTCGCGGGGACTGCCGTAGCCGTCGAACGCGAGCATGGTGGGGATGTCCCCCCGCTGCACCGCACGCCCCTGCCGCCACCGCTGCAGCTTCTGGTCGAAGCGGTAGCCGAGGTTGATGGCCTGCTCCGTGACCTGGTCCACGGACGGCAGCAGCTCCCCTGCACCGGTGTTCTTCGCCATGGCTCTCAGTGTTCCACAGCGCCCGCGGTGTGCCGCACCGTGCCGTTGCGCGTCCGCGGTGTGTCATGGGCGGTGTCATCGCACACCTGCCCCGTGCCCGAACGCCTGCTGAGTGGTGGCCCGCGGCCCGCTGCCTTGCCCCCGGGGCTGCCGCGCCCGTGCCGGCCCGTCGCGCCGCGGCGGCCGCGAGGGGGTGGGGCACGATCCCAGCAGCGTGCGGGGGTCGGGGAGGGTCTCCGGGCGGGAGAGGTCCCAGGCCCGGACCGCCTGGATCCCGATCCCGCGGGGGCCCGTGCGTCGTGTGTGGCCGTGGACCAGCAGCAGCGTGGGAGCGAAGAGCACCTCCCCGGAGGCAGCCTGCGCCTCGTCGAAGAACGTGCAGTCCACCGCCCCCGAACCGTCGTCCAGGGAGATGAAGACCACGCGTCTGCCGCTGCGCATGGGAGGGGTCATGGTGGAGACCCGCACACCGGCCACGACCACCTCGCTGCCGCTGCGCAGCCCCAGCAGGTCCTGCGCCCGTGTGGCACGGTAGGCGCGCACGAGCTCGGCGTGGGAGTCCATGAGGTGGGCGCTGACCTCGATGTCCATGGTCTCCATCTCCGCCCGCACCCTCTCCTGCGGGGTGAGCTCGGGCAGCCGGGCCGGCAGGGATGTCAGGTCCACGTCCCCCAGGGGCAGTGCGAGCTGCCCCTGGCCCGGCCCGGTGCGTCCCGCGGACCCCCGGGCAGGGAGCTGCGCCCGGTCCGTCAGGAAGTGGACCATGTCCGCGCGGGAGGCACGGGTCCCGGAACCGTGCAGCAGGCCGTCGAGGGCCCCGGCCGTGGCGAGGCGCTGCAGGCTCCGCCGGGAGGGCCGGGCACGGGCGCGGACCGCGGCGAGGTTCTCGTAGGGCTGCCCCGCGAGGAGCCGCTCGATCTCGGCGGAGCTGATCCCGGTGATGGCACTCAGGGACATCCGGATCCCCCAGGCACCGTCCTGCGTGTGGGGGATCCCCGCGTCCAGGTCCCCGGAGACCACGGTGCCGGGCCGGGGCGTCACCGCTTCCACGCGGTGGTGCTCCCCGCTGCGGTTGACGTCCGGTCCCAGCACGGGGATACCCATGCGGCGGGCCTCCCCCACGAGCAGCCGCGCCGGGTACATCCCAGGGTCGTGCTCCCACACCCCCGCCATGAAGGCCTCCGGGTGGTGCGTCTTCAACCACGCGGACTGGTAGGTGGGCACTGCGAAGGCCACCCCGTGGGCCTTGCAGAAGCCGAAGCTGCCGAACGCGTGGAGGATCTCCCACACGGTGTCGATGACGGCCCGCGTGTAGCCCCGGGCACGTGCGCCCTCCCGGAAGGCGGTCTCCACCGGCTCCTCGCCGGGGGAGCCCAGCAGGCGGCGCCAGACGTCGGCGCGGCCCAGGCCGCACCCGGTCATCCGGTCCATGATCCGCATGATCTGCTCGTGGTAGACAGCCACGCCGCGGGTCTCGGCGAGGATCTCCTCGAGGTCCGGGTGGGGGTACACGGGGGTGGACCAGCCGTGGCGGGCGTCCAGGTAGGGGCGGACCATGTTGGCCTGCATGGGCCCGGGGCGGAAGAGGGAGATGTCCACGACGAGGTCGTTGAACTCCTCGGGGCCCATCGTGCCGATGAGCTCGCGCTGCCCGGGGGACTCGATCTGGAAGCAGCCCAGGGTGTGGGTGGAGCTGATGAGGCGGAAGGTGTCGGGGTCGTCGCGGGGCATGGTGTCCAGGTCCGGGAGCGCCTCGTGGGGGTGCAGCCGTGCGACCTCCGCGACGGCGTGGGCGAGGGTGGACTGCATGCGCACGCCCAGGATGTCGAGCTTGATCAGCCCCATGGGGTCCATGTCGTGCTTGTCGTACTGGGACATGGGCAGCCCGATTCCGCTGGCCTGCACGGGGGTGCGGTCCAGCAGGGTGGTGTCGGAGAGGATCACCCCGCACGGGTGCATGGAGATGTGGCGGGGCAGCCGGTCGAGGCGCTCGGTGAGGTCCACCAGCAGGTCCATCTGCCGGTTGTCCCTGAGGCGCTGCGCGAGGGGAGCCAGCTCGGGGCGGCGGGAGATCTCCTCGCGCAGCGTGCCCCCCGGAACCCGCCACAGCTGACCCGCCACGTGGTCGACGTCCTGCGGGCCGAGGCCGAGGGCGAGTCCGGCGTCCCGGACGGCACCGCGGGAGCGGTAGGCGTTCTGCATGCTCATGAGGGTCACGCGGCGGGGACCGAAGCGTTCGAAGATCCGGCGGTAGACGTCGTGGCGGCGGGCGCTCTCCATGTCGATGTCGATGTCCGGGAGGTTGGGGCGCAGCGGTGAGAGGAAGCGCTCGAACACGAGGTCGTACTCGAGGGGGTCCGCGGGTGAGATCCCGAGCAGGTGCACCACCAGGGAGGAGACCCCGGAGCCGCGCGCGGCGTGGCGCACGTCCATGGCGCTCATCAGGTCCGAGACCTCTCCCACGGTGAGGAAGTACCCGGCGAACCCCAGCTGGGAGATCACGGACAGTTCGCGCTCGAGCCTCTCGCGCAGGGACTCCCTGTTGAGCCCGGGGACGGTGCGGTCCCAGTCCTCCCCGGCGTGCAGCCGGGCGAGACCGGCGTAGCAGCGCCGGGCGAGCTCGCGGTCCGGGTCCCCGCTGAGGCCGAGGACGGAGGCCTCCGGGATCACGGGGGTCCCGATGCCGAGGTCCCCCTGCGGGTCCAGGCGGCAGCGTTCGGCGAGGTGGTGGGTGTCCACGAGCAGCCGGGCGGGGGTGTCCCGGTCCACGCGGGCAGCGGTGACGATCTCGTGGGCGAGCCGTTCCATGCGCGGGCCGTCCTTGAGCCAGCCCTGGCCGTTGGGCTGCAGCACCCCACGGTCCGCCCCGGCGAGCTCGTCGAGGGACATGAGGGTGCGGGCGGCGTCGAGGACGTCCGCGGTGACGGCCTGCCCCGGGTGGGCGTAGCGCACGGCGTTGCTGAGCACCACGGGCACGTCCGCGGCGCGCCCGAGCTCGTAGAGGCGCACCGCGTGCCCCGTGCTCAGCGCCTCGCCCTGCGGCGCCAGGTGGGTGGTGGTCTCCACCACGAGGGCACCGGGTGGCAGCCGGGCACGCCAGCGGTTCAGGGCCTCCCGCGCGCCCCGGTAGTGCCGCCGGGCCAGCAGCCTGCCGGCGTCCGAGTCCGGCCCCACCAGCACCACGAGTCCGGGCTCCCCACTGCGGGCGGCGCGGTGCACGTGGCGCGCGAGCTGCGCGGCGGTGAGGCCGATGGGGCTGGCCGCGGCGCGGTCGTGGGAGCGGTGGGCGGCCGAGACCAGCCGGCACAGCGCCGCGTACCCGGACCCGCCGTCGTGCCCGGTGGCCAGCACCACCACCCGGCCGACCACCCGCGGCGCCGCCGTGCGCCGGCCCCCACGGGCCGCGGCAGACCCCGGGCGGACCGGGCCCGCACTCCCTGAGCCGGGGCCGCTCCCGTTCCCGCGTGCCGGAACGGGGTTCCCGCCCGGCCGCACGGCGCCGCCGCGCTGCGGTGTGCTCCCTGCACGCGGGCGCGCCCCGCCCGGTGCACCCGCGTGCTGCACGGGTTCCCGCAGCAGGGCGAGGTCCACCCCCAGCACGGGGGCGATCCCGTGCTCCTGACACGCCAGCACGTGCTTGACCGCACCGTAGAGACCGTCCCGGTCCGTGCACGCCAGGATCTCCGCGCCCTGCCCGGCGGCCGCCCGCGCGAGCTCCTCCGGGCGTGCCACGCCGTAGTGCGCACTGAACGCGGACGCCACGTGAAGATGAGGGAACCACATGCCCCTATTCGAAACTGTGTTCGAACATCTGTCAACCGAGGTGGGCACCTCCAACGGCGCCCCGGTGGGCTCCACGGCCACGGGATCACACACTGACACGCAGCAGCTGCCACTGCTCGGTGGCCTGGTTGCGTGTGAGCTCGAAGGTGCGGGCCACCGCCGCGCCCGCCTGGACGGCCTGGACCCGCCAGCGCTCCCGGTCCACCGCGCTGGTGCGGCTCTCGCGGGGCACGCGGGCCTCCACATCCCACCATTTCCGGCGTTCGAACCAGTGGATCACCGGTTCCAGCACGCGCTGCTCCCGGCCGTGGTAGACCAGTTCGCACGGGTTCCCCACGGCGTCGCAGCGCACCGACACATCCTCCGGGGCAGGTTCTGCCCCCCACTCCCCCGCGGCCCCGGCCGCCTCGGGGTCGAGGGCGGCCCCGATCACGGGAACCGTGTCCCACGGGTCCTCGAAGCTCTCGATCTGCCGCATGTCCAGCACCGTCATGATGCGCCGTCCTCCCCAGGTGTTCGAACCTTTATTCGACTCCTGAGACGGTGCCAAGGCCGTCCGACACGCATAAGCGACCGCGCCCAGGGCATGCCCCCCACTCCCCCGGCCGTGCCATCGTCGACACGCGCTCGGAGCCACGGTCGGACGTCACACGGAGGGCAGGTCCTCAGCGGGGCGCGGTCGGACACCACGGGGCGGACACGTCCCCAGCACCGGCACGCCTCGGTGCGACCGACGTGGACGTGCTCAGGAGCGGGGGCGACCCCACCGGGCGGCCAAGTGCCACAGCTGCGTGAGGGGCGGCGGCTCGTACCGACCGCTACGAGCCGCCTCACCGATGATGCGCGCGTCGATGACGTGGCCGCGGGCGCCGAGCCGCGGCAGTTCTCGTGGGCGTCGAGGGTCGTCAGGTCGAGGACGCGTCCTTCGTGCCGCTCGAGGGGGATCCGGAGCCGGCGGGCCGCCCCTCGACGCTCAGGGGTTCCACCGTGCAGAGCGGCATGTGCGGGGACCACACGGCATCCGGCGACGTCCGCGGCATGCGCCCACCCCTGCCCGGATCCGGTCGGGGATGTGGCAGTCACGTCCTACGCGTGGTGCTCCGAGCGCATCAGGGCCACGGCGAGCACGGAGCTGAGGCAGCACGCCGCGAGGAAGGTGGCCGCGCCCCACGTGGCCCCGCCGGCCGCGGTGATCAGGGCCGCAGCGACGAGTGGACTGAGCCCAGCCACGACCGCCCCGTTGGTCTCGCGCGCCAGGGCGATGCCGCTGAAGCGCTCCGCCATGGGGAACAGACCGGCCAGGAACGCGCCCTGCGCCCCGGAGGTGCACGCGACCACGAGTCCGTGCCCCACGCCGATGGCCACGATCGCGAGTCCGTGCCCCACGCCGATGGCCACGATCGCGAGCACCGTGTCCCCGGACGCCAGCGCGCGGAACAGCGGGAAGGCTCCCAGTGCGCCGAGCAGGGATCCCACGGCCAGCACGGGTCGCGCCCCGAACCGGTCGGCGGCAAGTCCCCCCAGGGGAGTGGTCAGCACACCGCACACGGAGCCGATGCTCACCGCCAGCAGCGCCGAGCCGCGCGGCATGCCCACGGCCGGGGAGGTCATGAAGGAGAGCGAGAACACGGCCAGGATGTAGTTCAGGGCGTTGGACCGGTCAGCGCGAAGAACCCCGCGAGCACGGCCCTGGTGTGGTGGCGCAGCAGCTGCAGCAGCGGCACCTTGCGCCCCTGCCCCTGCTGCCGCGCACGGGCCAGGGCCGCCTCGTACTCGGGACTCTCCTCGAGCTTGGCGCGGATGAACACCGCGAGCGCGAAGAGCACGGCCGAGGCCAGGAACGGGACGCGCCACGCCCAGGCGAGCAGGGCGTCGTCGCCCTGGGACGCCGCCCAGAGGAACGCGACGGACGCCAGCACGATGCCGGCGGGCGGTGCGGAGAGCACCAGGGAGGTGTAGAGGCCGCGGCGCCGGGGCGGGGCGAACTCGGCCACGAGGGTCATGGCCCCGGCGAGCTCGGCGCCCGCGCCCATGCCCTGCAGCAGCCGCAGCAGCACGAGCAGCACGGGGGCGGCCGCGCCGATGGCCAGGTGGATGGGCAGCAGGCCGATGCCCACGGTGGCCACGCCCATGAGGACCACCGTGAGCAGCATCGCGGGGCGGCGCCCGTGGCGGTCCCCCACGTGCCCCACCAGGACGCCTCCGAGAGGACGCGCCACGAATCCCACGGCGAAGGTCGCGAACGCGGCCAGGGAGGCGCCTGCGGACGATCCCGCGAAGAAGAGCGGCCCGATCACGAGCCCCGCGGCGGTGCCGTAGAGCGCGTAGTCGTACCACTCGATCACGGTTCCCACGATGGCCGCGAAGAGTGCCCTGCCCGCGCCGGGGCACGCCGATGTCCGTGCTGTGTCCTGGTTCACGGGCCCACCCTTCGGCCCTGCCGGGACTGGGATGTGTCGCGCCTCACGTCAGCGGGTCGTGCCGGGGGACGACGCCGCCCGCGGACCTGACGAGCCCACCGCACCGGTCGTCCGCTCCCGGCGAGCCGCACGCTCCCACGGGCCCCGGCTGCAGCACCACATGCTGCGCCACCGCCCTGCGGCTCCACGCCCTTTGCCGTGCCGAGCGGCCGCGCGTCCCCGGCCCTGCGGGCGGCTACGCCTCGAAGATGGCACGCCCGAAGTGGTCCTCCGGGTCCTCCGAGAGCCCCGCCGGGACGGCGAAGAGCCCGGAGCCGGTGTGGCGCAGGTACTCGCTCAGGGCGTCCTGGCGCGCGAGTCTGTTCTGCATGGGCACGTAGCCCGTGGCGGGGTCCTTGACCATGGCGATGAAGAACAGCCCCACGTCCATGTTGCCCACCGAGTCGGTGCCGTCGGCGTAGTTGTAGCCGCGGCGCAGCATCTGCACCCCGCCGTTGCTGTCCGGGTGCGCGAGGCGCACGTGGGAGTCCACGGGGATGATGGGCTGGTGGCCGGATCCCGCCATGGAGAGGTCCACGGGGGTGAACTCCTCCCCGCCGGACAGCGGGGCACCGGTGCCCTTGGTGCGTCCGATGATCTTCTCCTGGCCCATGAGGGACTCCCGGTCCCAGGTCTCCAGGATCATCCGGATGCGGCGGGCCACCAGGTACGTGCCGCCGTCCAGCCAGGAGCCGTCCCGCACCCACACGTGCTGGTCGATCTGGTCGGGGTCCTCGGCCTTGAGGTTGGCCGTGCCGTCCTTGAACCCGAAGAGGTTGCGCGGGGTGGCCTGCTCCGTGGAGGTCGAGGAGGTGCGCCCGAAGCCCAGTTGCATCCACCGGGTGGACACGATCCCGAAGCCCATGCGGATCAGGTTGTGCACCGCGTGCACGGCCACCTGGGGGTCGTCCGCGCACGCCTGGATGCACAGGTCCCCGCCCGTGCGGTGCTCCTCGAGGCGGTCCCCCGGGAAGTGGGGCAGCTCGATCAGGGCCTCCGGCAGGTGCTCGGCCAGCCCGAAGCGGTCCTTGCCGGAGCCGTCCCGGAACAGCGAGCGCCCGAAACCCACGGTCACGGTGAGGTGGGCCGCGGAGAGGTCGTGGGCCTCCCCCGTGTCCTGGGGCGGGGCGTGGTCGGAGCCGCCGTCGAAGCCGTTCTCGGTGACGTCCAGGCCCTGGGTGATCCTCCGGCACGCCGCGGTCCATTTGCGCAGCAGCGCCACGAGCTCCGCGCGGTCCTTCGTGAGCACGTTCAGGGAGGCGAAGCACAGCCGGTCCTGGGCGGGGGTCACGATCCCGGCCTGGTGCGCGCCGTGGAAGGCCACGACGTCGTCGGGGGCCCGGGTGCCGAGGGCGTCCCCGACGGCGGCGACCGCCGGTGGGCCGGCGAGTCCCAGCCCGGCACCCACCGCGAGCGCACCGGCTCCAGTGCCGAACAGGGCGCGGCGGGACACGGCCCGCCGCGCGGGGACGTCCTGGTGCGGGGTGGCCACGGTCTACTCGACCACCTTGTCGGTCACGGTGGACAGCGGTTCGGACAGGGCATTGACGGCGTCGGAGAGCTCCTTGACCTGGGCCTTGGTGAGCTGGTCGTAGGTCACGAAGCCGTCCCCGCGCCTGTGCTGGTCGAGCAGCTTCTGCAGCTCGGCGAAGCGGGTCTTCAGGGTGCTGTCCAGCTCGGGGTCCCGCTTCTGGAGCAGCGGCGAGAGGTCCTCCCAGGCGATGCGTGCGCCGTCCACGTTGCCCTGGAAGTCCCACAGGTCCGTGTGGGACCACGCCTCCTCCTCGCCGGTGACCTTGCCGGTGGCCACCTCGTCCAGCAGCTCCTTGGCGCCGTTGGAGAGCTGGTCCGCGGTGAAGGTGATGCCGCGGGTGCGTTCGTGGAGGGTCCTCGTGTCGCTCACGAGCTGCTCGCCGAGTGCGTCCCGGTCCTTCTGGGGCAGGGCGGTGTAGCCGGTCCGGGGAGGCCAGAGGTCCTTCTCGATGCGGTGCCACCCGGTCCACGTCTGGCCGTCCTCGAGGTCCGCCTCGCGCAGGTCGAGCTTGGGGTCGAGGTCCCCGAAGGACTCGGCCACGGGCTCGATGCGCTCCCAGTGCATGCGCACGGGCGCGTAGAGCTCGCGGGCGCGGGCGTCGTCGCCGGCCCGGTAGGCCCGCGCGAACTCCTCGGTGCCGGAGAGCAGCTGCTCGCTCTGGTCCTTGACGTAGGAGGCGTACTGGGTGGTGGCCTGCTCCTTGAGCTGGCCGTCCTCGGCGTCCGCCGCGGACGCGCCGTCGCCGGCGGTCACGGTGAACTCGTGGCGGATCCCGTCCCCCACCATCCCGGGTTTGCACGCGGTGGAGTACGTCCCCTGGGGTGCGGAGACGGTGAGCGTGCGGTTCAGCCCGGGGGCGATGTTCTCCACCTCCCCCACGATGCGCAGCCCGTCCTTGCCCAGCAGGTAGAACTCGGTGACCTTGCTGCCCTCGTTCTTGACGTCGAAGCGCAGGGTGCCCGAGGGCGCCTCGGTGGCGGAGACCTTGCACTCGTCGTCGGTGCTCGTCACGGAGATCGCGCCGTCGCCCGCGCCGCCCGACGGGTCGTTGGGCTGGCACGCGGAGAGGCTGAGGAGCAGCCCGGTGGCGGTCACCAGGGCGGGAAGGGTCACGGCGGTACGGGGCATGGTGGTCCTCGGTCTCGGCCGTCGGCGACGGCGGGGTGGGTCTGAGATGGATGGGGCTGCGGTGGGTGGTTCCGTGCTGCTGTGGTTCCGTGCTTCTGCGGCTCGGGTGGCGGCCGCGGGGACGACGACGCCGCACGGTCGCCGCCCGCAGGTCACCGCCGGACGGCGCGGGGCCGGCCGGCGGAGGCTCAGGCGGAGGGTGCGGTGGCCGTGGCGGTGGTGTCCCGGGCCACGGCCACCCTGGTCGCGGGGCGGGTGCGGCCACCGCGCGAGCGCACCACGAACAGCGGCATGACCACCAGCACGTAGGCCCACCACACGCCGAACTCGAGCCACGTGGTGGCCGGTGAGAAGTTGAAGACGCCCTTGAGCAGCACCCCGTACCAGCTCGTGGGAGGGATCGCCGCGGAGACGTCGAAGGCCAGGGAGTGCAGTCCGGGCAGCACCCCGGCCTCCTGCAGGTCGTGGAAGCCGTAGGCGAGCACCCCGGCGGCGATGACCACCAGGAACCCGCCCGTCCAGCGGAAGAAGGTGGAGAGGTTGAGCCGGAGGAGCCCGCGGGTGATGGCCCACGCGATGAGCACGGCCACGAGGATGCCGAGCACCGCGGCCAGGGTGGGTCCGAGCATCCCGCCCGCCCCGCCGGTGGCGCGCGTGGCAGCCCACAGGAACAGTGCGGTCTCCAGGCCCTCGCGGCCCACCGCGAGCGCACCCAGAACCGCGATGCCCACAGCGGAGCCCTCGACCGCCACGGCGGCGCGGGACTCGAGCTCGTGCTTCATGTTCCGGGAGGCGGCCGCCATCCAGAAGATCATCCAGGTCACGAAGCCCACCGCCAGGATGGACAGGGAGCCCCCGATCAGCTCCTGGGCCTCGAACGTGAGAGTGGAGGGGCCGAAGGTGAGGACCGCTCCGAACGCGAGGGACACCGCGACCGCGGCCGCGACCCCGAGCCACAGGGGTCGCAGGGCGGCCGGGCGGCCCACCCGGTGGAGATAGCTGATGAGGATGGCCACGATCAGGGCCGCTTCGAGCCCTTCGCGCAGGCCGATCAGGAAGGTTTGGAACATGGCCCCGTCTCGTATTCCCCTAAGGTTAGGCACGCCTAACATCAATGGTGACACGGTAGCACGCGGCGGCCGGGGCGCCCGGGCCCCGGCGCGAGTGCGCGGTCGTGTGACGCGCCGGGGCCGTTCCGTCCGCTGGGCCGCCCGGCTACCCCGCGGCCCGTGCCACCGGGGCGAGCACCGCCCCCGTGACCCGCACGAGGTCCTGCGGGGCGAGCCCGACGTCGAAGCCGCGCCGACCGCCCGAGACGTACATCCGCTCCAGGCCACTCGCGCTCTCATCCACCACCGTGGGCAGCGTGGTGCGCTGGCCCAGGGGGCTGACCCCGCCGAGCACGTACCCCGTGAGGCGGTGCACGTCCGCCGGGTCCGCGAGCTGCGCCTTCTTCGCGCCGAGCGCGGCCGCCGCGGCCTTGAGGTCCGCCCGGGCGGCCACGGGCACCACGCAGACCCCGTGGCCTCCGTGGTCCAGGGACACCACGAGGGTCTTGAACACGCTGGCCGGGTCCAGCCCGAGGGCCTCGGCGGCCTCGTCCCCGTAGGAGCGCGCCGCGGGGTCGTGCTCATAGGGCAGCTCCTCGAACGGGACTCCCGCCTCGGTCAGGGCGTGGACGGCCGGTGTGGCCGAGGACCTGTGCTTCTTCGCCGCCATGCGCTGTGCTCTCCGTCCTCCGCCCCGTGCTGGGGCGGGCTCGGCGGGTCCCGGCTGCTGCGGGCACCCGCGGTGTGTCAGGTGGTGGTCTCCGGTGGATGGCCCCGGTATGTGACTCCGGTGCGTTGCTCCGGTGGGCGGGCCCACCCCGTGCCCCCCGCTCCGCAGGTGGCACGCGGCGTTCCCGGCCGACGACCCCGCAGAGTCCCTCGCAAGGGAACGGTCACGGCACCGGTTCCCGGCGTCGTGACCGGTCGGGCGGGTACTGTGGTGCCAGAACCGCACCGCGGGAAGGCACGTGAACCCGGTCCCCGAGCCTACGACCTCCCCGCGGCCACCGCAGCGGCCCCCGTCACGCAACACCCCGTCAACCACCCCCACCGGAACCTCCGGACGGCCCCCGCCGACTGGAGGACTCCTGCAGATCGAACACCCCCCGGACCGGAGGAACTCCGCCGGCCGGAGGCACTCCGCAAACTGGAAGAACGCCGCAAACTGGAAAACCTCGGCGAGCGGACCAGGCACGACCCCATCGCGCCACCCGAGTGCCGGACCGCCCGGACGGCACCGGGAGGCACGGCACCCGGGACACGCGGCACCGGGAGGCAGTACCTTCGGGCGGGCGCGGCTCCGGGCCCGAGTGCTTCTGGGCGGGCTTGGCGCGGAGGCACCAGCGGTCTCCGTGCTCCGGCGGAGGTCGACGGACGGACCGCCGCACCCGGTGGCGCCGCCCCGCCCGTCGGGGACCTGTCGGTCGGGAACCTGCCCGTCAGGGCTCCGTCCGTGGGGTTCCCGTCCATCGGGGCCCGGGGCCCCGTGCGGAGTCCGGCTGCGGTGCTCATCCCCTCGACAACCCAGGAGGTCCGGGACGTTGGCCACCACCCTTCCCCCCACCACGGCCCTGGCGCGCTGGTCCTCCGGCGGTGCGCTCCCCCGCCGTCGCCTGATCGTCTTCCCCCACGCCGGTGCGGGTGCCCTGTCCGGGCGGGTGCTGCAGCGTCCGGGCACCGAGGTGCTCGTCCACCGCCGCCCCGGGCGCGAATCCCGGGCGGGCGAGTCCACCCCCGTGAGCGTGGACTCGGTGGTGGCCGAGGCCCTCGCGCTGCTGCTGCCCGTGCTGGACGCGGACGACGTCCCCACCGTGGTGCTCGGCCACTCCTTCGGCGCGCTGCCCGCCGCCTGGTTCACGGCCGCGGTGGAGCGCGAGCGCCCCGCTCGGCTGCAGCGGACCGTGCTCTCGGCCAAGGCCGCTCCGCCCGCGCCGGATCCCGAGCTCGCACGCATCCTGGACGACGACGCCGCCCTGGCCGCCTGGGTGGGCGGGCTCGGCGGGACCCCGGCGGAGCTGCTGGACGACCCCGAGCTGCGGGCCCTGGTGCTCGCGCCGCTGCGCGCGGACCTGCGGGCCTCCCTGACCCACGCGGCCCCTCCGCCGCCGCTGCACACCCCGCTGCTGCTGGTCCACGCCGAGGGCGATCCCGCGGCATCGGCAGCTGCCGTGGCAGGGTGGGCGCGCGCGGCGGACGCCACGGTGGACACGCTCACGGTCCCGGGAGGCCACCACGGCCTGCTGGAGCACCCCGAGCTGCTGGGGCGCGCACTGGACGCACTGCCCGGGGGCATCCGGTGAGCGCGGGCACCACAGCGCTGCGGCAGCCCGTGTGGGCCACGCACCGGCGCCGGGTCCCGGGCGCTCCCGCGGACCTGACCCTGCACGTGCTGCCCGTCGCCGAGATCGCCCCCTGGGCCTTCACCGCGCTCGGGTGCCTCGGGGAGGAGGAGACGGCCCGGGCCGACACCGTGCAGGCCGAGCGGGCCCGTGAGCTGTTCCTCGTCTCGCACGTGGTGCTGCGCCACGTGCTCGCCCACCGCCTGGGGTGCCGCCCCCACGAGGTTCCCGTGCACCACGATCCCGTGACGGGCGCACCACGCGCGGTCCACGGCCGCGCGGGCACGGTCGACGACGCCGCGCGGCAGGGTGCACCCGGCACGCCCCCGGGCCCCGCCCCGCTGCAGCCGGTGCGCTTCTCGCTCTCGCGCACCGCGGGGTTCGTGGCCGTGGCGACCGCCCAGCGCCGCGTGGGGGTGGACGTGGAACGCGTCCAGAGCGACGTCGAGACGGACGTGCTGCTGGACGTGCTGCACCCAGAGGACCGCACGCGGCTCTCCCGGCTGCGCGGGCGGCGTCGTGCCGTGGCCGTGACCCGGGCGTGGGTGCGCGTCGAGGCGCTCGTCAAGGCGTGGGAGACGGGGCTGGCCCGGGACCCCTCGGGAATCCACGTGGGCCCCCGGACCCGCGCCGAGTACGGGCGGGACTGGGTGGTGACGGACGCCCGCACCACCGCGCGCGAGAACACCCGCCTGGCCGTGGCGTGGCAGGCGGACTCCGACTCTCCACGCTGAGACCCGCCGGATAGCGCACCCCTGCCGGGCCGTGGTCCCGGACCCGCACGACTGAAGCGGGGCCGGGCATGCGCACCACCGGCGAGCCCGGCACTCGCCGGACCCTCGGCATACACCAGGCCCCGGCAGGCACCGAACCCCCGCCCCAGGCGTCCGGCGGGTGCCGGGATCGGGTCTACCGCGGCGGGGTCTCCGCCCGGCGCCGCCCCCGGCGGTCCGGGACCACCGCGGCCGCCGCGCCCTTGGACACCCGGGTGACCAGCCGCTCCAGCGGCCCGTTGCCCACGGCCTGCTGCCACGCGACCGCGAAGAGCGCCGCGACGGCCACCTGCACCAGGAACCAGAACCAGGGCGTGGTGTCCGTCCACACGAAGGCCAGCAGCACCAGGTGGGACACGTAGAGCGTGAGGGTCATGGAGCCCATGGCCCCGAGCCACGTGAGCCACTTGCCGATCACCCGGCACAGCAGCAGGAACGCCCCCAGGGCCACCATGGCCAGCCCGGCGCTCTCGAGCAGCGCGAACGGGGTGTTCGTGTGCGGCCCGCTCAGCAGCAGCCACAGGTAGGAGGTGTCCGGCAGCTGGGGATCCGGCCCGTAGATCTGGATGTTCCACACGTCGTCCGCCGTCATCCACGGGGTCGCGTCCACCAGAGCGTTCTCGAGGTCGAAGCGCAGGAGCATGAGCAGGGACAAGCCCCGGGCGGCCGCGGCCAGCACCGCGCCCACGATCACCAGCAGCACCTGCACCCGGTCCCGGGACAGCGGCAGCCGGCCCAGGGCCATGCCCAGGCAGATGAACGTCATCCACGGCAGCGCGGGGTAGGTGCCGGTGAGGAACAGTTCCGCGAACACCGCGGTGGGATCCGTGAACAGCTCCGCGAACCCCGGATTGCCGTACACGTGCGCGGGCAGCACGGACAGCGACCACTGCATCACGAAGGGCATCACCACGGCGAACAGCGCCGAGCACGTCAGCAGCCACCGCACGCTGAGCACCGTGAAGGGGATCGCCACCAGGAACATCAGACCGTAGTAGATGAGGATGTTGTAGACCGGCAGCTCCAACAGGTTGATGCTCAGTCCGATCACGAACAGCACGAGCGCACGCACGAGGATGGACACCCGCGCCCGGGTGCCGTCCCGGCCCCGGCGCGGGTGGCGCCCGCCGGTCATGAACGCGAGGCTCACCCCGGCCAGCGTGGCGAACAGCGCGGCCGAGTGGCCCGCGAACAGCCGCCACTCCAGGGACGCCTCCCCGGTGGCCTCGGACACCGCCGGGAGCACGTGCACCGCGATCATGCCCACGAGCGCGAACCCGCGGGCGACGTCCACACCCATGATCCGCCGCCGGGTGCGGCGCCCGTCCGCGCTGGTCACGTTGCGCGTCACCGCGCCCTGCCGGGGCGCGGTGGTGGAGCGCGGCGGTGCGGTGACCACGGGGGTGGCTGCGGTCCACAGCTCGCTCTCCGCGGCGGTGCGCCCCTCGTCGCCCCGGTCCCCGAGCCACACCTCGCGCGGTGGGCGGGGTCCTGGCTGGGGCCGCTGCCCCGGTGGCAGGTCCCCCTCGGGCACGGTCTCGTGCAGACTCTGCTGGGTCATTCGGTGACTCCCTCGTGCTGGGCGGGGCGCGCCCCCGTGGTCAGGACTTCCGTGGCCGGGCCCGCCGCGCTGGACCCGGCGGGCTGCACGGCGGCAGGCTCGGCCACGGGCCCGGTGGCGGGCTCGGCTGACGACGACGCCGCGTGGGCGCCCCGGCGCGTGGCCGGTGCCGCGGTGGGCACCAACTGCGCGCTGACCACCTGGTCCCCGGGGGCGAGGTGGCGGATGGGGTTGCCGCCCCAGTTGCCGTCCGAGGGCACGGTCTCCTGGCGCATCACCAGGGACCCCGGGGCCACCGTGGTGCGCTCCTCGATGGTGGCACCCGGCAGCACGAAGCTGTTGGGCCCCAGGGTGGAGCCCCGGCGCATGGTCACGGGCTCCATGCGCATGATGCGGTCGTGGAACAGGTGGGTCTGCAGCACGGTGCCGCGGTTCACGGACACGTTGTCCTCGAGGCGGACCAGGTCGAACTCGGGCAGCCACCAGGTCTCGCACCACACGCCGCGGCCGATGTGCGATCCCATCAGCCGCGCCCAGGCGTTGAACATGGGCGACCCCACGCTGAGCCGGATCATGGAGGGCACGGCCAGGGACTCGGCGAACACGTCCGTGAGCTCGTTGCGCCACACGAACGAGCTGAACAGCGGCCGTTCGCCGGCGCGGAAGCGGCCCATCAGGGCCCACTTCACCAGCACCGGCACGAGGCACGCGAGCGTGCTGGCCGCGGTGAGCACCACGCCGGACCACGCGAACGCGGCCAGCACACCGGACCACCCCATCCCGTGGGACATGTAGATGCCCGTAAGCACGTACACGATCACCAGGTCCAGCCACGCCGAGACCATGGCGGGCAGGAAGCGGAAGGCCTCCACGAACGCGCGCGCCGCCTTGAGCCGGCGCTGCGGCTGGAACGTGGACTCCGCGTCCGCGTCCGTCCTGGCACGGGCGATCGGCTCCGCGGTGCGTCCGAGCCACGAGGAGCCGGTGGGCGCCCGGTGCGGCGCGGAGCTGAGCACCGCCACGAGGGCGTCGGCCGGCAGGTCCCGGTCCGGGCCCACGATCCCGGAGTTGCCCACGAAGGTGCGCTCGCCGATCACGGAGGTGCCCACGTGCAGCCAGCCGAAGCCCGCACGGTGGGACGTCACGAGCGAGTGGTCCGCGAGGAACGAGCCGTCCTTGAGGGTCGTGAGGTGGGGAATGGTCTCGGCCGTGGAGATCTCCACGTTGCGCCCCACCTTGGCGCCGAGCAGCCGCATGAACCACGGGGTGATGCACGAGGCGTAGAGCGGGTAGGTGGAGATCAGGGTGCGCTGCATGAGGGCCTCGGTGAGCCACATGGCCCATCCCACGGGGCCGACCTGCGGGAAGTAGCCGGGCACGATCGCGCCGGCCACCAGCCGCACCAGCGCCACCACCAGCAGCAGCCACACCACCGCGGTGACCACGGTGAACACCGGCACCCAGACCGCCACGATCGGGAACACGATCTCGTACTCCTGGATGGTGACCACCCGGGTCAGCACGATCAGGGCCCCGGGGATCAGCGCCAGGAAGGGCAGCAGACCCACCAGCAGCACACCCGCCGAGTACGCGAGGTGGGACGTGAACCGGCCCCACGTGCGCAGACCCCCCACCTGCTCGGGGGTGTCCGCGGGCCACGTGCGCCCGGCGTGGCCGTGGTGGCGCAGCGGGGAACCGCCCCACAGCTCGCCGTCCGGGATGCTGCGGCTCACGTGCGAGCCCGGCAGCACCTCGGCGCCGCTGCCCACCCGCATGCCGGGGTCCACCAGGGTGCGGGTGCCCACGCGGGCGTGGTCCCCGATCTCGATGGCCCCCACGTGGAAGACGTCACCGTCGAGCCAGTACCCCGAGAGGTCCGCCTCGAACTCGACGGTGGCGTGCTCGCCCACGCTCACCAGCCCCGTGACCGGCGGGGTGTTGTACAGGTGGGCGTCCGCGCCGATCCTGTTGCCGAACAGCCGGTGCAGCCCGCGCGCCATGGGGGTGCCCGTGAGCAGGTCGTACTTGTTGTAGACCACCACGCGCTCGGCCGCCCACACGCGCAGGTGGTTCCAGCCGCCGCGCGGGTAGTGCCCGGGCCGCAGACCGGCCGTGAGCAGCCGCACCACGGCGGCACCCACGAGCACCCGCCCGGGCAGGGAGAACATCACGAGCCAGCCCAGCACGAGCGGCAGCAGCGGCGGCCGCGGCACCCATCCGGCATCGGCCAGCACCGCGAGCAGCCAGACCACGATCAGCGAGCCCAGCACGTAGCGGAACCCGTTGACCACGTTCAGCGCCAGCACGAACAGCCCCTGGAGCCAGCCCGCGGCCGCGGGGGTGGGGCGGGGGTCGCGCTTGACGTCGTGGGACTCCCCGAGGGTGGCCAGGTAGCCGGCCATCCCCTCCAGGGTGGGGTGGGCGTAGATCTTGGCGATCTCGGTGTCCGGGTGGGTCCGGCGCAGGGCCGAGACCAGCCGGGCGAGCGCCACGGAGCTGCCGCCCATGGCGAAGAAGTCGCTGTCCGCCGTGAACGGCAGCGGACCCAGCTGCTCTGCCCACAGTTCCGCGAGCCACGCGAGATCTCCCGCCAGCGGCGCGGAGCCGTCCTCGGTGGTGTTCGGGAGCGGCCACGGCAGGGCCTTGCGGTCCACCTTGCCGGAGGTCTTCATGGGCAGCTCGTCCATGATGCACAGCGCGGGCACCATCTGCCCCGGGAGCCGCTCCACGAGCCAGCGCCGGGCCTCGGAGAGCTCCACCGATCCCTCGAACTCGGGCACCAGGTAGCCGGCGATCACGCTGCCGCCGCCGGGGGTCGAGTGCACGGCGCACGCGCCGAGCTTCACGCCCGGCACCCGGGTCATCTGGGTGTCGATCTCGCCGAGCTCGATGCGTCGGCCAGAGACCTTGACCTGGTCGTCGGCGCGGCCCGCGAACACGATCCCCTCCGGGTCCGCGCGCACCACGTCGCCGGAGCGGTAGGCGCGCTCCCACCCGAGCGACTCCAGGGGCGCGTACTTCTCGGCGTCCTTGGCGGGGTCCAGGTAGCGGCCCAGACCCACGCCGCCGATGATCAGCTCGCCGGTCTCGCCCCAGGCCACGGGCTCACCCTGGGCGTCCACGACGGCGAGCTCCCACCCGGGCACGGCCAGCCCGATCCGCACGGGCGCCTCCCCCGTGAGCAGGGCGCCCGTGGCGATCACGGTGGCCTCGGTGGGGCCGTAGGTGTTCCACACCTCACGCCCGGGCCGCACCAGGTGCCGGGTCAGCTCGAGCGGGCACGCCTCCCCGCCGAAGATCAGCAGCCGCACGCGGTCCAGGGCCTCGCTCGGCCACAGGGACGCCAGCGTGGGCACGGTGGAGACCGCCGTGATCTGCCGGTCCACGATCCACTGGCCCAGGTCCGGCCCGGAGCGCACGATGCTGCGCGGTGCGGGCACCAGGGTGGCCCCGTGGCGCCACGCGAGCCACATCTCCTCGCACGAGGCGTCGAACGCGACCGACAGCCCGGCCATCACACGGTCCCCGGGGCCGAGCGGGCGGCGCTGGAGGTACATCATGGCCTCCGCGTCCACGAGGGCCGCCGCCGAGCGGTGGCTGATCGCCACGCCCTTGGGCTTGCCCGTGGACCCGGAGGTGAAGATGATCCAGGCGTCGTCGCGCGTGCGGGGGGTCTCCGTGCGCTCGCCGGTGCTCACGTCCGGACGTCGGGTCAGTTCGAGGCCCTGTCCGAAGACCGCGGCCACGCCGGCCTCCTCCCACACGGTGTGGGCGCGCTCGTCGGGGTCGTCCCAGTCCACGGGGACGTAGGCGGCGCCGGCGAACAGCGTGGCCAGGATGGCCACGTACAGGTCCACCCCGCCCGAGGGCACGCGCACGCCCACGCGGTCCCCGCGTCCGATGCCCAGGTCCCACAGCCGCTGCACGTGGGTCTCGATGCGGTCCTCGAGCTCCCCGTAGGGCACGGATTCGTGCTCGTCCTCCAGGGCGATCGCGTCCGGGAAGCGGGCCACCGTGTCCAGCACGATGTCCACGAGTGTGCGCGGTGGCGGCGGCTGCTGCACCGGGTACACCGCGCGGTCCGGGGCCGCGGCACCCGGGGCGGGCTCGGGTGCGGGCCCTGCGTTGAGATCATGACGGTCCACTGGTTCTTCGTTCCCCCTCGGCTGAGGACCTGACGCAGGGGGACGCGGACGCGGCCGGCGGAGTGCCCGCACGGCTGTGGCTGATCGGATCGTGTCTGCCGGGTCCCCCGACCCGGTGCGACGGCGCGTCACCCCCGTGCGCGCCCTGGTGCCCAGCGTTGCATCCCCCTGCCGGCCCAGTCTGTGCTCCACAGGATACGGCAGGGCGGAACGGGGGTGCAATGCTTCCCCAGATGCATGGAGATCACGGCGCTCGCGACCCGCGAGTGCGTCGGAACCTGCCCGCCCCGGCGCCGGCCCGTCCGCACCGCGACGTTCCCGTAACGAACGGCGTCAGCTCACCGGTGTCGCACCACCCCGGCGCCGATCGGCGTCGGCCCGTCAGCACCGCACCCCCCGTGCCGAACGTGTCGGCCCACTAGAGCCGCAGTGTCCCGGCTCAGCGCGTGGCCGTGGGAGAGGGCTCCTCCGCGCCGAGCAGCTCGTCGAGGATGGCGGCGTCGGGCATGTCGAAGTGGTCGCGCCCCTGCGCCACGTGCAGCCGGGTGCGCCGGAACCCGCGCTCCTCGTAGAACCGCTGCCCCTCGCGGGCGGCCCGCAGGGCGTCGAAGTCGGCGTTCGGGTCCGTGCCCACGTCGTTCGAGCCCGTGGCCCACCACAGGGGCAGGTCCTTCTTCTGTCGAGCCGTGGCGGGCTGCACCAGCGCGTCGGGCGCGCCGCCGCCACCGATCATCACAGCCCCACCGGTCACGAGGTCGCGGGCGCCACTGAGCACCCCGTAGGTCATCATCTCGGCACCACCGGAGTAGCCCATCCAGGTGACCCGGTCCCGGGCCACGGGAAGGTCGGTGAGCAGCTTCTCCTCCGTGAGCGCGCGCAGCCAGCGCAGGTTGGGCCCGATCTCCTGCCACCACGTGCGGTCCTCCGCGCCGTCCGGGGTCAGGGGCACCGCGAGCAGCGCGTTGTGCGACGCCGCGACCGCCGCGAGGCACGTGGTGCGGCCCCCGGGTTCGTAGAACTCGGCGCCGCCGTCCCCGTGCAGGTCCACCACGAGGCCCACGGGCCGGGAGGGGTCCACCCCGCCGTCCACCACGTGGAAGCTGCTGGTGGTGTCCCCGTGCGTGAAGCTCTGGTCCAGCCGGCCGAGGGCCCCGGCCTGGGTCTGGTCCCCGTCCGTCTCCTGCGTGGCGCGGGTGACGGTGTGGGGGCGGGCCCGGGGGTCGTCCGCGGCCAGTCCGTAGTGGGTGCAGTCGGTGGTGGGCACCGGGTCCGGGGCGCACGCGGTGAGCGCCGTGAGCACGGTGGTGGCCAGCAGCAGTGCCACCGCGACGACCGCCGCACTGCGACGCCTGAGCGGCGCCGCGGCGGACGGCGCGGGTCTTCTGGGCATGGCGGTCATGCTACTCCGCGCCCGGGCCCACCCCGACCGGCCGGCGAGCGTCCCGAGCAGCCCGGCGAGCGTCCCGAGCAGCCCGGCGAGCCCCGACCGTCCCCGCGCGTGCCATGACCGCCGTGCGGTACGCCGGGCGGGCGCGCCGAGGGTCGGCACCCCGGGGTGCCGAGGTCCCCGGACACGGTCGGGCAGCCGGAGCACGGGTGTTCCCCGGGCCGGGTGCTGAGGCGGCGTCGAGCGCGGCGGCGTCCGATACCGTGGCCCGGTGCCCCGTCCCAGTTCCCGCCCCGTCCCCGGAGGAGTCCCGTGACCTCACCGGTGCTCTCCCGCCGGGCGGTGCTCACCGCCACCGGTCTCGTGTTCGTGGGCTCGGCGGCCATCCAGCTGTCCTCGGCGATCTCCTCCACGCTGTTCGCGTCCTACGGCACCGTGGGCACCAGTGCGCTGCGCATGCTGATCGCCGCCGCCCTGCTGCTGGTGCTCGTGCGCCCCCGGGTGCGCCGCCGTTCGCGCTCGGAGTGGCTCGGGATCGTGGGCTACGGTGCCGCGATGGCGGCCATGAACGTGAGTCTCTACGCGGCCGTCGACCGGCTCCCCCTGGGAGTGGCCGTGACGCTCGAGTTCCTGGGCCCGTGCGCGGTGGCCCTCGTGGCGGCCCGCAGGGTCAGGGAGGGTGCGTGCGCGCTGCTGTCCCTGGGCGGCGTCGTGCTGATCTCGGCGGGGCCCTCCGGGTACTTCGACGCGCTCGGCTACGCCGCGGGGCTGCTCGCCGCGGTCTTCTTCGGGCTGTACACGGTGTTCGCCGCGCGGGTCGGCGCGGCAGGGGGCGGTCTGGACGGCGTGGCCCTGTCCGTGGGCGTCGCGGCCCTGTGCACCGCGCCGTTCGCGGTGGCACGGGTCCCCGAGGTCACGGCACCGGACTGGGGGTGGCTCGCGGTCTCCGCCGTGCTCGGGGTGGCCGTCCCGGGCACGGTGGACGCGCTGGCCGGGCGGGTCACCTCCGCGCGGGTGATCGGCGTGCTCTTCGCGTTCGACCCCGCCCTGGGGGCCGTGGTGGGGCTCACCGTGCTGGGTGAGAGCCTGCGGCTCACTGCGCTGCTGGGCATCCTGCTGGTGGTCGCGGCGGGGGCGCTGCTCGTGTGGTTCTCCGGCTCCCCCGACGACGACGCCGCGGGGCCGACTCCGGCGCCCTGACCGGGCGGGCGTCGGGTCCGCTCCGCCCGCCCACGGTGCGCGGAACCGCACCACCCCGGCCGACGGCCCGCCGAGGGCTGCGTGGCGGCAGGCGGCCCTGGCTGCAGGCGGTCACGCCTTCAGGCCGCACACGCCGGCCCTCCGCCGGGGCCGGACTTCGCGCTCGGCGGCGGTCCCGGGCGGGACACGCGGCCCCGCCTGGAGCCCGGGTCCGCCCACGAGCCGGTGGGAGGCCCACGTGCCGCGCATCCGCACGCGCCGCTGGTACCCCTGCTTCTGGAACTGGTCGTGCCGGGAGACGACGAACGCGTCGGAGACGGCCATCTTGTACCAGAACCCGGAGCAGGTCGGGCTGGTGGATGGTGACCCTCATGTGCGCACCTGCCTCACGAGGGCGCACTGCTCCGCGTAGGCCACACCGCGCACCCGGCCGAGGCCCGCCGCGAGGTCCCGGATCGCGTTGATGGGGTGGTTCTCCCCCGGGGTCTCGGACTCGTAGCCCCGCCGACCGGGGACCCTTCTCGGCTCGGGGCCGCACGGATCGATCGGCACGGCTGCGCGGTACGGTGGGCCCGGCGTCGTCATCGGCCGCCCGGGCCCGCCGTCCCGGGCGGGGGCACGCGCCCGTGCAGTCCGCCGACGATGGAGAAGCGCTCGGAGATAGGCGAATGGACCTGGCCGCTCGTGATGGGCCTCGCCGGCGGGACGCTGCTGTCGCTGCCGGTGCTCGTCCCGCTGCTGGTCTGGCAGTACCGGCACTACGGCCGTCTGACCGTGCCTCGGCTGCTGGGTGCGCTGGCCGTCAGTCTCTACGCGGCGGGGCTGTTCGCGTACACCCTGCTCCCGCTGCCCGTGCCCGCCGAGCTGGACTGCACCGCGGCCACCGTGGCGTGGGCGATGCTGGTGCACGTCACGGGCTGGAAGCGGCCCGGCCACACCGCGGAGGTGCTCGTCACGGTGCTGCTGCCGGGTCTGCTGTGGATCGTGGTCCCGGCGCTGTCCGGGACCCGGGCGTCCGCGGGCCAGAAGACCGTGTGGCTGGCACCGGCGCTGCCCGACGCCGACGACGCCGCCCGCGCGGCGTCTCTGCCTCCCCGCACCGTGTCCGCGGGGCAGGCCCTGGCCCGCGCCGCGTCGGTCGGCGGGGTCTACGTGGTGGGCCGGACCGCCGAGGCCCTGCTCCCGGCCACTGCGGCGGGGCTGCTGAGTCTGCTGATGGGCCTGTGGCTGCTGGTGGCGGTGGTCTCCGTAGTGGCCACGCGCAACCACCGGGGTCTGTCCTGCGCGGTCACGGGTCTGGAGCTGGTGGACGCGCGGACCCTCGCCGCGCGTCAACCGCGCGGGCGCGACGCCCGGTAGGAACGGGCGGGCACGAAAAATCCCCTCCACCGTGATCGGTGGAGGGGATTCTTCCTGTGTGGTGGAGCTAAGGGGACTCGAACCCCTGACCCCCTGCATGCCATGCAGGTGCGCTACCAGCTGCGCCATAGCCCCGTGCGTCCCGCGAAACTTTACCACGCCTCCGTCACTGCCCGTTTACCCGGATTCTGTGTCCGAGTTGCCGCGCAACGGCGTCTTCGTTTCCGGTTTCCCGTCAACGACTCGATCATCCTAGACAGGATGCTCCGGCGCGTGCAAATCGCCGGAGGCGGCCCCTCAGACCGCGCGCGCGGCGTCGTCGTCGGCCGGCCCGGCGGCGTCCGGGCGGCCTGGCGCGGGCAGCTGGACGTCGATGGCCGGGCAGTCGCCCCACAGCCGTTCGAGGGCGTAGAACTCGCGGTCCTCGTCGTGCAGCACGTGGATCACGGCGTCCCCGAAGTCGAGCAGCACCCACCGGCCCTCGCCCTTGCCCTCACGGCGCAGGGGGCGGCGGTCGAAGCGCTCGATCAGCGCCTCCTCCACGGCGTCCACCACAGCGGAGACCTGGCGCTCGTTGGGTGCGGAGGCGACCATGAACACGTCCGTGATGGCCAGGCTCTCGGAGACGTCGAACGCGACGACGTTCTCCGCCTTCTTCTGGTCCGCCGCCAGGGCTGCGGCGCGGACGAGGTCGATGGATTCGGTGGTGGCAGTCACGGAGGTGCGCTGTCCTTTCAGGGTGGGACTCAGAGGATGAACATGATCAGGACGACCGCCAGGGCGGCGATCACCACGAGCAGCAGGGCCAGCAGCACGCGCGTGCCGGAGGCCACCCGGGTGTAGGCCCGGGGCTCGAGCAGCTCGAGGCCCTCGGCGTCCACGGCACGCACCGGGGACGCCGGTGCCGGGTCCCAGGTGGTCCCGCGGGACTCCGCGACGGGGTGGGAGGTCTCGGGCGCTGCAGCGGACCGGGGTTCCCCACCGGTGCCGTGCGCCGGGGCGTCCTCGGCGGGCGCGGACGTCCCGGTCGACGACGCCACCCGCGCAGGGTGCGGGGCGAGGACCGGGATCGAGGTGGTCTCGGTGACGGGTCCGTAGTGCACGGCCGAGGCGGGCAGGGACGCGGGGTCCGCCAGGCGCGCGCCGAGCTCCACTCCCCCACCGGCTCCCGCGGCCGCACCCGGGAAGGTGATGGTCACGTACTCGTTCTGTGCCGGCGGCGGGGTGGGCCGGTCGTCGCCCGCGGCACCGTCACCCGGGGCACCCGGGCCGTCCGGCTGGGCGGCCACGGCACGGTCCGCGTCCTTCCGGTCCTGCTCGTTCGCGGCCGCCGCGCGCACCGCGAGCTCGGCGAGCCGACGCTGCGTGGCGAGCAGGGCGTCGTCGACCTCCGCGCCGCCGGTTCGGCGTTCCGCCTCCTGGACCTGCTGGGCGTGCTCGGCCATCTCCCGCTGCAGCCGCGCGAGCCGACGCGGACCCAGCGGCTTGACCGGCTGTCCCTGGGACGGGGTGTCCAGCTCGATCATGGGGGCCGGGGGCGAGATCCGCTCGTGCTCGCCCGTGGCGGGGTGCGTGGTCCAGGGGCAGTCCGGGGTGTTCCCGTGGCCGTTCTCGGGGGGTGTGCTCACGAGGTGCTCCTCTGGTCCGGGCGGGGGTGCCCGGACGGATCCGTGGGGGCGGAAGGGCGCGGCGCGGTGGCGTCCGCGGGGGTGTGGCCGCCCGCGGAGGGCTCTGCCGCGCCGCGGTACAGGCCGTACTTGTTGATGTACTGCACCACGCCGTCCGGCACCAGGTACCAGACCGGTTTGCCCTCGGCCACCCGGGCCCGGCAGTCCGTGGACGAGATGGCCATGGCGGGCACGTTGAGCAGGGACACGCTCTCGGAGCCCACGGGCGCGGAGAGCACGTGGCCGGGGCGGGTGACGCCCACGAAGCAGGCCAGCCGCCACAGCTCCTCGGCACCCTTCCACGTGAGGATCTCCGCCATGGCGTCCGCGCCGGTGATGAAGAACAGCTCGGCCTCGGGTCGCTGGCGGTGCAGGTCGCGCAGGGTGTCGATCGTGTAGGTGGGGCCGTGGCGGTCCACGTCCACCCGGGACACCGTGAATCGCGGGTTGGACGCGGTGGCCACCACGGTCATCAGGTAGCGGTGCTCCGCGTCCGTGACCTGCTGGCCGGCCTTCTGCCACGGCTCACCCGTGGGCACGAAGACCACCTCGTCCAGGTCGAAGACCGCCGCGACCTCCGAGGCCGCCACGAGGTGCCCGTGGTGGATGGGGTCGAACGTACCGCCCATCACCCCCAGCCGGGTCCTGCCCGGGGTGCGCGGGGGGATGTTCAGCTCCGTCTCGGCCGCGACCACCGAGGCATTCGTGGGGTTCACTCCAGCGGGGCCCGGGGTCAGTGGCGGGGCGCGGCGTGCACGCTGTCGAGCATGGCCTGCTCGTCCGCGGGCAGCGCGGCGGGATCGTGGTACTCGCCGATCGCCGGGGCCTTGCCGCGGGACGAGAAGGACATGGCGGCCACGAGTCCCAGCACGAACAGCGCGAACGCCACGGCGCCGAACACCGGGGCCATGGCATGCAGCTGCTCGTTGATGCTGTGGGACTCCTCGGCGGCCACGAGGGTGGCGTTGGACAACAGGGGCAGCGAGCTCATGTGGTTCCCTTCTCGGTCCGGCGGGGCCGGTGTGGTGGTGCGGAGGACGTCTGTGCGGTCACGTCCGTTCCATGGTACGTCTCAGGGGCGCACGTGCCCGTCACCCTGGACCAGCCACTTGGTGGTGGTCAGCTCCTCCAGGCCCATGGGTCCGCGCGCGTGCATCTTCTGGGTGGAGATCCCGATCTCCGCACCGAGGCCCAGCTGGCCGCCGTCCGTGAAGCGCGTGGACGCGTTGACCATCACGGCCGCGGCGTCCACCTCGGCGGAGAAGCGCTCGGCATTCGCGAGGTCGTTGGTGATGATGGCCTCCGTGTGCCCGGTGGAGTGGCGGCGGATGTGCTCCATGGCCTCGTCCAGCCCGTCCACGACCTTCACGGCCATGTCCATGTCGAGGTACTCGGTGTCCCAGTCCTCGTCCGTGGCCTTGAGGTGGTCGGATCCCGGGGGCAGCAGGGCCGCGGCGCGGTCGTCCACGTGCAGGGCCACCCCGGCCTTGTCGAGGGCCGCTAGCACCTCGCGGGAGGCCTCCTCGGCCGCGCCGTGCAGCAGCAGCGTCTCCGCGGAGTTGCACGTGGAGGTGCGGTGGGTCTTGGAGTTCACCACCAGCCGGGTGGCCATCTCCACGGGGGCGGAGGCGTCCACGAACACATGCACGTTGCCCTCGCCCGTCTCAATCACCGGCACCGTGGCGTTGGTGACCACGGACTGGATGAGACCGTGGCCGCCGCGCGGGATGAGCACGTCCACCTTGCCGCGGGCACCCATCAGGGCGTTCGCGCCCTCCCGGCCGTAGTCGTCCACGGTCTGCACGCAGTCCACGGGCAGCTTGGCGTCCGCGAGGGCGTCCCGCAGGACGCCCACCAGCGCGCGGTTGGAGTCGAACGCGGCCGATCCGCCGCGCAGCAGCACGGCGTTGCCGGACTTCACGGCGATCCCGGCGATGTCCACGGTCACATTGGGCCGCGCCTCGTAGATCACGCCCACTACGCCCATGGGCACGCGCACCTGGCGCATCCGCAGGCCGTTCGCCAGGGTCTGGCCCCGCACCACGGAGCCCACGGGATCGGGCAGGGTCGCCAGCTCGCGCAGGGCGTCGGCCAGGCCGGTGATGCGCGCGGCGTCGAGCTTGAGCCGGTCCAGCAGCGCGGCGGACGTCCCCGCCTCGCGGCCACGCTCGAGGTCCCGGGCGTTCGCCTCGAGGATGGTCTCGCGACGGGCCTCGATGCGATCCGCCATGAGGTTCAGGGCGCGGTCCTTCCAGGCGCGCGGGGCCTTGGCGAGCGTGCGCGCGGCAACCCGGGCGTCGTCGGCCATGAGACCGACGCCGGTCACGGGGTCGTCGCCAAAGGTCTCCTGCGCGGTCAGTACGGACGTGTTCTCTGCCATGGTTCCTCCTGCGGGTCGGTCGTGGGTGGTCTGCGGCGGTCCCGACGGCGCACCGCGCCGTGGCTGCCGAGCGCTGCGGCCTCAGCCGCCGCGGGTCACTTCAGGGTGGTGCGGGCCGAGCGCGGGCGCAGGTTCACGAGGTTGTCCACGTGCACGAGCTCGCGGGCGTAGTCCTCCCCGAACTCCTCCCCGAGCTCGTACGTGCGCTTGCCGAGCATCCCCGGGATCTCGTCCGAGCCGTAGTTCACGAGCCCGTGGCCCACCTCGGTGCCGGCGGCGTCCACCATGGACACGGGGTCCCCGGCGCTGAACGTCCCGTCCACCGCGGTCACACCCGCCGCGAGCAGCGAGCGCCGCCCCCGGATGGCCTCCACGGCGCCGTCGTCCAGGGTCAGGGTGCCCTTGATGTCCGCGAGGTGCGCGAGCCACAGCAGGCGCACGTTGCGCCGCCCGCCGGTCGTGGCGAACCACGTGCCCACGTCGTCGCCAGCCAGGGCGCTCTCGATGTTCGCCGCGGAGGTCACGAGCGCCGGGATGCCTGATGCCGCCGCGATGCGCGCCGCCTGCACCTTGGTCACCATGCCACCGGAGCCCACGCCGGCGCGGCCCACGGTGCCGATCTCGACGCCCTCGAGGTCCGCGATGGGGTCCGTGACGGTGGCGATCCGCTCCCCGCCGTCCTTGGGCGGGCGGGTGTAGAGCGCGTCCACGTCCGAGAGCAGCAGCAGCGCGTCCGCCTTGATCAGGTGGGCCACCAGAGCCGCGATCCGGTCGTTGTCGCCGAACCTGATCTCGTGGGTAGCCACGGCGTCGTTCTCGTTGACGATCGGCAGGATCCCCAGGTCCAGCAGCCGTTCGATCTGGCGGTGCGCGTTCTTGTACTGCGAGTGGCGCATGAGGTCCTCGGCGGTCACGAGCACCTGCCCCACCGTGACGTCGTAGCGCGCGAAGTGCTCGGTGTAGCGGGAGATCAGCAGACCCTGGCCCACCGACGCCGCGGCCTGCTTGGTCGCGAGGTCCTTGGGGCGCTTGGACAGCCCCAACGGCTGCAGCCCCGCGGTGATCGCACCCGAGGACACGAACACCACCTCCACACCCTGGGCCTTGATGCGTCCGAGGGCGTCCACGATCGAGCGCAGGGCGTTCTCGTCGATGGAGTTCTCGATGGAGGTCAGGGACGAGGAGCCCACCTTCACGACCACGCGGCGGGCCTTGGGCAGCTCCTCCCGGCTCTCGACGGCCGAGCGCCGGTTCTTGCCGCGGCTCTCGGTGCTGAGCTGGATCGCGGACTTCGAGGCCTGCTGCTCCACGGCGGAGACGTCGATGGTCTCGGTGGGGGTCTTCTCGTGGTGGGTCACTTCTCGTTCGTCTCCTTCGTCTCGGACGTGCGGCGGCGATCTCGTGCGTCCACGGACTCGGTCCAGACCCCGGCGCGGCGCTCCTGCTCGAGCTCCGCGCGGGCCTCGGACTTCGCGTCCATGCGGTCGTAGAACTGTTCCCGCTTCTCGCGGCGGGTGGGGCGGGAGGTCTCCTCGAGGCGCAGGTCCGAGCCGCGGGGCCCGCCCAGCAGCTCGGCGCCGCCCACCATGGTGGGCTCCCAGTCGAAGACCACCCCGTTCTCCTCGGGCCCGATCAGCACGGCGTTGCCCGGCTTGGCCCCGATCCGGAACAGCTCGTCCTCGATGCCGAGCTTGGCGAAGCGGTCCGCGAGGTAGCCCACGGCCTCGTCGTTGTTGAAGTCCGTCTGCAGCACCCAGCGCTCGGGCTTCTCCCCGCGCACGTGGTACAGCGGCTCCTCGGCGCGGTCCTCGCGCGTGATCACGAACTCCCTGCGGTCCCGGCCACGACGACGCCGCACGGGCTCGGGCTGCAGCACGGGCACCGTCTGTCGTTGCTGCTCCCGCTGCTCCTCCTGGGCCCTGGCCTCGGAGACCAGTGCCGCCATCGCGAAGCTCAGCTCCCGCAGCCCCTCGTGGGAGGCCGTGGAGATCTCGAAGACCGGGTAGCCGCGCTGCTCCAGCTCCACCCGCACGAAGTCCGCGAGCTCCCGGGCCTCGGGGACGTCCACCTTGTTGAGGACCACCAGGCGGGGCCGCTGCGTGAGCGGGATCGAGGAGGGGTCCTCGTCCGCGATGTCCTGCGCGTAGTGGGCCAGCTCCTCCTCCAGTGCGTCAAGGTCCGTGAGGGGGTCCCGGCCGGGCTCCAGGGTGGCGCAGTCGATCACGTGCACCAGGGCGGCGCAGCGCTCCACGTGGCGCAGGAACTCGAGGCCCAGCCCCTTGCCCTCGGAGGCTCCCGGGATCAGCCCGGGCACGTCCGCCACGGTGAAGCGGGTGTCCCCGGCCTGGACCACGCCCAGGTTGGGGACGAGCGTGGTGAAGGGGTAGTCGGCGATCTTGGGCCGGGCCGCGCTCATGGCGGCGATCAGGCTGGACTTGCCGGCGGAGGGGAAGCCCACGAGCGCGATGTCCGCGATGGACTTCAACTCGAGCTCCACCTCCTGCTCCTCGCCCGGGGTGCCGAGCAGCGCGAAGCCGGGGGCCTTGCGCTTGGGGGACGCGAGAGCCGCGTTGCCGCGCCCGCCCTGACCGCCCGCGGCCAGCACGTACTCGCTGCCCTCGCCGAGCAGGTCCGCGAGCACGTTGCCCTCGCGGTCCTTGACCACGGTGCCGTCCGGCACGGACAGCACGAGGTCCTGACCCTTGAAGCCGTGGCGCATGTCCCCCTTGCCGGGCTCCCCGTTGGGGGCCTTCTGGTGGGGCGCGTGGTGGAAGCCGAGCAGCGTGGTGGACTGCCCGTCCACGCGCAGGATCACGGAACCGCCGTCCCCGCCGTTGCCGCCGTCCGGCCCGCCCAGGGGCTTGAACTTCTCACGCTTGACGGACACGCAGCCGTGGCCGCCGTTGCCGCCCGTGGCGTGGACGATGACGCGATCAACAAAACTGGCCACGTGGCTCCTCGAGGTCGTGGTCGTCCGCGGCGCGGGCGGACCGGTGCTGTGCTCAAAAGACTAGAGGGTGAGCGCGTGACGCGCCCACCCTCCAGTGGTCGTCGCCACGTGGACGTGGCGGCGGGTGGACCCAGGGGTCCGAAGAATCTGCTACTCGGCGGTCTGGATGTTGACCACGCGGCGGCCACGACGGGTGCCGAACTCGACGACACCGGCGGCCAGGGCGAACAGGGTGTCGTCCTTGCCGCGGCCCATGTTCAGGCCCGGGTGGAAGTGGGTCCCGCGCTGGCGGACAATGATCTCGCCGGCGTTGACGGACTGGCCGCCGAAGCGCTTGACACCCAGGTACTGGGCGTTGGAGTCACGGCCGTTGCGAGTGGAGCTCGCACCCTTCTTGTGTGCCATGGTGTGTGCCTACCTTCGTTGGAAATGTACGGGGGACCGGATCAGGCGTCGATGCCGGTGATCTTGACCGTGGTCAGCTCGGCGCGGAAACCCTGACGCTTCTTGTAGCCGGTCTTGTTCTTGTACTTCATGATCGAGATCTTGGGACCACGCAGGTCCTCGATGATCTCGGCCGTGACCTTGACGTCGGCCAGGGTCTTGGAGTCGGAGGTGACCTTGTCCCCATCGACCAGCAGCAGCGCAGGAAGCTCTACGGTGCTGCCTGCCTCGCCGGCGACGCGGTCAAGGGTCACGAGGTCTCCTACGGAAACCTTCTCCTGGCGGCCGCCTGCGCGGACAATCGCGTACACCACTTGGGAACTCACTTCTCTCGACATCTATGGACTGCGTGTATTGGTCGGGTGCGCTCCTGGAGGACTGCGAATGTCGAGACATCACGCCGCAGTGGTTCATGACCGACCGCATTCCGCGTGGCTATCGCATCAAAACAGGATGTTCACCCGAGTGTGCCGCTTTCCGTGCGCGTGGGAATGACTACGACGCACACCGGTGTCCGGCACCGACAGCCCAGAGTACCTGATCCCCGGAAGTCACGCCACTCACGCGCCCTGCCCGCCACGCTGCGCGGACTGGTCGAAGAACGCGAGTTCGAGCCGGCAGGCCCGCAGGTAGGCGCGTCGCATGGCCTCGCGGGTGGCGGGGTCCGCGCACGACGCCGCCCGGTCCACGATCTCGCGCACGGCCTCCGTGGCGGCCTGGAAGGCGGGGTCCTCGTAGGTCTGCAGCCAGTCCGCGTACGGGTGCCCGTCCAGCCCCGCGGCCCGGGCCCGCGCCGAGAGCTCCGAGCCCACGTGGGCGTAGAGCCAGTAGCACGGCAGCACCGCAGCGGCCCCCACCGCGAAGCCGTCCTGTCCCGTGCGCGCGAGCAGGAAGTCCGCGTACGCGCTCGTGGTCTCCGAGGGCGGCAGCGGCTGCCGGTCCCCGAGCCGCGCCCGGTGCAGGGCGGACTCCCCCGTGACCACGGCGGCGGACGCGCTCGCGAACAGCTCACGGGAGTCCTCGTCCGGTGCGGAGGCGGCCAGCAGCGCCAGGGCCCGGGAGTAGAACTCGAGGTACTGCATGTCCTGGTCCAGGTAGAACTCGAACGCCTCCCGGTCCAGGGTGCCGTCCCCCAGGGCCACCACGAAGGGCAGCGCCGCGATCCGCTCCCGTACCGGAGCGCTCTCGTCCCACAGCTCGTCCGTGAACGGCCGCCCCTGCCCGGAGCCCAGCCCGGCGGCGTCGTCCGCGCACGCCCCGGCTAAGAAGGTGGGGTCCGTGACGAGGTCCTGGACGTGGTGGAAGTGGTGGACCGGGCCGTTGCCGTGGCCCACGTGCAGGGTGTCCGCCGCGCGCAGCGCCCCGCGCAGCCACTGGCGGGCGGTGTCGATGCCCTGCGCCCAGTCCCCCGTGCGGGCCACCACCGTGGCCACCGCGGAGGACAGCGAGCAGCCCGTGCCGTGCGTGTTGCGGGTGACCACGCGCGCTCCCGCGTACTGCGCGGCGGGTTCGGCCCGGCCGGGAACCACGAGGGCGTCCGGCGTGGTGTCCCCCGCGAGGTGCCCGCCCTTGACGAGCACGCGCGTGCCGAAGGTCTCCGCCACGGCACGACCCTGCGCGAGGGCCTCGTCCCACGTGGTGGCCACGGGCCGTTCCGCGAGCACGGCCAGCTCGGGAAGGTTGGGGGTGATGAGGTCCGCGTGGTGCAGGATCCCGCGCAGGGCGTCCTCGGCGTCGGGCTCCAGCAGCCGGCCCCCGGCGGTGGCCACCATCACCGGGTCGATCACAACCACCGGGGCACGTCCGGCCGCCAGCCAGCGGCCCACGGTCTCGATGGTCTCCACCGAGCCGAGCATGCCCACCTTCACGGCGTCCAGCTCCACGTCCTGCGCCACGGCGTCCAGCTGCGCCTGGAGCACGGACACGGGCGGGGTGTGCACGTCCACCACGCCCCGGGTGTTCTGCGCGACCACCGCCGTGATCACGCTCAGCCCGTAGCCGCCCATCGCGGCGATCGACTTCAGGTCCGCGGCGTGGCCCGCGCCGCCGGTGGGATCCGTTCCGGCGATCGACAGGACGCGCGGGGCGGGGGCAGGAGACGTGGCGATCACGACATTCCCTTCGCTAGTTCGAGCTAGATCAGGTTCGACGGGTGTGTTCTCAGCCGCTGGGCGGCACCCCGTGTCCGTGCCCGATCATGCCACAGGAGCGCCCGGATTCCTCCGAGCGCTCCTGTGGGCGGGCCGTGCACGACGCCACACGGTGGCGGTCGTCGCGCAGGTCTCAGTCCGCCTTGGGGGTCATGGTGATGTCCTGGGCCTTCACGCCCACCCCCACGATGGTCGGCTGCCCGTCCGAGGGCGCCGTGCGCACCGCGGTGGCCTCGGCGGTGAAACGGCTCGCGGCCCCCGCCGACGCCTCGTACTCGCGCGTCTCCACGCTCGCGGTGCCCGGTGCGGCGGCGGGTGCCACCGCACGGCGTGAACCACGACGCCGCCTGGCCGGGGTGCTCGGGGCGGCCTGCCCCGCGGCACCCGGTGCGTTCTGACCGGCCGCGCTGGGCGCGGTCCCGGCACCACCGGAGCGGCTGCTGCCGGACTGGTCGCGCCCGGACTGGTCTCGTCCGGTCTTGTCGTCCTCGGACCAACCGCTCCCGGACTGGCGGTTGCCCGCCCCGCCGTTCCTGGACCGGCCGCCTCCGGACTGGTCCCGCTGGGTGTCGCTGTCCTGCCCCGCCCCTGACTTTCCGCCCTGGGAGTCCGAGGAGCGGTCGGCGTCCTCGGCGGAGCCGCGCGCGCCCGTGGCGGTGCCGGGGGCCGTGGCCACCCGGCGGCCGCGGCGCTGACGGCCCGCACCACCCGAACGGGACCCGGATCCGGAACGGTCGCCGCCGGAGGTCTCCTCGCCCGAAGTGTCCTCACCAGAGAACGCCGCGGAGAGCGAGTCAAGGGTTAGGGACTCCTGTGCCGTGCCACGGTCCTGGTGGCCCTGCGGGAGCTCGACGACCTCGCCGCCGATGGTCAGCTGCGAGGCGGCGCCGCCGTCCTGGCCCTGGGTGTGGTCCTCGCGGGAGGTCTCCTGCGACGAACCGCCATCCTCACCCTGCTGGGTGCGGCCACGGCTGCGCTTGCCCCGGCGCTTCTTGCGACGGCGTCCGCCCTCGGACTCGCCGTGGCTCTCGTCCCCGGGGCCTCCCGCCGCCTGGTGGTCTCGCGCGGAGTCCGCGGCACCGGACGCGCTGCCCGAGGACGCGGCCGCGTCCCGGGAACCGTGCTGGGCGGCGTCGTCCTCGTGCGAGGAAGCCGCGGCGATGGTGGCGAACGCGGTGCGCGCGGCCTCGTCCCGGGCCTGCTGCTCGTCCGGGCTCTTGGAGCGCGCGGGCGAGGGCTGCTTTTCCTGCGGCTGGTGCTGCTGCTTCTGGCGCGAGCGCTTGCGGTCGTTGCGGTTGCCGCGGTGGTCCGGGGCGGACGCGGTGGAGCGGCCCTTGAGCGGGTGGTCGTGGACCAGCACGCCGCGCCCGGCGCACTCCTCGCACGGCTCGGAGAACACCTCCAGCAGCCCCGTGCCCATGCGCTTGCGCGTCATCTGCACGAGACCCAGGGAGGTCACCTCCGCCACCTGGTGCTTGGTGCGGTCGCGGCCCAGGCACTCCACGAGCCGGCGCAGCACGAGGTCCCGGTTGGACTCCAGGACCATGTCGATGAAGTCCACCACGATGATCCCGCCGATGTCCCGCAGCCGCAGCTGGCGCACGATCTCCTCGGCGGCCTCGAGGTTGTTCTTGGTGACGGTCTCCTCGAGGTTGCCGCCGGAACCGGTGAACTTGCCCGTGTTGACGTCCACCACGGTCATGGCCTCGGTGCGGTCGATCACGAGCGAGCCGCCGGAGGGCAGGAACACCTTGCGCTCCAGCGCCTTCTGGATCTGCTCCTCCACGCGCATGTGCTCGAAGAGGTCCTCGTCCTCGGTCCAGCGCTGCAGCCGGTCCAGCAGGTCCGGGGCCACGTAGGTCACGTAGGCCTCGATGTTGTCCCACGCCTGCTCGCCCTGGACCACCATGGCGGTGAAGTCCTCGTTGAACACGTCCCGGACGGTCTTGATGGTGAGGTCCGGCTCGGCGTAGAGCAGCTCCGGGGCGAGGGTCTTGGTGGAGCCGGCCTTCTCCTGGATCTGCTCCCACTGCGAGCGCAGCCGGTTGATGTCGTTGGTCAGCTCGGTCTCGGACGCCCCCTCGGCGGCGGTGCGCACGATCACGCCCGCGCCCTCGGGCAGCCGGTCCTTGAGGATCTTCTTGAGCCGCTGGCGCTCGACGTCCGGGAGCTTGCGGGAGATCCCGGTCATGGAGCCGCCGGGCACGTACACGAGGTAGCGCCCGGGCAGGGAGACCTGGCTGGTGAGCCGGGCGCCCTTGTGGCCCACGGGGTCCTTGGTGACCTGCACGAGCACGGTGTCCCCGGACTTCAGGGCGTTCTCGATCTTGCGGGGCTTGTGCCCCATCTCGGCGGCGTCCCAGTCCACCTCGCCGGCGTAGAGCACGGCGTTGCGCCCGCGGCCGATGTCCACGAACGCGGCCTCCATGGACGGCAGCACGTTCTGCACCTTGCCCACGTAGACGTTGCCGATCAGTGAGTCCTGCGTGGTGTGGGAGACGAAGTGCTCCGCGAGGATGCCGTCCTCGAGCACGCCGATCTGGATCCGGTCCTCTTTCTGGCGGACCAGCATGGTGCGCTCCACGGACTCGCGGCGCGCCAGGAACTCGGCCTCGGTGATCACGTGGCGGCGGCGGCCGAACTGGCGGGACTCGCGGCGGCGCTGGCGCTTGGCCTCGAGGCGCGTGGAGCCCTTGACCCCGGTGACCTCGTCGCTGCTGGTGCCCTCGGACGCACCGCGCGGGGCGCGCACCCGGGTCACGGAGCCGTCGGAGTCGTCCACGAGCTCCATGTCCTCGTCACCACGACGACGCCGTCGGCGCCGCTTGCTCGACACGCTCGCGTCGTCGTCCTCGTCGCGGTCCCCGCGGGCGGCCTCCCGCTCCTGGGCGGCCTCGCGCAGCCGGGCCTTCTGGGCCTCGGCGGCACGGCGGATCTCGTCCGGGTCCGGCGCCCGGAACAGCAGGGACGCGCCCGGGCCGAAGGCCCCGAAGTCCTGCTGCGTGGGGGGCTCGGTGCCCTCCGCCGCCGGGGCGTCCTCGGCGGCGGGTGAGTCGGTGCTGTCGGCGGCGGCGCCGTCCTCGGACGCGGCGTTCTGCGGCTCGGGGGCCGACGAGGCGGCGGCCTCGTCCGAGCTGCTGCCCGCTGACTGCGCGGCGGCCGCGGCCGCGGTGTCCGGTGCCGTGGTGGACTCCTCCGGCGGCGTGACGGGCGCCGTGGGGAGCTCTCCGGCGTCGATGGCGGCCGCGATGGCGATGGCGTCGCTCGTGCCGTCGACCGGGGCCGCGGTGGCCTCCTCCTCGGAGGTGGCGTGCGGTGCCTCGGCGTCCGTGGCCGCCGCCTCGCCGCTCGTGGCGGCCGGGTCCGACGCGGGGGCCGTGTCGGCCGGTGCGTCCCCGTCCGTGGTCGGCGAGGTGCGGGTGCCCTGCGGGTCCTGCACGTCCTGGGCGGCGGGCTCGGTGCCCTGTGCGGCGGCGGGCTGCGCGGCGGCGTCGTCCTGCGGCGACGCGGTGGGGGTCTCACCCGTGGCGGACCCGGGGGTCAGTGCGGAGGTGTCCTGTTCAGGTTCCATGTGAAGTTGTGCTCCTGCTCGGGGCACCGTCCGCACCCGGGCCCGAGGTGTGCTCGGTCGGTCGAGCCGGTGTTCTCCACACGGCCGCCGGAAGTCGGTGTCGTACCCACGGGCGCGGCATGTGTCACGCGCGCCGTCCGCGGGCCGGCGGATGCCCGAGTCGCTGGGTCCGTGGGACCGCGAACTTGAACCGGTGCGGACGCGCTCGATCCTGTGAGAGCCGCGGGTCCGCTCCGATGGTGGTCGGTGCTCCTGCCGGGCCGGTGTCCTCGCGTGCGGGCGAGGGCCGACCACTGGCAGTATCTCACAGTCGTCGCCTGTCACCGCACATCCGGGTGGTCCACGCCACAGCCCGGCCGGTCGCGTCCCGGCCCACCTCGGGGTGCCCGCGATCCGCCCTGCACCGCGCCCGCCCATGCCCGTGGTCTACGATCGGGCGCGTGAGCTCTGCATCCCGACCCTCCCCCGCCGCCCCCTCCGACAGCCACGCCACGGCCCCCGACCGCCCCGCGGCCGACGCCGCCGTGGCACCCGTGACGCGCCCCGACCGCACGTGGGCCGTGCTGACGGTGGTCCTCTCGCTCGTGGGCTTCGCGGCATCGGCCACGCTCGTGGCGGAGCGGCTGGCCATCTTCCAGGACGCCGGGCACCGCGCGAGCTGCGACCTCAACGCGTGGCTGTCGTGCGGGACCGTGATGCGCACTCCCCAGGCGGAGGTGTTCGGCTTCCCCAACCCGCTGATCGGCATCGTGGCCTACGCCGTGGTGCTCGCCGTGGCCGTGGGCGTGCTCGCGGGGGCGCGCTACGCCCGCTGGTTCTGGTGGCTGCTGTGGGCGGGAATCGCGGCGGGGTCCGTGTTCACCCTGTGGCTGTGGTGGCAGACCACGTTCCGGATCAACGCCCTGTGCCTCTACTGCATGGTCGTGTGGTGCGCGCAGACCTACCTGCTCGCCCACACGAGCGCCCGGATGCGCCGCGCGGGAATGCTCGGCGGTGCCGCCCGGGAGAGCGCAGGCTCCACGGCCTGGGCCTGGCTGCTCGGCACGGGGGTGCTCGTGGTCGTCTTCGGCGTGATCGCGGTGCGCTTCTCCACCGTGATCTTCGCCTGACACCCGCCCTGCCGGACCACGAGAACGGCGCGTGCCGAGCCCGGGAGCTCGGCACGCGCCGTGGTCGTGCGGTGGCTCAGGCAAACCAGATGCCGATCTCGCGCTCGGCGGACTCCGGAGAGTCCGAGCCGTGCACGAGGTTCTTCTGGACCTTCTCGCCCCAGTCCCGGCCCAGGTCCCCGCGGATGGTGCCCGGGGCGGCCGTGGTGGGCTCGGTGGCCCCGGCGAGGCTGCGGAAGCCCTCGATCACACGGTCGCCCTCGACCACCGCGGCGACCACCGGGCCCGAGAGCATGAACTGCACGAGCGGCTCGAAGAACGGCTTGCCCTGGTGCTCCGCGTAGTGCTGCTCCAGGATCTCCCGGGTGGCGTGCACCAGCTTGAGCTCGGCCAGGGTGTAGCCCTTGGCCTCGATGCGGGCGAGGATCTGGCCGGTCAGGCCGCGCTCGACGCCGTCCGGCTTGACGAGGACGAGAGTGCGCTGCGACATGGGGTCTCCTTGCGGTAGAGGTGGGGGTGGACGGGCCGTACGAGGGCCGGTCACCGGGTTCCGGGTCGAGCCTAGCGAACGCGGCGGGCGCGTGCGGACCGCGCGCCGCGCCCGCTCACGGCAGGGGGTGCTCCGCCTCCCAGCGGCGCTGCTCCTCCGCGCGCTGCACGTTGTCGCGGTCCATACGTGCGCCCTTGACCACGGCGTACCACCACGCCAGCGCGCACAGCGCCCCGATCACGAACATGGCGGGCACCAGGAAACCGGTGGCGATCAGCACGAGCTGCAGCACCCACCCGGCGGCATAGCCCCACGGGCGGCGGAGCATCCCGCACAGCAGGATGAACAGCAGCGCGAGCACCGCCGCGCCGCCCATGAGCCACAGCTTGTGCGCGGTGCTCCAGTCCCGGGCCAGCAGCCCGAAGGCGGTGAGGGCCGCGAAGAACACGATGAACGCCTCGATGCTCAGCACGCTCGAGGCGAACATGGTCTTGACGGACCGCGGCTTCTTGGTCTGCCCGGGGCGCCACTCGCGCTGGGCCTTGGTCATGCGGGCCATGCGGCTCCTTCCAGGGGTGCGGACAGCAGGGGTGCGGTCGAGGGGTCACAGGCCGAGCAGCGCACGGGCCTCACCCACCACGGTGATGGAGCCGGTGACGAGCACCGCGCCGTCGAACTGCTCACGGGCGGCGGCGTCCTGGATGGCGGCGGAGCACGCGTCGTCGAGATGTTCGGCCACGTGCACGGCGTCCTCGTCGAAGCCCATGTCCACGGCGATCTCCGCGAGCTCCGCCGGGGGCACCGCCCGCGGGGAGTGGGACGCGGTGCACCACAGCTCCAGATCGAACTCGTGGTACTCGTCCGCGAGCACCCGCATCATGGTCTCCACGTCCTTGTCCCCCAGCACCCCGACCACGAGGTTGAGCTTGCTGAACGTGAACCCCTCGCGCACGGCCGCGGCGGAGGCCACGAGCCCGTGCGGGTTGTGGGCGGCGTCGAGGACCACGGGCGGAGCCTTGCGCGCGAGCTCGAGGCGACCGGGCGAGGACACCGCGCCCAGACCCTCGCTCACGAGCTCGGGGTTCAGCGGCTTCTCGCCACCGCCGAGCAGCGCCTCCACCGCGGCAATCGCGACCGCCGCGTTCTGCGCCTGGTGCGCGCCGAACAGCGGGAGCATCACGTCCGGGTACTCGCCCGCGAGGCCCTGGACGGTGATGACCTGCCCGCCCACGGCGGTGGTGCGCGCGGTCACGGAAAACTCCACGCCCTCGAAGCGGAAGGGGACTCCCAGCTCCTGCGCGCGCTCGAGCAGCACCTGGGCCGCACCCGGCTGCTGGGCGGAGCTCACGAGGAACCCGCCCGGCTTGACGATCCCGGCCTTCTCGCGGGCGATGTCCTCCACGGTGTCGCCGAGGATGTCCGTGTGGTCCAGGTCGATGGGCGTGACCACGGAGACCGCGGCGTCCGCCACGGTGGTGGCGTCCCACGAGCCGCCGATCCCGACCTCCAGGACCATCACGTCCACGGGCTCGTCCGCGAACACCGCGAACGCCAGCACCGTGAGGGTCTCGAAGTACGTCAGGCGCGGGGCCCCCTCGCCCTCCAGGTGACGGTCCACGAGGTCCAGGTACGGGGCGATCTCCGTGTAGATCCGCACGAAGGTCTCGTCGGAGACGGGCTCGCCGTCGATGCTGATCCGCTCGGTCACGCGCTCCAGGTGCGGGCTCGTGTAGCGGCCCACCCGCAGGTCGTGGGCGAGCAGCAGGGACTCGACCATGCGCGCCGTCGACGTCTTGCCGTTGGTCCCGGTCACCTGCACCACGGGGGCGCTGCGGTGCGGGTCCCCCAGCGCGGAGACCGCGAGCTGCATGGCGTCCAGGCGCGGCGCCATCCTGTGCTCCGGCGCCCGGGCCAGCAGCCCCTGGTAGATCTCCTCGACGGACGCGAAGTTCTCGTGCTCGGTGGCGCCGCTCATGCGTCCACCACCGCCACGGTGACGTCCAGGTTCGTGGCCTCCACCAGCTCCAGCTCCCGGGTGAGGGTCTCCCCCTGCACGAGCTCGCGGTGCGCGTCCACCGCGGCCAGCGTCGCGGCGTCGGCGTGGAGCGTGGTGCGGATCCGGTCCGAGACCACCAGCCCGGCGTCCTTGCGGGCCTGCTGGATCGCACGGACCATGTCCCGAGCCACGCCCTCGGCGCGCAGCTCGTCGGTCAGCTCGGTGTCCAGCACCAGGAAACCGCCGCCGGGCAGCACGGTGACGGCGCGCGCGGAGGACGCCGCGGCGTCGTCGACCACCGTGACCAGCTCGTACTCGCCCTCCTCCAGCGCCACCGAGCCGGCGACCACGCCGCCGTCCTCGGCCACGGACCAGTCGCCCGCCTTGGTGGCCCTGATGACCTGCTGCACCTGCTTGCCGAGCCGGGGACCGGCGGCGCGCGCGTTGACCTTGAGCTCCTGGGAGATGCCGTAGTCGGCGGCCGAGACCTCGTCCGCGTCCACCAGCGTGACGGACTTGAGGTTCAGCTCGTCCGCGACGATCTCCTGGAACGTGCCCGCGAGCGCCTGCGCCCCGGGCACGGCCACGGTCATGCCGGCGAGCGGCTGGCGCACGCGCAGGCTGCTGGCCTTGCGGAGTGCGGAGCCCGCGGAGCAGATGGCGCGCGTGCGCTCCATGGCGGTGAGCAGGGCCTCGTCCCGCGGGAACAGGGAGGCGTCGGGCCAGTCGGTCAGGTGCACCGAGCGCCCGCCGGTGAGCCCGCGCCAGATCTCCTCGGTGACCAGCGGCAGCAGCGGGGCGGCCACGCGGCACACGGTCTCGAGGCACGTGTAGAGCACGTCGAACGCCTCGGTGTCCTCCTCGAAGAAGCGCTCGCGGGACCGGCGCACGTACCAGTTGGTGAGCGTGTCCATGTAGGCGCGCAGGCGTTCGGCGGCGGCCCAGATGTCGTACTCGTCGAAGAGCCGCTTGGCGTCCGTGACCAGGGCGCCGGTCTCGGCCAGGATGTAGCGGTCCATCACGTGCTCGGCCTCGTACCGCGCCTGGGCGTCGTAGCCCTCTCCCCCGCGGGCGGCGTTCGTGTAGAGCCCGAAGAAGTGGTAGACGTTCCACAGCGGCAGGATCATCTGCCGCACGCCGTCACGGATGCCCTGCTCGGTGACCACCAGGTTCCCGCCGCGCAGGATGGGCGAGGACATCAGGAACCAGCGCATGGCGTCCGACCCGTCCCGGTCCAGGACCTCGTTGACGTCCGGGTAGTTGCGCAGGGACTTGGACATCTTCTGTCCGTCCGAGCCCAGCACGATGCCGTGGGAGATCACGTTGCGGAACGCCGGGCGGTCGAAGAGCGCGGTGGCCAGGATGTGCAGCGTGTAGAACCAGCCGCGGGTCTGGCCGATGTACTCCACGATGAAGTCACCGGGGTTGTGGGTCTCGAACCACTCGCGGTTCTCCATGGGGTAGTGCACCTGCGCGTAGGGCATGGACCCGGAGTCGAACCACACGTCCAGCACCTCGGGAACGCGGCGCATCACGGACGTCCCCGTGGGGTCGTCCGGGTTGGGGCGGATCAGCTCGTCGATCCACGGCCGGTGCAGATCCACCTCGCCGGCGGCATTGCGGGGCAGGCGACCGAAGTCCGCCTCAAGCTCCGCGAGGGATCCGTAGACGTCGCGGCGCGGGTGGTTGGGGTCGCTGGACTCCCACACGGGGATCGGCGATCCCCAGTAGCGGTTGCGGGAGATGGACCAGTCCCGGGCGTTCTCCAGCCACTTGCCGAACTGGCCGTCCTTGACGTTGCCGGGGATCCAGTTGATCTGCTGGTTCAGCTCCAGCATGCGGTCCTTGATGGCCGTGACGCTCACGAACCACGAGGACACCGCGCGGTAGATCAGGGGGTTCCGGCAGCGCCAGCAGTGCGGGTAGGAGTGCTCGTAGGAGGCCTCGCGCAGCAGCGCGCCGCGGGCCCGCAGGTCCCGGATCACGGTGCGCGCCACCTCCTTGTCGAACACGTTGTGCCCGGCGAGCTCCGCGAGCGGCGCCCCGGCGGCCAGGGACTCGTCCGTGAAGAGGTCGTAGAAGCGCCCGCCCTCGTCCACGGAGAGCACCACGGGGATCTCGTGCTCGGCGCACACCAGCTGGTCGTCCTCGCCGTAGGCCGGAGCCTGGTGCACGATGCCCGTGCCGTCCGTGGTGGTCACGTAGTCCGCCACGAGGATCTGCCAGGCCTTGGCGGTGCCGAAGCGCTCGTCGTCGGTGAAGTAGTCCCACAGCGGGGCGTAGCGGATGCCCGCGAGCTGCTCGCCCGTGTAGTGGGCGGTCACGGCCTCGGCCACGGCGGCGGCCGGGTCCTCGGCATCCCCGTAGCCGAGGTCCTTGGCGTAGCTGCCCGCGAGCTCCGCGGCCACGAGGAAGCGGCGTCCGGCCAGCTCCCCGGCTCCGGGCACCAGCACGTAGTCGATGGCGGGGCCCACCGCGAGCGCCTCGTTGGTGGGCAGGGTCCAGGGCGTGGTGGTCCACGCGATGGCCTCCGCGCCCGCGAGCTCCGCGGCGACCTCCGGGTGCGCGGCCCACGAGGTGTCCTCGGAGAGCCGGAACGCCACGGTCACGGAGGTGTCCTGGCGCATCTGGTAGACGTCGTCGTCCATGCGCAGCTCGTGGTTGGACAGCGGCGTCTCGTCCTTCCAGCAGTACGGCAGCACGCGGTAGCCGGAGTAGACCAGGCCCTTGTCGTCGAGGGCCTTGAACGCGCCGATCACGGACTCCATGTACTCCGGGTTCAGCGTCTTGTAGTCGTTGTCGAAGTCCACCCAGCGGGCCTGGCGGGTCACGTAGTCCTGCCACTCGGAGGCGTACTTCATCACGGAGGCGCGGCAGGCGTCGTTGAACGTGTCGATGCCCATGGCCTCGATGTCCTGCTTGTCCGTCATCCCGAGCTGCTTCATGGCCTCGAGCTCCGCGGGCAGCCCGTGGGTGTCCCAGCCGAAGCGTCGCTCCACGCGGCGACCCTGCTGGGTCTGGTAGCGGGCCACGAGGTCCTTGACGTAGCCGGTGAGCAGGTGCCCGTAGTGGGGCAGGCCGTTGGCAAAGGGAGGGCCGTCGTAGAAGACGAACTCGTTGGAGCCGTCCGTGCCGCTGTCGCGCTGGTCGATGCTCGCCTGGAAGGTGTCGTCACGCTTCCAGTAGTCGAGGACGCGCTCCTCGACCGCGGGCAGGCGCGGGGCCGCGGGGACGCCCTGGGCGTCGGGGTCGGTGCTCGCCTTGGGGTACACGAATGAGTCGGTCACGGTGCTCCATCCTGAGGTGCCGGTGGTTCAGGATGCGAGGACGCCCTGGCGCACGGGGCGCCGGTGGCGCGGTACCACCTCGCTTGTCCGCCGCGTTGCCGGGGATGCCGACGACGCCGCGAGCCGCTCATTGGGGGCTGTCACGGGCCCGAGTCGTCCGGTTCTACTGAGGCCCGCACGGGCCGGTTCTTCCGGAAGGGCTCCCCGGTGATGGCCGGATCCGCGCCCGCGCGCACGAAGCGCACGGGACCATGGTAGCGCGCCGGGCGGCGTCGTCCCCACCGGTGCCGGGAGATGCCCCTCAGCGTGGGCCCGGGCACCACGAACCCGGGGCCGCTCGCGGCAGGTGTCCGCGGCTGCCCCTGGGCGCGGTCAGGTTTTCGGGTCGGTGCGTCCGAGTTCCGCGACCCGCCCCACGAGGATCACCGCGGGCGCCCGCACCCCGCGCTCCTCCGCCGTGCGGGCGATGTCCTCCAGCGGCGCCAGCGTGGTGCGCTGGGTGGGGGTCCAGCCCCGTTCCACCACGGCCACGGGCAGGTCCCGGGGGTAGCCCGCGGCGAGCAGGGTCTGCGCCGTGCGCGCGAGTCCGCGCACGCCCATCATGAGGATCAGCGTGTGGCCCTCGCGGTACGGGACCTGGCGCAGCTCCTCGTGGGCGGTGATGACCGTGAAGCCGTGGGCCATGTCCCGGTGCGTCACGGGGATCCCGGCGGCCGCGGGCACGGAGATCGCGGAGGTGACCCCGGGGACCACTTCGGTGGCGATGCCGTGGGCGTGGCAGAACTCCACCTCCTCGCCGCCGCGGCCGAACACGTAAGGGTCCCCACCCTTGAGCCGCACCACCCGGCGCCCCGCCCGCGCCTGGTCCACGAGCGTCTGGTTGATCCGGTCCTGCGTGACCTTGTGGTAGCCGGCGCGCTTGCCCACGTCGATGATCTCCGCGTGCTCCGCGAGCGCCGGGAGCAGGTCCGTGGGGCCCAGCCGGTCGGCGACCACCACGTCCGCACCGGCCAGAAGGTGGCGGCCCCGTACCGTGAGGAGCCCGGGGTCACCCGGTCCACCTCCCACGAGGGCCACGGTTCCCGGCTGCTGGGCGTCCGGTTCGAGGTGGTCGCTGGACCGGGAACCGAGCTGCGCAGGGGCGTCGCCGATGCGTGACTCGTCAGCCGGGTCAGGGCGGGGGCCCGGCGCCACCGGGCCGCCGTGGTGCGGGGAGGGGCCCGCGGAGCTGGGGGGCGCGGGCCCGTCGGTCCCTCCTGGCAACGATGCGCCCTCCCGCGAGCGCCGCGCCCTGACCGGGATCTCCCCGGTCTCCAGGCGTGCCGCGATCCACGCGGCAACGCCCTTGGCACGCCGTGGGTCCCCGCCCGCGTTGACCGCCACGGTGACGCCGTGGGCGCGCGTCACGGCAGGGACCCACGCGCTGGACGCCGCGGCGTCGCCACCCGTGACGCAGAAGACCCGGTGCTGCTCGGCGGTGCGGGTCACGAGGTCCTGGACGGCGGGCGAGTCCGTGTGGGCGAGCACGAGCCACGCCCGGGCCACGTCCTCGGGGCGGAAGCCCCGGCGGTGCCACGTGAGCTCCCCGTCCTCCGCGAGCGCCCGCAGGTCCTCGTGCGCGTCCGGCGCCACGAGCTCGACCGCAGCGCCCTCAGCGAGCAGCGCGGGGACACGGCGCGCGGCCACCGGCCCGGCACCCACCACGAGCACCCGGCGGCCGGAGAGGTTCAGACCCAGGGGGTAGGTCATGGGCGGGGCACTCCTGAGGCGACGGCGGAACGGAAACCGCCATGCTACGTGCGGGTCCGTGGCCCCGTACCCGGGCCGTCACGGGGCGTCACACTCCCGCGGGAGCCCTCACTCGGTGGCAGCACCCTGCTTCCAGTAGCCCATGAACGAGATGTCCGCCTTGGGCACCCCGCCGCTCACACACATCCGGCGCATTGACTTCACGGCGGAGGACTCCGCCGCGAGGAACCAGTACGTGCCGCGGCCCTCGGGACGCGCCGTGGCCCACACGAACTCGGACTCGTCCTGCCAGGACGCCAGTTCCGTGTGGCCCACCGCCCAGTACCGGCGGGCGTGCTCCGCGAGCCGCTCCCACAGCCACAGCTCCAGGGCCAGGTTGCGCTCGCGGGTGCCGCGCGGCAGCCAGGTCCAGACCAGCTCGGTGCCGCCGTCCAGGACCACACGGTGGGCGCCGGGCTCGTCGCACGACGCCGCCCGGGCCAGAGCGCGCGGACCCGCACCGGGGACGGCGTCGGCCTCCGCGGGGACCTCCACGGCCACGGTGATGGAGCTCGGGGGTTCGTACGCGCCGTCCACCGGGCGGTTGACCCGGACCCGCTGCTCCACGCCGTCCACGATCGCGGAGATCGCGGGCAGTGCCGTCTCGTCCCCTGCGACCACCACGTCCTGACCGGCCGCGCGACCGCCGTCCCACGCGGCCCACCAGGCAGAGTCCTCTGAGGGCACGAGCAGCCGCGCGGAGTCCCCGGCGCGGACCGAGTCCCCCCACGCGGCGCCCGGGCCCATGCCGTGCTCGGGGTCCCCGTGCAGCACCACGTCGATCGCGAGCTCCGGCACCCGCTGCCCCGCGAGCTCCACCGTGGTGGCGTCCCGCACGGTGTAGGTACGCATCCACCCGGCTTTCTCGCGCGGCGCGGCCATGAACTCGCGGCGCCACCGGGCCATGTCGGCGACGTCCACGTCCACCGCTCCGCCGGCGGGCGGGATGAGCAGCTTGACGTAGGAGTCCGCCCGGGGGCCGGGGCCCTGCTCGCCCCACGGCATGGTCCTCAGCTGCTCCCCCGCGACGTGCACCCGCACGAGGTGCTCGCTGAGCTCCTCGCGCCGGGTGACCGTGGCGTCCACGCACGCCAGCTGGGTCATGCGGGCACCTCCCCGTTCTCCTCGTTCTCGTCCCGTGCGGCCGGGTGCGGCCGGGCCGTCCCGGTCCGTGACCCGGACGTGGGTCCGGTCGTCGTCCGACCCGCCGTTCTTGCCGTGGCATCCGCCGGGGTCTCGGCCCCCGCCATCCCCGTGGCTCGCGACCGGTCCGAGGACAGCGGGATCACCACGCGGGCGTCGGTCACGGGATCGTGCAGCACGCGGGCGGCCATGTCGAACACGCGACCGACCACCTCGTCGGTCATGACCTCCTCCGCCCCGCCGCGGGCCACCACCTCGCCGGCCTTCATGGCCACGAGCACGTCCGCGTAGCGCGCGGCCAGGGACAGCTCGTGCAGCACCATCACCAGGGTGATCCCCCGGGCACGCTGCAGCTCGCACAGGATGTCCAGGATCTCCACCTGCCGGGCGATGTCCAGATAGGTGGTGGGCTCGTCCAGCAGCAGCACGTCGGTCTGCTGAGCCAGGGCCAGGGCGATCCACACGCGCTGGCGCTGCCCCCCGGAGAGGTCCGTCACGTGGCGGTCCATGAGATCGCACAGACCGGTGAGCTCGAGCGCCTCGGCCACGGCGGCGTCGTCCTCCGCGCGCCAGCGCCCGAAGGCACCGCGGTGCGGGTGGCGACCGCGCGAGACCAGCTCCCGCACGCTCACCCCCTCCGGCGCCACGGGGTCCTGCGGCAGGAAGCCCACCGTCTGCGCAAAACGGGTGCGGCGCCAGCCGCGGACGTCCTCCCCGCCCACGAGCACCTCGCCGGCGGTGGGTGTCAGCTGGCGCGCGCACGTGCGGAGCAGCGTGGACTTGCCGCAGCCGTTGGCGCCCACGAGCGCCGTGACGCGCCCCGCGGGGAACGTGACGTCCACGTCCGTGAGCACGGGCGCGCCCCCGTAGCCGGCCCGCAGTCCGCGCACGGCCACCTCGGACGACGCCGCCCGGTCGGTCCGCGCGGCACTCGCCGCCGCTGCGGGCCGGGCATCGTGCCGCGGGCCCGTCATGGTCTCCCTGACCTCGTTCTCGGGGCTCATGCCTCCGCCTTTCCACGTCCGATGAGCAGCCACAGCAGCACGGGGGCACCGGCGGCCGCGGTGACGACACCCACGGGCAGTGCCAGATTGGGCAGCGCCTCGGCGGCCACGTAGTCCGAGACGACCATGAGCACCGCACCCACGAGGGCCGCGTGGTGCGCGTGCCCGGCCCCGCCGCCGATGCCGCGCGCAATGGGCGCGGCCATGAAGGACACGAACGCCACGGGCCCCACGGTGGCGGCGGCCACCGCCACCAGGGTCACCGCGAGGGCGAGCGCCGTGAGCCGCACACCCTGCACCCGCACGCCCAGGCCCGCCGCGAGCGCATCCCCGGTGCCGAGGGTGTCCACGGCGGGTATGAGCACCGCGCACACGGGCAGTAGCACGAGCAGGCAGAGCCCCACCTGCGCAATGTCCTGCCACGAGGCGGCGTTGAGCGAACCGGTGAGCCACTGCATCGCGTCCTGCGCGGCGTAGATGTCTGCACGGGTGAGCACGCCGTTGATGGCCGCCCCGGTGAGGGCGCCCCCGGCCACGCCGGTGAGCACGAGCTTGGCGATGCTGGCGTGCGTGCCCCCAGCGGCGAGGATGACTGCGAGCATGAGACCGAAGCCACCCGCGAGCGCGCTGACCGTCACCGCGGCTCCAGAGAGACCCGCGGTGATCGCGACCACCGCGCCGAGCCCCGCACCGGAGGAGACGCCCATGATGTCCGGGGAGGCCAGCGGGTTGCGCAGCACGCGCTGGAACAGGTGGCCCGCGAGTCCGAAGGCGGTGCCCGTGAGGATTCCCAGGACCGTGCGGGGCAGGGTGATCTGCCACACGATGTAGTCCGCCGGCCCGTCGTAGTCGTGGGCCAGCACCGCGAGCAGGTCCGGGACCGCCACCACGTACTTGCCGAGCGCGATCCGGGCGAAGGACGCCACGGTCAGGACGAGCAGCAGCAGGAGTGTGACCCGCCGGGTGCGGCGACGCGTGCGAGCGCGGCCCGCGCGGACGGCGTCTACCGTCTGCGCACGGGACGGCAGCTGCAGTGCCGCGCTCATGCCGCCACCGTCTTCCCGCGCAGCACGGCCACGAGGGCCGGGGCGCCGATCACGACGAGGGCGATTCCCACCTGGATCTCCCGGTCCGGGACCAGCACGCGGGCCACGACGTCCGCGAGCAGCACGATGGTCGGTCCCGCGAGCAGGCACGCCGGGATCACCTGCCGGTAGGAGACACCCACGACCACGCGCACGGCGTGGGGCACGAGCAGCCCGCAGAACACGAGCGGGCCCACCAGCGCGGTGGACGTGCCCGCGAGCAGCACCACGGCCACACCGACCAGTCCGCGGGTCAGGGCCGGGTGGGTTCCGAGCCCCCGGCCCAGGGCGTCCCCGAGCGTGAGGGTGTCCAGGGACCGGGCCAGGCACCACCCGAGCACGAGACCCGCGACAACCACCGGGGCGGCCACCACCAGGAACGTGCCGTCCGGGCGGGTGAGCTCCCCCACCTGCCAGCGTCGGAAGGTGTCGAACGTGGCCTGGTGGCTCAGCAGGATCGCGCTCGTGAGCGCGGTGAGCCCCGCAGACACGGCCGCACCCGTGAGGGCCAGGGTCACGGGACGCGCCCCGCCGCGAGCGGCAGTGGCCAGCCCGTACACCGCGACCATGGCCACGGCCGAGCCCAGCGCGGCCAGCCACAGCTGGTTCGCCACACCCGACAGCCCGAACAGCGCACCCCCGGTCACCACCGCGAACGCTGCACCGGCCGTCAGCCCCAGAATTCCCGGGTCGCCGAGCGGGTTGCGGGTGGCGCCCTGCAGCACAGCACCCGCCACGGACAGGGCCGCTCCGGTGAGCACCCCGGCGGCGGTGCGCCACACGCGGGACTCCACCACGGCGCCGTCGAGCGGGGGCACACCCGGCACGGCGCCGGGATCACCGCCGAAGACCTGCGGCACCACACGCCACGTGCTCGCGAGGTCGATCGGGCGGGAGCCGCACGAGGCCGACAGGACCACCGCCACGAGGAGGACGACCGCCATGACGAGCCAGGGCAGGACCCTGCGCCCCGGGCGCCCCGCACGGGAGATGCGCGGGGCGTGGGTACCGGTGGTGGCGCCGGGGCCTGTGAGGGAGGTGCTGGCGGGCACGGAGGCTAGGCCCCCAGGGCGTTCTTGATCGCCGGGACGTGGGTGTCCAGGGCGTGGGGCATGGACAGCGGCGAGGACGAGTAGCCCGAGAGCACGTCCTGCTTGGTGGTCAGGAACAGCCCGTGGCCGGCGGCAATCGCCGGGATGGTCTTGAGCACGGGGTCCGTGCGGAACTTCTCCGCCTGGGCGTCGTCCTCGGCGGCGGCCACGAAGAGATCGCTCGTGAGCTCGTCCGCGCGCTCCTTGGGCCACTCGCGCCAGAACTCCTTGTCCGAGACGTTCTTGGTGACCACGGGCGCCAGGGCCAGGCCCAGCTCGGTGAAGAAGCGGGGGCGCCCGTCCGAGGGGCCGTAGAAGCCGAGGGCCTGGGAGACGTCCCCGTAGATGAAGCTCTTGCCCTGGGCGTCCCCGAGCTCCGCCGAGCGGTCCCGGATGAGCTTCTCCGTCTGCGCCACGAGGTCCTCGCCGGCCTGCGTGCGCCCCAGCGCCTTGGCGGTGAGCCGCTGCATGTCCTGCCACGAGTTCACCCACGGGCCCGTGGGGTAGGCCACCGTGGGGGCGATCTTGGTCAGGCGCCCGTACTCCTCCTGGGTCACCCCGGAGTTCACAGCGATGATGAGGTCGGGGCTCAGCTGGGCGATCTCGGTGAAGTTCACGCCGTCGGACTCGTCCATGGTCTTCGGCGCCGTCCCGCCCAGCTCGGAGACCTTGGCGTCGAACCAGTCGGTGGCGCCCTTGTCGTTGCCGCCCCACGCCACCGTGGTCATGCCCACGGGGACCACGCCGAGCGCGGCGACGAAGTCCTGGGTGTTGCTTGCACCCACGCACACCACGCGCTCGGGGGCCTTCTCCACGCTGGTGGAGCCCAGAGCGTGCTTCACGGTCACGGGGAACGTGTCGGTGGGCGTGGAGGACGCCGAGGCACCCGGTGCGGCGTCCGAGCCACCGCCGTCCCGGGAGCCGGTGGAGCACGCCGCGAGCCCCATCAGGGAGGCCACGGCCAGGCCGGATCCGAGCAGGGAGCGGCGGCTGAGCTGACGACGGGTCTGGGAGGGATCGCTGGACATGGCTCTCCTCGAGCGGTGAATTTGATAAGGCTTGCCTAACCTATTTCACCCGCTCGAAGGCCCGCAAGTGGGCTGTCCGCACCGCCGCGCACGTGCCACGCATCGGCGCGGAACCACCGGTCAGGAGGTGGCGCGGATCACCTTGTGCGGTGCCGCCTGGGCCACGGGCTTGAGGGTCAGCGTGTCGATGTTCACGTGGTGCGGCAGCTCCACCGCGAACGCGCAGACCTCCGCGACGTCCTCCCCCGTGAGCGGCTCGGCCACGCCCGCGTAGACCTTCTCCGCGGCGGCCCGGTCCCCACCCAGGCGGTTGAGGGAGAACTCGGGGGTGTGCACGAGCCCGGGCGCGATCTCCACCACCCGCACGTTGTGCTCGGCCTCCTCGAGCCGCAGCGCCTCGGTCATCGCGCGCTCGGCGTACTTGGCGGCGTTGTACCCGGCACCGCCCTCGTACGCCCGGATCGCGGCCAGGGAGGTGAGGTTCAGCACCGTGCCCCGCCCGTTGGCGCGCAGCGCGGGCAGGAACGCCCGGGTCACCCGCAGGGTGCCCAGCACGTTGACCTCGTACATCCACTGCCAGCCCTCGGGGTCCGCGTCCGCCACGGAGTCCGTGCCGCGCGCCCCGCCGGAGATGTTGAGCACCGCGTCCACCGTGCCCTGCTCGGCGAGCACGCGGTCCCGCAGCGCGTCCACCTGATTCTGATCGGTCACGTCCGTGGGCGCGGCGATCGCCCCGGTCTGCTCCGCCAGCTCGGCGAGCCGCTCCTCGCGCCGGGCCACGGCGTACACCGTCCACCCGCTCGCGCGCAGCCGCCGCACCGTGGCCTCGCCGATCCCGGTGCTCGCTCCCGAGACCACCGCGACCTTGCCCGCCCCCGCCGTGCCGGGGGTGCCGTATGCCGATTCCCTGTTCTGCGTCATGACCCGCAGTCTACGGAGCACGACGCCGCACGGCCTGGTCCGTGGGCCAGCGAGCGTTCCCGGGTCGGAGACCGGGGCAACGACCCGGCAGCGTGTGCCGCACCGCCCGAGCTCGCTCGCCCCGGACCCGGACACGGTGACGGGGACCGGACGGCGTCCGGCGGGCAGCGCCCCGGGCGGTGTCGCGCCCCCGGTGGCGACCGTCCGGCGTCGTGCGGGCAGCACCCCGGGGCGGCGACGTGACCGGCAGCGGCGGCCGGGCGGCGTCGTGCTCCGCACGGGGCGGGCGGCGTCGTCCCCCGGGGATTCGAAGCGGAGAAAAACCCCGTGAGAGACTGGGCGCATGGCACATGAGACGACGGGTACAGACACGCCCGAGACCCCTGACCACGCAGCGACCACCGCCGCGGTGACCGTTCCCGAGAAGCCGGCCCTGGAGGGCCTGGAGGAGAAGTACGCCGCGCAGTGGCGCGAGAACGGGACCTACGCGTTCCGCGAGGACACGGACCGGGAGTCCGTGTACTCGATCGACACTCCCCCGCCCACGGCGTCCGGCTCCCTGCACGTGGGACACATGTTCTCCTACACGCAGACGGACGTGATCGCGCGGTTCCAGCGCATGAGCGGCAAGAACGTGTTCTACCCGCTGGGCTGGGACGACAACGGCCTGCCCACCGAGCGCCGTGTGCAGAACTACTACGGCGTGCGCTGCGAGCCCGGCCGCCCGTACGTGGAGGGGTACCGTCCGCCCGAGAAGCCCGCCAAGAACCAGCGGGACTGGGACGTGGTCTCCCGCCAGAACTTCATCGAGCTGTGCGAAGAGCTCGCCGTGGAGGACGAGAAGGTCTTCGAGCACCTGTTCTCCACGCTGGGCCTGTCCGTGGACTGGAACCGCACCTACCGCACGATCGACGCGCACTCCCGCAAGGTCTCGCAGCTCGCGTTCCTCAAGGACTACGAGGCCGGCAACGCCTACATGGCCGAGGCGCCCACCATGTGGGACGTGACCTTCCGCACCGCCGTGGCCCAGGCCGAGCTGGAGGACCGGGAGCGCGAGAGCGCCTACCACCGCGTCTCGTTCCACCGCCCGGACGGCGAGAAGGTGTTCATCGAGACCACCCGCCCCGAGCTGCTGCCCGCCTGCGTGGCCCTGGTGGCCCACCCGGACGACGAGCGCTACCAGCACCTGTTCGGCACCACCGTGCGCTCCGCCCTGTTCGACGTGGAGGTGGAGGTCAAGGCGCACCCGCTGGCCAAGCCGGACAAGGGCTCGGGCATCGCGATGATCTGCACGTTCGGCGACCTCACGGACGTGACGTGGTGGCGCGAGCTGGACCTGCCCACGCGGGCCCTGATCGGACGTGACGGCCGTTTCCAGGCCGAGCAGCCCGAGTGGATCGCGGACGGCGCCCCCGCCGAGCGCTACGCGGAGGTGGCCGGCAAGACCGTGTTCTCCGCGCAGAAGGCCGTGGTGGACATGCTCCGCGAGTCCGGGGACCTGGACGGCGAACCGAAGAAGATCATGCACCCGGTGAATTTCTACGAGAAGGGCGACAAGCCCCTCGAGGTGGTCACCTCCCGCCAGTGGTACATCCGCAACGGCGGCCGGGACGCCGAGCGCCGCTACGTGCTGATCCAGCGCGGCCGGGAAATGGCCTGGCACCCCTCCTTCATGCGCTCGCGCTACGAGAACTGGATCGAGGGCCTCAACGGGGACTGGCTGATCTCCCGCCAGCGCTTCTTCGGCGTGCCCTTCCCGGTCTGGTACCCGCTGGACGCCTCCGGCGAGCCGGACTACGAGCACCCCGTGCTGCCCTCCCCCGAGCAGCTGCCGGTGGACCCCGCCGCGGACACCGGCCCGGGCTACACCGAGGAGCAGCGGGACCAGCCCGGCGGGTTCATGGCGGACCCGGACGTGCTGGACACCTGGGCCACCTCCTCCCTGACCCCGCAGATCGCCACGGGCTGGGGTGTCGACGAGGAGCTGCACGACAAGACCTTCCCCATGGACCTGCGCCCGCAGGGCCACGACATCATCCGCACGTGGCTGTTCTCCACCGTGGTGCGCGCCGAGACGCTCGCCGGGACCGTGCCGTGGACCAACACGGCGCTGTCCGGGTGGATCCTGGACCCGGACCGCAAGAAGATGTCCAAGTCCAAGGGCAACGTGGTGGTCCCCACGGACGTGCTCGAGAAGTACGGCGCGGACGCCGTGCGCTACTGGGCGGCCTCCGCGCGCCTGGGCGCGGACACCGCGTACGACGAGGGGCAGATGAAGATCGGGCGCCGCCTGGCCATCAAGCTGCTCAACGCGTCCAAGTTCGTGCTGGCCCAGGGCGTCACCGAGGCCTCCGTGCTGGGCTCCGGCACGGACGCCTCCGTGGTGACCAACGGTCTGGACCGCTCCCTGCTGGCCCAGCTGGCCACGGTGGTGGAGCGCGCCACCGCCGCGTTCCGCGAGTACGAGTACGCCCGGGCGCTGCAGCTGATCGAGTCCTTCTTCTGGACGTTCACGGACGACTACGTGGAGCTCGTGAAGGACCGCGCCTACGGTTCCCGCGGGGCCGAGGCGCAGGCGTCCGTGCACGCCGCCCTGGCCACCACCCTGGACACCGTGCTGCGGCTCTTCGCGCCGTTCATCCCGTTCGCCACCGAAGAGGTCTGGTCCTGGTGGCGCACCGGATCGGTGCACCGAGCATCCTGGCCCGTGACGGACGGCTACGCCGGTCTCGCGGCCGAGGGCGACCCCGAGGTACTCACCGTGGTGGGCGAGGCCCTGTCCGGGCTGCGCAAGTCCAAGTCCGAGGCCAAGGTCAAGCAGCGCACCGCGGTGCTCTCCGCCACGGTCTCCGCCCCCGCCGCACAGCTGGAGCAGCTGCGGGCCGGACTGGACGACCTCAAGGCAGCGGGCAACGCTGCGGACCTCACGCTCTCCCCCGCCGAGGGTGAGCTCAGCGTGAGCGACGTGGCGCTGGAGCAGACCGAGCAGGCCTGACCCCCGGCGAACGACGTCCGTGTCGACCGACGACGCGTCGGAGAGCGACCCGGTGACCTCGACAGGCCACCGGGTCGCTCTCCGCATGAACCACCGACTCCTCCCCGCGTGGGGAGCCCCCCCTTACACCAGAAAGCTCGGTCCAATGAAGAAGTCCCTCTCCCTCGCTGCCGTGGTCCTCCTCGCGCTCACCGGTTGCTCTGCCGGTCAGAACGGGACCGGCTCCTCGCAGGAGGCCTCCGACCACGGCACGTACGAGGGCGTGACGAACTGGGAGGGCTCCGGAGACGACGGCGTGGCGTTCAGGGCCACAGCGGACGTGGCAGCCCCGGCCGGGGTCGAGGAAGCACGCACGCTCATGAAGAAGTCGGAGACGCCCCTGCACTTCCTCGCCGTGACAGTGGACAACATCCACGGCACGCAACCGGTCAGTGCCAGCAGCGCCTCCTTCACCACTCCCGAGGGCGAGCTCGTCGAATACACGATGGTCGGCGACTACCTCAACGACTACGACGCCGCCGAGAGCGAGAGCGGTGACGCCGAGAACCGGGTCATCGAAGTGCACAACGCGTTCTCCAGCGACGAGTACGAGGTGGTCGCGGGACAAAAGAAGACGGTGGTGCTCGCCTCGGACCACGACTACCCGCACGACGTCACGCACGCCACCGTCAACGGGACGACGTCGCTCGCGCCGTCCGAGACCTCTGCCGAGACCGACAAGGCCACGGGAGCCCCCGAGCCCAGCGAGGCCGTGGGCAGCAACGACAAACTGGCCGACCTCAACGGGACCACGTTGAAGGGCAATGACATCAACTTCCGGATCTTCAGCCCCAACGCGCAGAAGGACCTCAACGCCGCAATGCCTGCGCAGCTGAAGGGTGCCTGGGGCGCGCTGTGCTCCGACGCCGCCGCCGAGGAGCAGCTGAAAGAGACGGGAGCCACCGCGAACGGGCACCATTGGCGACCGTTCCAGTACGCGGTGTCGGAGAGTGGCGTGGGAGCCCTCAGCGGCAACGCCGACTACAAGGAGTACGAAGCCGCGTCTCTGGCAGAGATGTCCCACGGCGGGGTCTGCGCCGTGATCCAGTCACCCGACGAGTCCGCCGCCGCGGAAACCCACTTGGCGACCGTCGGCCACTACCTGGGCAACTCGACGCTGGAGAGCACTGTCGAGGTGAAGTGATTCCCGCACCACTGGACGTGGAAGAACTGCCGGTGCTCAGCAGGGCCAAGTAGCGCCGCCGCAGTACGTTTTCCAGCCCCCGTGGGTGATGATGAACGGGTGACTCTGCCCTCCGCGCCTCCCCGTTCCGGCGACTGCCGGTTCCTGCGACGGACCGGCCGCATCCTGCGCCGCGCGGTGCAGGTCGGCGTCGTCGGTCTCGTGCTGCTCACGGTTGCCAGCGTGGTGGGCAACGCCGTAACCACCCCGCCCGACGCCCTGGAACCCGACGCCGGGGCGTACACGGACGTGGGCGACGTCGCCGTGCACTACGAGCACTGGGCACCCACCGGACCGCGCCCGTCCGACGACGCCGCTCCCGTGGTCCTGCTCCCGGGTTTCGCCGAGTCCACGGTCGCCTTCCGGGCCGCGGCACCGCTGATCGCCGCGCAGGGCCGGGACGTCTACGCGTTCGACCTCCCCGGATTCGGCTACACCCGCGGCGGGGACACCGAGGACCTGCGGTCCCAGGCCGATCTCGTGGTGGGAACCATCCGTACCCTGGGGATCGAGCGGCCCGTTCTCGTGGGCCACTCCCTCGGTGCTGCCGTGGCGGGCGGCACCGCGCTGTGGTACCCCGGGGCGGTGGGCGGCGTCGTCTTCGCGGACGGTGACGCCCAGGACCTCGACCTCGGGAACGGTGCGTGGCGGGAGCAGATCGCCCGCCTGCCGTACACCACGAGCCTCTACCGGATCGGCACACGCTGGACGTGGCTCAGCAGGGCAGGTCTGGCCGGTTCCTGTGGCTCGGCATGCACCGCGTTCGACGGCGCGGACGGCGCGAACCTGGCCCGGCAGTGGATGCGCCCGCTGACCCAGGGGGACGTGGAGCACCCGCTGCTGGGCAGCGCGGGGCGCAGCGGCATCCTGCACCTTGAGGAGCGCCAGATGCGCTCGATCACCGTGCCACGCGCCATCATCTGGGGCGCCGAGGACACCCGCTCCGGCGGTTCCCTGCAGGACACCCGGGGGCGTCTCGGCCACCCGCCCGAGCGCATCCTCGACGGCGCCGCCCACAACGTCATGAACGCCCGGCCCCGGGGCTTCGCCGACGCCGTGAGTGAGCTCGCGGACGGCATGGCCGGGCGCTGACGGGACGGCCCACAGGGAGGTCCCGGACGCACCCGCCTCGCGCGGTGGGGCCTGCGAGGAACTCTGTCGGCCGGGGCCGTCGGATGCCCGGGCTGGCAACGCCAAGGGCCCCGCCCCGGAGGCCGTTGCCGGCCGCCGGGGCGGGGTCCTTCACACGCGGTGCAGAGGTGGACTCAGCTGAAGTCCGGGCCCTTCTCGCGCCCACGCTTGAGCTCGTAGAAGCCGGGGTAGGACGCCAGCGCCAGGGCGCCGTCCCAGACCTTGCCGGCCTCCTCGCCCTTGGGCGCCGGGGTGAACACGGGACCGAAGAAGCCCACGCCGTTCACGGCGATGCACGGGGTGCCGATGTCCTGACCCGCCACGGCACGGGCCTCGTCCGTGGACGCCCGGATGGCGTCGTCGTACTCGGTGGAGTTCTTGGCCGCGGCGAGGTCTGCCGGCAGACCGACCTCCGCGAGGGACTCGGTGATGATCGCCTCGAGGTCCTGCATGCCACCGGGGTGACGACGGGAGCCCATGGCGTCGTAGAGCTTCTTGTAGTACTCGCCGCCGTGCTGCTCGGCCGCAGCCTGGATCACGCGCACGAGCCACATGGACTCGTCGTGGCCGTGGTGGTGGTTATCGGGGTTGTCCTCGTTGAGGATGCCCAGCGAGATGATCTTCCAGTCCACGTCCACGTCCCGGATGCGCACGACCTCCTCCATCCAGCGGGAGGTCATCCACGCCCACGGGCACAGGGGATCGAACCAGAAATCGACGTGCTGCTTCTCAGACATACTGAATCCTTTCGTGCGTTCTCCGCGTTCTCACGCGGACTTGTGACGTCGCCGCTCGGCCTCGATCATCTCGTGCGTGAAGATCTCGGGGTCCGCCAGCTTGGCCACGGCGTCCTCGGTGACGAGTACGGCCGCGACGTCCTCGCGCCCGGGCAGGTCGAACATCACCGGCATGAGGATGTCCTCCAAGATCGCGCGCAGCCCGCGGGCCCCCGTGCCGCGTTCCAGCGCGAGCTCGGCAATGGCCTCGAGTGCTTGGGGGTCGAACGTGAGCTCCACGCCGTCCAGCTGGAACAGCTTGCGGTACTGCTTGACCAGGGCGTTGCGGGGCTCGGTGAGGATCCGGACCATGTCCGCCACCGAGAGCTTGGACAGCGTGGCCACCACCGGCAGCCGCCCGATGAACTCCGGGATCAACCCGAACTTCAGCAGGTCCTCGGGCTGGACCTGCCCGGCGATGTCCACGTCCGCGGTGTCCCTGATGGGTGCCCCGAAGCCGATGCCCTTCTTGCCCGTGCGCTGCTGCACGATCTCCTCGAGCCCGGCGAACGCGCCGGCCACGATGAACAGCACGTTGGTGGTGTCGATGTGCAGGAACTCCTGCTGGGGGTGCTTGCGGCCGCCCTGCGGGGGCACCGAGGCCACCGTGCCCTCGAGGATCTTCAGGAGCGCCTGCTGGACCCCTTCGCCCGAAACATCACGCGTGATCGAGGGGTTCTCCGATTTACGAGAAATCTTGTCGATCTCGTCGATGTAAATAATCCCCTGCTCCGCCTTCTTGAGATCGAAATCAGCGGCCTGGATGAGTTTGAGAAGAATGTTCTCCACGTCTTCACCGACGTACCCCGCTTCCGTGAGGGAGGTGGCATCCGCGACCGCGAAGGGCACGTCCAACTTCTTGGCCAGGGACTGCGCCAGGTAGGTCTTGCCCGAACCGGTGGGGCCCACCAGAAGGATGTTGGACTTGGCCACCTCGATGGCTTCCTCGTCGCCCTCCGCGCCGGCCAGTGACAGCGTGTGCCCCGAGACCCCGGCGCGGATGCGCTTGTAGTGGTTGTACACCGCCACGGCCAGCGAGCGCTTGGCCGGCTCCTGCCCGATCACGTACTCCTGGAGGTGGTCGTAGACCTGCTTCGGGCGGGGAAGCTCCGTCTGGTCTGCCTCGGTGACCTCGGTGAGCTCCTCCTCGATGATCTCGTTGCACAGCTCGATGCACTCGTCGCAGATGTAGACGCGTGGGCCCGCGATGAGCTTGCGCACCTGCTTCTGGCTCTTGCCGCAGAAGGAGCATTTGAGCAGGTCAACGCTCTCTCCGATGCGCGCCATGTTCAGCCTCACAGTTCGTCGTGGCGGATGCTGGGACCACTCTAGGCGAGCCGCTCTCGGCTCGCCCAATCATGCCGTGACGCGACGCGGCCACGGTGCGCACCGCGGGGTGCGCACCGTGGCCGCGGTCGAGTCGACCGGCGCCCGGCTCAGGCCTGGGTGACCGTGGAGGGCTTGTTGATCTTGCGGGAGTCCAGGACCTGGTCGATGATCCCGTACTCCTGCGCCTCCTTGGCGGTGAGGATCTTGTCGCGCTCGATGTCGCGGTTGATGTCCTCCACGTTCTTGTTGGTGTGCAGTGCCATGGTCTCCTCGAGCCACGTGCGCATGCGCATGATCTCGTTGGCCTGGATCTCGATGTCCGAGGCCTGACCGCCGCCCTGGCCCTCCATGGCCGGCTGGTGGATCAGCACGCGCGCGTTGGGCAGCGCGAGGCGCTTGCCGGGGGTGCCGCCGGCCAGCAGCACGGAGGCCGCCGAGGCTGCCTGGCCCAGGCACACGGTCTGGATCTCCGGGCGGATGTACTGCATGGTGTCGTAGATGGCCGTCATGGCCGTGAACGAGCCACCCGGGGAGTTGATGTACATGGTGATGTCCCGGTCCGGGTCCTGGGACTCGAGCACCAGCAGCTGCGCCATGATGTCGTCAGCGGAGGTGTCGTCCACCTGGACACCCAGGAAGATGATGCGGTCCTCGAACAGCTTGGTGTAGGGGTTCTGGCGGCGGTAGCCGTACGGGGTGCGTTCCTCGAAGTCGGGGATCACGTAGCGGCTGGTGGGCAGCTGCGGTGCAGTGGCGTGAGGGAGGTTCATTGATCCGTCCTGAGAAGTCTGTGGGTGTGGGGTGGTGGGGCGCACGCCGCTACTGGGCGTCCTTCATGGTGCCGCCGCCACCGGTCACGTTGCTCGCGGACTGCGCGATGTGGTCGAAGAAGCCGTACTCCAGGGCGCGCTGGGCGTCGAACCAGTTGTCGCGGTCGTTGTCGCGCAGGATGGTCTCGAGCGTCTGCCCGGTCTGCTCCGCGGTGAGCTCCGCGAGGCGCTGTTTCATGGAGAGGATCAGCTCGGCCTGCACGCGGATGTCCGAGGCCGTGCCGCCCATCCCGCCCGAGGGCTGGTGCATCAGGATCCGGGCGTTGGGGGTCGCGTAGCGCTTGCCCTTGGCCCCGGAGGAGAGCAGGAACTGACCCATGGACGCGGCCAGGCCGGTGGCCACGGTCACCACGTCGTTGGGAATCAGCTGCATGGTGTCGTAGATGGCCATGCCCGCGGTCACGGAGCCGCCCGGGGAGTTGATGTACAGGAAGATGTCCGCCTCGGGGTCCTCGGCGGAGAGCAGCAGCATCTGCGAGCAGATGAGGTTGGCGTTGGTGTCGCGCACCTCGGAGCCCAGCCAGATGATGCGCTCCTTGAGCAGTCGGTTGTAGACGTAGTCGTCCTGACCACCCGGCGCCATGTCCTCCATACGCGGAGTGGCCGGTGCGGCACCGTACGGCTGAATGGGAGTGGAGGTCATGAATGCCCTCTTTCTGCTGGACGGGTTCCGGTGGCGCACCGGCAACCCATGAACACTTGCTGTCTCAGAAGCGTAGTGGCCGACCCCCGCGCACGCGTCCGGTGGTGCGCCCTGTTCGCTCGCGGCGCATGGTGGCACGCGGACAGCGAAACGCCGCGACCACCGCCCCGTGAGGGGTGTGGTCGCGGCGTCGGCGACGGCGTCCGCACGGGGTGCGGCGCCGGGGCTCACTCGGTCGCGGAGGCCTCGGTCTCGACCTCGTCGGTCTCGGCGTCGTCGCCGGTGCCCACGAAGCTGGACAGGTCCACGGTCTCGCCGTTGGAGTCGGTGACCGTGGCGGTCTCCAGGACCTTGGCCAGGGCCTTGCGGCGGCGGACCTCGCCCACCATCATCCCGGCCTGGCCGGAACCGTCGAGCATCTGCGCGAACTGGTTTGGGTCCATGCCGTACTGCTGGGACATGTTGATGATGTAGTCGATCAGCTCGGACTGCTCCACGCCGACCTCTTCGGCCTCGGCCACGGCGTCCAGGATGATCTCGTTGCGGAAAGCGTTCTCCGCGTTCTGGCGGACCTCGGCGCGGTGCTCCTCGGTGTCGTGGCCCGGCTCCGCGGAGGCCTGGGCCTGCTCGGAGTCGAAGTGCTGGGCGAGCTGGTCCTCGATGACCTTCTCGGGCACGGGGACCTCGATGAGCTCCACGAGCTTGTCGAGGACCTTGTCCCGGGCCTCGATGCCCTGCTCCACCACGGCGGACTCGGCGGCCTGCTTCTTGAGGTCCTCCTTGAGCTCGGCAATGGTGTCGAACTCGGAGGCCAGCTGGGCGAACTCGTCGTCGGCCTCGGGCAGCTCGCGCTCCTTGACCGCGGTGACCTTGACCTTGACGGTGGCCTCGGCACCGGAGTGCTCGCCGCCGGCCAGGGTGGTCTCGAACGTGGCGTCCTCGCCCGCGGAGAGACCGGTCACGGCCTCGTCGATGCCCTCGAGCATGGTGCCGGAGCCCACCTCGTAGGAGAGGTCGTTGGCGGCGTCGACCTCCTCGCCGTCCACCAGGGCCTGCAGGTCCAGGGTCACGTGGTCACCCTCGGCGGCGGGGCGGTCCACGGTCTTGAGGGTGCCGAAGCGGGCGCGCAGCTCGTCCAGTGCCTTCTGCTCGTCCTCGGCGGTGGCCTCACGGGCCTCCACCTGGATCTCCAGGCCCTTGTAGTCGGGCAGCTCGATCTCGGGGCGGATGGCCACGGAGATCTCCACCTTGGTGTCGGCCTCGCGGTCGTTCTCCTCGGGCTTGGAGAGCACCTCCACCTGGGGCTGGGACAGCGGGGTCAGCTCGTTCTCGGTGAGCGCCTGCTGGTAGAAGGCGTTGAGCCCCTCGTTGAGGGCGTTCTCCACCACGAAGTCGAAGCCCACGCGCTGGTCGATGAGCTTGGAGGGAACCTTGCCCTTGCGGAAGCCGGGGATCTGGATCTGGTTGGCCAGCTCCTTGTAGGTCTCCTGCACGAAGGGCTTCAGATCCGTGTACGCGATGTCAATCGTGATCTTCGCCTCGGTGGGATTGAGTTTCTCGACGGCGCTCTTCACTTCCGCTGTACTCCTGGGGTCGTTGGGTGCTTACGGCAACGGACCGGGGTCGGTCCGGTGGGTCGACGGGCACTGCGGCACGGGTGCCGCAGTGCCCAGACGTCGGGGTGACAGGACTCGAACCTGCGATCTCCTGCTCCCAAAGCAGGCGCGCTAGCCACTGCGCTACACCCCGTGCTCGCGTGCTCGCCGGGCGGGCCGCGGGTCCCGCGCGAGCGCGGGAGGAAAGGGCGTCGGACCGCACCGGGCAGGCCGACAACGCTCCACTCTATCGTGTCGCGGGCCCGCGCCCGGAATTCGGGGCCCGGGACGCCGCGCGAGTGGAAGGCACCGGGGGCCTCGTGTACTCTTTTCACGTCCCCGGGGGCGTAGCTCAATGGTAGAGCCCCAGTCTTCCAAACTGGCTACGCGGGTTCGATTCCCGTCGCCCCCTCGAGAACACGCAAGAACCCCGCAGCATGCAGTGCTGCGGGGTTCTTGCGTTCCGGGGCCACATCCACTGGACGGCAGGTCGCTCCACGCCCCGGGTCCCGGCTGCGCCCTGCGGAACCGTCCAGGTGGCCCCGGGCTCCGCCCCGGTCGGCTCCCCCGGTCGCCTCCCGCGGACCTCCCATCCCACGACCGACCGGCGGCCTCCGCACCTCGCGGACAACGACGCCGCACGGTCACCGCGCGGAGCCCGCCGACCTTCACAGACCCGCGGTCTTTCCCGCACTCACGCCTGGCAGCTCGGGCACCAGTACAGCCCGCGGCCGTTGAGGTCCGTCTTCAGCACGGTGGCCCCGCACCGCAGGCACGGCTGCCCGTGGCGGTGGTAGACGTAGTTGGCGTGCTCGGGCCACGCCTCGGTGTCCGGGACGCCCGGACGGTCCTCAGGATCCGTGGTGATGATCCTGCCCACCCGGACGCCCACGGCCATGAGCGCCACGTTCTCCTCCCACAGCTCCAGCAGGTCCTCGCGCGTGAGCGAGGTTCCGGGGGCCATGGGGTCCACTCCGCGGCGGAAGAGGGACTCGGCGCGGAAGATGTTGCCGATCCCCGCCACCACGTGCTGCTCCATAAGCAGCACGCCGATGGGCCGCCGGGACTTCCCCGCCGCCGCCAGGAACGGCTCGGGGTCGGCCTGCGGGTCCAGCGGGTCCGGACCGAGCTTCGCCGCCGCCGCGGCGGCCTCCTCGGGGCTCTCGGCCACGCACAGTGTGGGGCCGCGCAGGTCCGCCCACCCGTGCTCGCCCGCGAGCCGGACCCGCACGGCACCCACGGGCGCCTCGGGGACCACCCGCCCGGCGTCGTCGTAGGCCACAGCCGCCGCGGCGGAACCGGACTCGCGCTCCCCCAACCGCCGCGGGGCACCGATCGACGACGCCGCCGCGAACGTCTCGTCCCCCGCGAAGCTCCACGCGCCGTAGATCCCCAGGTGCGACCGCAGCACGAGCACGTCCGAGGAGTCCCCCGGGGCGGTGAAGTCCAGGTAGAGGTGCTTGCCGTGGGCCCGCGAGCGCGTCAGCACGCGCCCGTCCAGCAGCGCGGCACCGGCGGCGAAGCGGCCCTGCGGGCTGGAGACGCCCAGCTGCTGGCCCTCGAAGAGGTCCGCGAGCTGGCGCGCGAGACGGTGGACGGAGTGGCCCTCGGGCACGGGTGCGGGCCCCGCTCAGTTCGCCGTGAAGGGGCGGGGCGTGATCGCGGACAACCTGCCCGCGACATCCCCGGTGCGCTCGTACTCGCCCAGCTGGGCGATGCGGCGCACGTGGCGCTCGTCCCCGGAGAACGGCTCGGCCAGGAAGGTCAGGGCGAGCTGCAGGGCCTCGTCCGTCTCGTGCTGCCGCCCGCCGATGGCCATGACCTGGGCGTCGTTGTGCTCGCGCGCGAGCTTGGCGGTGTCCTGGTTCCACACGAGGGCGGCACGAATGCCCTCCACCTTGTTGGCGGCCATCTGCTCGCCGTTGCCGGAGCCGCCCAGCACGATGCCCAGCGAGTCGAGGCCGTTCGCGCGGTCCTCCCGCACGCCCAGGGCGGCGCTGATGCAGAACGCAGGGTAGTCGTCCGCCGGGTCGTACTCCTGCGGTCCGTGGTCGATCATCTCGTACCCGTGCTCGGTGAGCTTCTGCATGAGGTGGTGGGAGAGGTCGAGGCCGGCGTGGTCAGTGGCGATGTGCACGCGCATGGTGTCAGCAGCTCCTGGTCGGGGTTGCGGCCGTACGCGGCCGCGGGGTCGAGGTACGAGAGCCCACTGTATCGCCGGGCCGGGTGCGCGGGGCACCCGCGGGCCGGGACGACACGCCCGCACGGTGATCTCCCGCCACACAGACGGCCGTGCGGGGACGCACGGCGGTGTGGTCCCCGCGCGGAGTGTGGCGACTGCAATAATGGCCGAATGCGCCGCGCGCGCATGGACTTGTCGTCGAGGAGAGGAACGCCGTCGTGCCCGGAACCAACCTGACCCGTGCGGAGGCCGCAGAACGCGCGCAGACCCTGGCGGTCGAGTCCTATCGGGTGGCACTGGAGCTCACCGGGGATCCGGAGACCTTCCGCGTGCACACCACGGTGGACTTCACCGCCACCCCGGGCAGCAGCTCGTTCATCGACGCCATCACGGCCTCGGTGGAGTCCGTGACCCTCAACGGCGCGTCCCTGGACCCCGCCGAGGTCAGCGACGGTGAGCGGATCCAGCTGCCGGGCCTCGCGCAGCGCAACGAGCTGGTGGTCGAGTCCACCATGCGCTACATGAACACGGGCGAGGGCCTGCACCGCTTCGTGGACCCCGCGGACGGGCAGGTGTACCTCTACTCGCAGTTCGAGGTCGCGGACACCCGGCGGATGTTCCCGGTGTTCGAGCAGCCGGACCTGAAGGCCACGTTCCAGTTCTCCGTGACCGCCCCCGCCGACTGGGCGGTGGTGTCCAACCAGCCGAGCCCCGAGCCGGTGGCCGTGTCCGACGGCGTGGCCCGCTGGGACTTCTCCCCCACCCCGGTGATGTCCTGCTACGTGACCGCGCTGATCGCGGGCCCGTACGTGAGCACCCACGACAGCCTGGTCTCCTCGGACGGGCGCACCATCGAGCTGGGCCTGTTCGCCCGCCGCTCCCTGTTCGAGTACGTGGACGCCGAGGAGATGTTCGAGGTCACCAAGCAGGGCTTCGAGTTCTTCGAGTCCCAGTTCGGGGTGCCCTACCCCTTCGAGAAGTACGACCAGCTCTTCGTGCCGCAGTTCAACGCCGGCGCCATGGAGAACGCGGGCGCGGTGACGTTCGTGGAGTCCTACATCTTCCGCTCCAAGCCGGCGCAGGCCCGCGTGGAGCGCCGCGCGATCACCGTGCTGCACGAGCTGGCGCACATGTGGTTCGGGGACCTCGTGACCATGCGCTGGTGGAACGACCTGTGGCTCAACGAGTCCTTCGCCGAGTACATGTCCACCCTGGCGTGCGCGCAGAACACCCGGTACACCAACGCGTGGACCACGTTCGCGGCCGGGGAGAAGTCCTGGGGCTACGAGCAGGACCAGCTGCCCACCACCCACCCCATCAAGGCCGAGATCCCGGACCTCGAGGCGGTGCTCGTGAACTTCGACGGCATCACCTACGCCAAGGGCGCCTCGGTGCTCAAGCAGCTCGTGGCCTGGGTGGGCCAGGATGAGTTCATGGCGGGGCTCAACCGCTACTTCGGCAAGCACGCGTGGTCCAACACGGAGCTCTCGGACCTCATGGTCGAGCTCGAGGCGGCCAGCGGGCGCGACCTCACCGACTGGTCCGCACGCTGGCTCGAGACCGCGGGCGTGAACACCCTGGTGCCGCGGGTCGAGGCCGACGACGACGGCGTCATCACGTCCTTCCGCATCGAGCAGCTGGGCCAGGAGGGCCACCCCACCCTGCGGCCCCACCGCGTGGCCGTGGGCTTCTACGACCACCGCGAGGACACCGGGCTGCTGAGCCGCACGTTCCGCGTGGAGCTGGACGTGGACGGCGAGTTCACCGACGTCCCGCAGCTCGTGGGCCGCGAACGCCCGGACCTGGTGCTGCTCAACGACGACGACCTCGCCTACGCCAAGATCCGCCTGGACGAGTGCTCCCTGGCCACGGCCACCACCCACCTCGGGGACTTCGAGGAGTCCCTGCCCCGCTCGCTCGTGTGGGCCGCGGCGTGGGACTCCGTGCACGACGGCGTGAGCCCCGCGAGCGACTACGTGGACCTCGTGCTCTCCAACGTGGGCCACGAGACGGACTCCACGGCCGTGCAGGTGCAGCTGCGCCAGCTGGACGTGGCCCTGGACCGCTACCTCGCGCCCGAGCATGCGGACGAGGTGCGCGCGCGGGCCGCGGCGCAGCTGTGGGACCTCACGGCCGCCGCGGAGGCCGGCTCCGACCACCAGTGGCAGTTCTTCCGGGCGTTCCTGCGCCGGGCCTGCACGCAGGAGCAGTTCGACCGCGTGGCCGGCTTCGCCCGGGGCGAGGGCGTCCCGCAGGGCGTGGAGCTGGACACCGACACCCGCTGGTCCGTGCTCACCGCACTCGTGGCCGCGGGCCGTGCGGGCACCGAGGAGATCGAGGCGGCTCTGCGCGAAGACAACACCGAGACGGGTGCGATCGCCGCGGCCACCGCCCGCGCCGCGGTGCCCACCCCCGAGGCCAAGGCGCAGACCTGGCAGCTCGTGGTCGAGCAGGGCGCCCTGCCCAACTCCCAGCAGCAGGCCGCCATCGCGGGGTTCTTCCGGGTCCACGACGACGCCCTGCTCGCCCCCTACGCCGCCCGCTACTTCGCGGAAGTCACGGGGGTGTGGCGGGAACGCACCCACGAGCTCGCCCAGCAGGTGGCCGTGGGGCTCTTCCCGCGCCACGCCACGCAGCAGACCGTGGACGACGCCCAGCGCTTCCTGGACTCCCTCGACCCGGCCCTGAGCGGGCTGCGGCGCATCGTGCTGGAGCGCCAGGACGCCGCGCGCCGGGCCGTGCGCGCCCAGCAGGTCGACGCCGCGGCCACCGGCACGACCGGCGGCTCCGGCCGATGACGGCCGATCCCACCGGCGGCGGAGACCACCGGGACCCCCGCGGGCCGGTCGCCGCGGAGCACGGCTCCGAGTCCGGTGCGGCCCCCGCACCGGACTCCCCGCTCCCCGGTGCCGCGCCCTCCGCACCCCGCGGGGACGCGGGCGCGGCACATGGCCGGGAGCAGGAGCCCGTCAGTCCCGGAGCGTTCTCGGACGCCGCCGCCGCCCCGGCGGGGCGGCGCGCGTTCACCCTCGGCGCAGTGGGCTCGCGCTCCGCGGGCCCGCCCGTGACCCAGCCGCCCCAGCAGGTGGGCGATGCGCGCGAGGCGGCCGAGGCGGCGTCGTCGGACTCTTTCTACGCCCAGGTGGGCGGGCACGCGACGTTCGAGAAACTCACCCGGGAGTTCTACGCGCGCGTGGCCGAGGACCCGGACTTCAAGGCCCTGTACCCGGAGCAGGACCTCGGCCCGGCCGAGGAGCGGCTGCGGATGTTCCTGGAGCAGTACTGGGGCGGGCCCACCACGTACTCGGAGCAGCGGGGTCACCCGCGGCTGCGGATGCGCCACGCCCCCTTCCCCGTGGACACGTGGGCGCGCGAGACCTGGCTGGCGCACATGCGCGCGGCCATGGACACCCTCGAGCTGTCCCCGCTGCACGACGGGATCATGTGGGACTACTTCGACCGCGCGGCCCACGCCATGGTGAACCGTCCGGGCTGAGATGCCCTGGGCAGCGCTCTCGGGCTGGCACCGCGGCCGCCCCGACGCAGGAGCGGCAGAACCACGGCGTCCGGGGGACCGGCGGCGGCTCAGCGGGGCAGTTTGACGAGCACGTGGCCCGCGCCCGTGCTCAGCCGGGCCCACTGCCCGGTCTGCTCCACGGCCACCCGCACGGTCGGCTCCGCGGACGGGATGAAGCCCAGCACGTCGAGGGCGAAGGCGGCGCCGTCCGGGATCTCGGGACCGTCCAGCGGCCCCCAGTCCGAGGACGCGCCCCACACCCGCGACCGCACCTTCTGCACCACGGGGGCTCCTGCGTCCGGGGGCACGGTGTCCGCGACCGCCTGGACGCCCCGGCGGGCGACCTCGTGCACGCGGTGGGAGGCCACCGTGCCCGCGGCACTCCACCCGGTGCGCGGCGCCACGATCCCCGCCCACGCGGCCGAGACCTGCTGCGGGGGTGCGCTCAGGAACACGGGCGAGGGCTGCGCGGGCTCGGGCTCCGCCGCGACGCGCGCGAGCCGGTCGGTGATCGCGGAGGCCGCCACCGTGAGGTCCAGGTCGCAGGACTGCGCGAGCCCCATGGTGCGCAGCCCCAGCACCACGGGGGCGGTGTCCAGCAGGCCCGCGGGGTGGATCACGGAGACCCACGCGGCGAGCACGCGGTCCAGGCCCTGCAGCCGCACCGCGGCCTGGGGGTCCACGGAACGGGCGCGGCTCACGTAGGTGGCCAGGTCCGCAGCGTCCTGGCGGTCGAGCAGGGTGAAGCCCGCGGCGGCGGGATCTTGAGGGGTGCTCACTGCGCGTGGGAGTACTTGACGTCGTCCTCCAGGGAACCCAGCAGCGCGCGGTGGTCCTCCGAGAGCTTGACGCTGCGGCCGGTGTCCGGGTCCATCACCACAATCACGGACTCCCCCTCCGCGTACACGTGGGAGCCATCCTCCTCCTGCAGGCGGTAGGAGATGGTGAACGAGGAGCCCCCGATGCGCGAGATCCACGTGCGCACGAACACCGGGTCCATGCGGAAGAACAGCTGCTCCTTGTAGTCGACGCTCTGGTGGGCCACCACGGTGCGCAGCTCCCCCACGGACTCGCGGAACGTGGTGTCCTCCGGGACACCGTGGTCCGGGTCCTTCGCGATGGGCGAGGCGGTGAGCCGCACACGGGCGTCCTCGAAGTAGCGCAGCATGGTCACGTTGTTGATGTGCCCGTACTGGTCCTGGTCGAAGAATCGCATCTGCACGGGGACGTTGAGGGAAGTCATGGTTCCATCACACCACATCCACCCGCCGGTTTAGAGTGGGTCCATGACTCTGGACCCGACGCAAGACCCCGTGGACGCCCTCATCCGGATGCTCGATCTGGCCGACGGCGGCGGCGCACGCACCACGGAGGACATCTTCGTGGGCCGCACCATCACCACCCCCCGCGCCCGCGTCTACGGCGGGCAGGTGCTCGCACAGGCCTCGATGGCCGCGATGCGCACCGTGGACCCGGACCGCGCGATCCACTCGCTGCACGCCTACTTCCTGCGCGGCGGGGACATCGAGCTGCCCATCACGTTCGGGGTGGAGCGCGTGCGCGACGGCCGGTCCTTCTCCGCGCGCCGGATCCACGCCTACCAGGAGGGCAAGACCATCCTGTCGATGATCGCGTCCTTCCAGGAGCCCGCCCAGGGGCTCGAGCACCAGGACGAGATGCCGCAGGACGTGCCGGACCCCGAGTCCCTGCCCTCCCTGCGGGAGACCTTCGGCGCCCTGAACATCCCCGAGGCGCGTGCCCAGGCCTTCGAGCGCCCGTTCGACATGCGCTACATCACCGAGCCGCTGTTCCTGCCGTGGCAGGGCCCGCACGACTCCTACAACGCGGTGTGGGTCAAAGCGCTCGCACCGCTGCCGGACGACCCTGCGATCCACCGCGCGGCCCTCGCGTACGTGTCCGACTACACGATGATGGAGCCCATCCTGCGCCGTCACGGCCGGTCCTGGGGCGAGCGCGGCATGAACGTGGCCTCCCTGGACCATGCGATGTGGTGGCACCGCTACGCCCGCGCGGACGAGTGGATCCTCTACACCCAGACCTCCCCGAGCGCGTCCTCGGCGCGCGGGCTGTCGATCGGCAAGATGTTCACCCGGGACGGCACCATGATCGCCACCACGGTGCAGGAGGGCATGATGCGCCTGCCCGAGTTCCACTGAGCGGTTCCGCTCGGAGGACGACGACGCCGCGGGGCCGCCCCTGCGGCGTCGTCGTCCTGTGTGCCACCCGACCCGGGCGACGTGTGACAGCGCGTGCCGCCGGCTCGCGGGGGGAGCATTGGTGCGGCCGCTCCCGGGGCGGTCCCGTGACCTGGCGGCCCAGCGGTCCCCCGCGCGAGGGCGCGTCGCCCGGGGACGCCCGCGAGCGGCGTCGTGACCGCGTGCAGCACTGCCCGCGGCGTCGACGCCGGAACGCAACCGGTCAGTGCGCGCGGGCGAGCAGCGGGTGCGAGCGGCACACGAGCACGCCGGCGGCCGCGGCGAGCAGACCCGCTACGAGGGCCGTGCCGTAGCCGGCCGCACCCGCGACCGAGAGTCCCGCCGAGGCGCCGATCGTGCCGCCCAGCATGGCGATGGAGCTCAGCAGCGTGAAGTCCGCGCCGGCGTGGCCGGGCCGCGCCAGGTCCAGGTTCACGGCGTACATGCCCGTGTTCATGATCGTGTAGCCCGCGAGCACGCAGCACGCGCCGAAGATCCCCAGCAGCACCTCCGCGCCGTGGGGCAGCGCGATCCCGTCCCACATCACGGGCACGAAGCACAGCGCCCCCGCGAGCTGGACCGCTCCGCCGAGCAGCAGCGTGACGCCGCGGCCGTGGCGGCTGCAGAGCCGCCCGCCCAGCAGCGCCGCCGCGAGGGCCGGGGCCGCAGCGATTACGGAGGTCACGGTGCCGATGAAGGCCAGGGACCAGCCCGCGTCCACGAGGGCGGGGGTCACGAGCGACCACACCGCCGCGGAGCCCAGGGTCACGAGCGGCACACCCACCAGGGCCCACCGCTTGGCGCCGGGCACCGAGAGCACGCCGAACATGGCCGAGAGCCTGCCGATCGCGGGCTCGGCGGCCGTGCGCTCGGCCTCCCGGTGGCGCAGCACCGGCACCATGGCCACGGCCGTGCACAGGGCGAGCAGCAGCACGGCGGCGCGCCAGCCCCACGCGTCGTAGACCAGCAGCGCCAGACCGCCCCCGACCACGGTGCCGATGTAGCTCGCGCCCACCTGCACGCCCGCGCCGAGGTCGTGCTCGTGGGACTGCAGCCCGCGCACGGACAGCGCGTCCGCGGCGATGTCCTGCGTCGCGGAGAACATCACGAACGCCGCGGCCAGCAGGATCACGGCCCACAGCCCGTCCTGCGGGTCCGAGATCAGGGCCATGGCCAGCAGGGACAGCACCATCAGGGGCTGCAGCACCAGCAGCCAGGAGCGGTAGTGGCCGGTGGTGCGCGCCGGGGACCAGCGGTCCAGCAACGGGGCCCACAGGAACTTCAGGGGCCACACGAGGGCCAGCAGCTGCAGCATCCCCAGGGTCCCGAGGTCCGTCCCGCCGTCCCGCAGGATGCCCACGAGCCCGGTCGAGAGGAACGAGGCCCCGATGAACTGCGTGGTGTACAGCGCCCACAGCAGCACCCAGAACGGGCGGGTGGCGCGGGCGGGGACCTCCGTGGGTTCCACCGCGGTGACGGTGCTCATGCGTTCCTCCAGTACGCCGTGGCGTCGATGTTCGTGCGCGGGACGCCGTAGCGGGTCCGCAGGGTGGAGCTGAGCCGACGGTTCTCCTGCGCCTCCACGGCGATCCAGAACCGGTCCGACTCGGTGGGCCGGCGGGAGTCCCAGTCCGCGAGCACGGCGTCCGCCATGCTGGCGTGCTCGCCGCGGTGGGGCACGCGGCGCACGGTGTGGTGAGCGCACGCCGCGACCGGCAGGGACTCGTCCGCCGCGTTGCGGTAGCCGAACCAGACCTCCACGTCCTGGGAGCTCAGCTCGGGCAGCATCGCATTCATCGCGGGCAGGCTCGCGGGGTCGGCCACGATTACGGTGCGCCCCGGGAAGTCCGAGCCCAGCACCGGCGCGGGAGCGTCCCCGGAGGCGTGGCGAGGGCTGCGCTTGGGCTGCCACGGCGGGGTGCTGCCCAGCAGGGACGCCCGGATGCTGTCACCGGGCTCGCACGTGCGCGCCCAGTCGGACGCCGCTCCCTCGTGCAGGGCGAACTCGAGGTCGAACAGACCCTGCTCGGGGCGCGGGTTGGTCACCGTGAACGCCCGCTGGTGGTCCTTGCCCCCGGACGTGAACCACAGCCGCAGCCACAGGGTGGGGAACGGCGTGTGCCGGGCCAGGAAGCCCTCGTCACGCACGGTGATCCGGGTGTAGGTCTCGCTCACCGGCTCGCGGCCCACCACGGTGAGCACCGTCTCGGATGCTCCCAGGGCGCGGACGGCCAGTCGTTCCCAGTGGGGCATGGGAGTCTCTCCTCGGTGGTCTGCTGGATCGCGGGGTGCATCACACGTGGTTCCGCGATGTCAGGTGCTTAGGTTAGCCTAACCTCTCGGCCAATAAGATACCGATTCGTATCCTATTGCCTTCTCCGCGTGTCTCCAACGGAAAGCGATCACCGCTCCATGAGCTCTTCCCTGCTGCACCAGGACACCGTGACCGACCTCGTGAGGGACGTCACCGCGGCGTCCGCCGCCGGGGCGGCCCGTATGGCCGCCGCACGTCAGCCCCACGAGCCCTCGGTCCACGAGGACCTCACGGGCGCCGTGTCCCGTATCGACCTCGACGCGCCACTGGGCGACTTCGACGCGACGCTCGACGAGCTGGACTCCACCTGGCTGCGCCACGCCGTGTGGTTCCACCACCCGCGCACGCTCGCCCACCTCAACTGCCCCGTGGCCGTGCCCGCGGTGGCCGCCGAGACCCTGGCCGCGGCGGTCAACGTGTCCCTGGACACGTGGGACCAGTCCACGGCGGCCACCGCGATGGAGCGCTCGCTGCTCGCGTGGACCGCCGGGCGCATCGGCTTCCCGGACGCCGCAGACGGGATGTTCACCCCGGGCGGCACCACCTCCAACCTGCAGGCCCTGATGCTGGCCCGGGACGAGTGCCTCGAACGCTCCGCCCAGACCCCGGGCGCCCCACCCCGGCCTGTGCGGGCCGCCCGGCTGCGCATCCTGGCCGGCGCGGAGGGCCACTTCTCCGTGGTCACCGCCGCCCGCATCCTGGGCCTCGACGACGACTGCGTGATCCCCGTGCCGGTGGACTCCCGGGGTGCCCTGTCCGTGCCCGCCCTGGAACGGGTGCTCGCGGACCTGGACTCCCAGTCCCTGGAGCCCATGGCCGTGGTGGCGACCGCCGGGACCACGGACCGAGGGGTGGTGGACCCCCTGGAGCAGATCGGACGGGTGTGCGGTGAGCGCGGGATCTGGCTGCACGTGGACGCCGCCTACGGGGGTGGCCTGCTGGTCTCCCCCGCCCACCGGTCCATGCTGGACGGCATCGAGCGGGCCGACTCCGTGACCGTGGACTTCCACAAGACGTGGTTCCAGCCGGTCGCGTGCTCCGCCGTGGTGGTGCGCGACGGGCGCACGCTGCGCCACTGCACGCACCACGCGGCGTACCTCAATCCCGCGGACACCCCCGAGCCCAACCAGGTGGACCGCTCCCTGCAGACCACCCGCCGCTTCGACGCCCTCAAGCTCTGGGTCACCCTGCGCACCCTCGGCCCGGACGCGATCGGTGAGATGTTCGACACGGTGATCGACCTCGCGGCCCGTGTGGCGGAGGAGCTGCGCGAGGACCCGCGCTTCGAGCTCGTGTGCGATCCGAGCCTGAGCACGGTGCTGTTCCGCTGGCTGCCCCCGCAGGACTGCGCCGATCCCCGCCCGGACCCGTGGGTGCGGGCGGTCCGCCGCGCCGTGTGGGACTCCGGGCAGGCCACCGTGGCCGAGACGGAGATCGCCGGGCGCCCGTGCCTCAAGCTCACGCTGCTCAACCCGCAGACCACCGTGGAGGACGTCCGCGAGGTCCTGGGCCTGGTCCACACCACCGCCCTGCACCTGACCACCCGCGAGCACACCGGAAAGGCTGTCGCATGACCCCCCGTGAATCCGCCCCGTTCCCGACCGACGACGCCGCGCCATCCCGCGCGGCCCACGCCGCTCCGGACCGCAGCACCCTGGACCGCGGCACGCCGGAGGACCCCCTGGACCTGCTGTGCGTGGGTGTGGGCCCCTTCGGCCTGGGTCTGGCGTGTCTCGCCGACCCCCTGACGGACGTGCGCGCCGCCTTCCTGGACGCCGCGGACGGCTTCGACTGGCACCCCGGGCTACTCTTCGAGGACGCCACCCTGCAGGTGCCGTTCCTGGCGGACCTCGTGACCATGGCGGACCCCACGTCCCGGTTCTCGTTCCTGCAGTGGCTCAAGGAGACGGGCCAGCTCTACCCGTTCTACGTGCGGGAATCCTTCTACCCGTTGCGGCGGGACTACAACGCGTACTGCCGCTGGGCCGCCGAGCGCGTGCGCGGGGTGCACTGGGGCCACCGGGTCGTGGGGGTCACCCGGCCCGCCGGTGAGGGCCCGTGGTGCGTGGAGGTCGACGCGCACGGCGAGCGCCACGTGTGGTGGGCCCGCCACCTGGTGGTGGGCACCGGCACCGTCGCGCAGCTGCCCGCGCAGCTCTCGGAGGTCTCCGGGGCCACGGTGCACGCGGGTGAGTACCTCACGCGGCGCGAGGACCTCGTGAGCCGGGAGCACGTGAGCGTGGTGGGCTCGGGGCAGTCCGCGGCCGAGGTGTTCCTGGACCTGGTCACTGCCCCGGACGGTCCCGCGGTGGACTGGATCACACGCTCGCCGCGCTTCTACCCCATGGAGTACTCCAAGCTCTCCCTGGAGCTGACCTCCCCGGACTACCTGGACCACTTCCGGTCCCTGCCGGAGGCGGAGCGGGACCGGCTCAACGCGTCCCAGCCGCAGCTGCACCGCGGGATCTCGGACGACACGGTGGACGCGATCCACGAGGCGCTCTACGTGCGCCGCGGGGACGCCCACGCGGCTCCGGTCCGTCTCGTGGCGGCCACCGAGCTGACCGGTGCGTGGCACGAGGCCGGGCGCACGGTGCTGCAGTGGCGCCACACGGAGAACCACCGGGTGCGCGAGACGGTCACGGACGCCGTGGTCGCCGCCACCGGCTATCGCCCGGCGGCCCTGGACTGGCTCGAGCCGGTCCGCGAGCAGCTCACCCTGGACTCGGCGGGGCGGCTGAGCCCCGAGCGCCACCACCGGGCGAGTGCGGACGGCACCGTGCACGTGCTCAACCACGGGGAGCACACCCATGCCCTCACCGCACCGGATCTGGGCATGGGCGCGCTGCGCAACGCCCACGTCCTGGCGCACGTCACCGGACGCACCCCCTACGCCACCGAGGCGCACACCACGTTCCAGAGCTTCGGGATGATCCCGCAGGCCGCCTCCGTGCCCCGGGTGGACCCCTCCCAGTGGCACGACGGCGCTGTAAGCCTCCGAGCGCAGGGCCGCTCGTTCTCGCTGCGGCCCGTGGACGTGGACGCCGATCTGCCGCTGCTCCACGCGTGGCTCAGCGCCCCGCGCGCCCACGCGTGGGAGCTCGTGGGCGCGTCCCCGGAAGACGTTGCGCGCGAGTACCGCCGGATGGCCGAGGCCCCCGGTGAGGACGCGTGGCTCGTGAGCGAGAACGGTGAACCCCTGGCCCTGCTCGAGACCTACGACCCCGCCCGCAGCCCGCTCGCCGCGGTGTGGCCCGTGCGCGACGGGGACGCCGGTCTGCACCTGTTCGTGGCTCCGTCCACCCGTCCCGTGCCCGGCACCACGCGCGCGGTGATGGCCGCGTCCCTTCGGTTCCTGTTCGCGGACCCGGCGGTGCGGCGGGTGCTCGTGGAACCGGACGTGCGCAACGAGAAGATCCGCGCGATCAACCGGTGGGCCGGGTTCCGCGAGGTCGGCGAGTGCCGGCTGCCGGGCAAGACTGCGTGCGTGAGCGTGGTCGACCGCGCGGACCCCGCCCCCTGGAAGGACGGGGAGGACGACGCCGCCCCCGAGCGCCGCAGTGTCCCCTCCTCCCCGGGCGACGACGTCAGGAACTCGCCCGCTCCCGGCGGCCCGCGCCCCGCGGCCGCAGACAGCCGCGAGCGACGCCCTGCACCGCACTCCCCGGGCGTCGGAAGCCATGGCGCCGAGGATGCGCCCGCACCCAGCGGTCCCCGTCCCCCGGCCGCCACCGCCCGGGACGGTTCGGCACCAAGCCCGCAGGAGCGGACCGCGCCCTCCACGGCAACCACCCGGCTGGCCGCCGGGCACGGCAGCACGGAGGTGACCCGATGACGGACCTCGGTCAGCGGCAGCACCCGACCGACGGCGCCCGGCGCACCGCACCGCACCCCACGCGGGCGCCCGGCCTGAACCGGCAGGCGGCGCGTGCACTGCAGCGGGACGTGCTGGCCAAGATGTTCTCCGAGTTCAGCCACGAGCGGCTGCTCAGCCCCGTGCGGCACGGCGCCGGGTGGACGGTGGCGGACGCCTCCGGTGCCCCGCGCTGGTACTTCGAGGCCACCCGGCACCCGCTCGAGCACTGGGAGGTGGACCCGGACTCGGTGCGCCGCATCGACCCCGAGCACGCACCGGACGGCTGCCCCGGCGACAGCGATGCTGCGTCATCGGCCGCGCCGGGACCGGGCGTCGTCGTGCCCGCGAGCACGGACGGCCGGGAGACGGGCGGCACCGCGCCGGACGCCCAGCAGGCCGTGCTGGATCTCAGGGACGTGCTGGGGCTCAGTGACGAGATGCTGCCGCTGTACCTGGAGGACCTCTCCGCCACCATGTACTCGATGGCGCGGCGGCGTGCGGCTCCCGCGCCCACCGCGGCGGAGCTGGCCCACAGCGAGCTGCCCGAGGTGGAGCGTTTCCTGGACCGCGGACACCCCGGGTTCGTCGCGAGCTCTGGGCGCGTGGGCCTGGGCGCCGCGGAGGCCGAGGCCTGGGCGCCGGAGGCCGCCGAGCCCACCCCGCTGACGTGGCTGGCCGCGCGCCGGTCCCTGTGCACCGTGTCCCTGGGCGTGGAGCTGGACAACGAGGAGCACGTGCGGCGTCACCTCACGATCGGCGAGCGCGAGCGCTTCCGCGAGGTGCTCCGCGACGCCGGTGAGAACCCGGACGACTACACCGTGATCCCCGTGCACCCGTGGCAGTGGGAGCACCGCATCCTGCCGGGGATGCTCCCGGACGTGCTGCGCCGGGACCTGGTCCTGCTGGGAGAGGGTGACCACCTCTGGCGGGCCCAGCAGTCCCTGCGCACGTTCCTGGACGTCACCGACCCGCACCGGGACTACGCCAAGACCGCCATGGGCGTGCACAGCATGGGTTTCCTGCGGGGACTCTCCCCCGCGTACATGCGCGCGATGCCCGCCATCAGCGACTGGCTGCACACGATTACCGAGCAGGACGAGTTCCTCCGTGAGCGCGGCATCCGGGTGCTGCGGGAGCACGCCTCGGTGGGCTACACCGGGGACGCGCACCACCGCAGCGGGGTGCGCTCGGACCACACGAAGCAGCTGGCCGCCCTGTGGCGCGAGTCCCCGCTGCCCCTGCTGGCACCGGGTGAGCACGCCGCGAGCCTCGCCGGCGTGCTGCACACGGACCGGGCCGGGCGCCCGCTGGCCGGGGCGTGGATCGAGCGCTCGGGAGTCCCTGCGGAAGACTGGGTCCGGGCGCTGCTGGACGTGTACCTCGTGCCGGTGGCCCACCTGCTGCTGTCCCAGGACACGACGATGATGCCCCACAGCGAGAACGTGATCCTGCGGCTGCGCGACGGCTTCCCCGTGGGGGCGTTCTGGAAAGACCTCGGCGAGGAGGTCGCCGTGCTCAGCAACCGTCCGCTGCCCGCAGAGATCGAGCGCCTCCGGGCCGTCACGGACCCGGAGGAGCGCGAACTCGCGGTCCACACGGACGTGCTCGACGGCGTGCTGCGCCACCTGGCCGTGCTGCTGCACACCACCGGGATCCTGGACGAGACGCGGTTCTGGCGGATCGCCGCCCAGTCCCTGGACGAGCACCGCGAGCGGTTCCCCGAGCACTGGCGGGAGCTAAACCTATTCCGGGAGAGCTTCGCGCACTCGTGCCTGAACCGGCTGCAGCTGCGCAACCCCCAGCGCATGGTGGACCTCGCGAACCAGTCGGAGTCCCTGACCTACGCGGGCCGGCTGGAGAATCCGCTCGCCGCGTTCCGCGACCACACCCGAGGAGGAGTTCGATGATCGAGGGACAGGGATGGCGGGTCTTTCGTGATCCCGCCAGCGTGCCGCACGTCCAGGCCGAGGACCTCACCGCGCTGGCCCACGGCCACGGGTACGTCACCGGTCTGGACCGCGCGTGGTACGCGGAGGTGCTGCGCCGCCGGGCCGAGTCCCGGTCCGCCGAGCTGCTGGGCCCGGACGCGTTCGAGGCGGACGCGCTGAGTCTCGCCGCGGACGTCGTGGGCACCGCGCGGCGCTGGTGGGAGGCGGCGTCGTGGCCGGACCGGGAGTTCTTCGCGGCGTACGCCCGGGGGATCTCGGAGGCGCTCGCGCGGGTCTGGGCCGAGACCCCCGATGTGCGCGAGGCGGGCCTCGCGCAGGAGCCCCCGCGCCCGTGGGACCCGTGGACCCCGATCGCGGTGCACCTGGACGCCCACCTGCTCACCGGCAGCCTCCCCGAGCAGCTCTGGCGACGCCGCGTGCGCCGCGTGCTCGGTGAGGCGTGGGTTCCCGTGCTGGACGCGGAGTCCCCCGCGGGCGCCGGCTCCAACGCGTGGCTCGTCCCCGGGGAGCTCTCCGTGAGCGGCGCGCCGCTGCTCGCGGCGGACCCGCACCGGATCGTCGAGGAGTCCGGGCCCTACCAGCCCGTGTGCCTCTCCGCTCCGGGGCTCCGCGTGCGCGGTCTGGCCCTCGTGGGCCTGCCCGGCGTGGCGCACTTCGGGCGCACCGAGACCGCGGCGTGGGCCATCACCGCGGCCATGACCGCGACCGAAACGCTCACCGAGCTGCCCGTCGAGGCGCGGGATGGAACGTGGCACGTCACGGGCACGGGCGAGCCGCTCGCGGTCCGCCACGCCGTGCTGCGGGCCCGCGACGGTGTGGAGCGGCCCGTCACCGTCCGTTGCTGCGGGGCCGGCTTCGTGCTGCCCGGCACCGAGGCGGAGCAGGCCCTGCTCGACGACGCCGCCCCCGGTGCCACCGCGACCGTCACCGTGGTCTCCCCCGCCCCCGTGCCGGAGCCCTCCCGAGCGCTCGCCGCGTGCCGGGAGCTGCTCGGTGCCCGGACGGCGGAGGACGTGGTGGCCGCGCAGTCCGGGTGGGCCGTGCCGTGCAACGACGTGCTCGCCGCGGACTCCGAGGGGCGGTGCCGCCACACGGTGGCCGGGGCGTTCCACGGGACCGCCGAACCACCCCGTGAACCGCGCGGGATCACGGTGCGGGCCAACCAGCGCCCCTCGGACGCCGAGGGCTCCGCGGCGCGACTCGCGTGTGCCTCCCCGCACCGGGCGCACCGGGCGGCCGCCCTGCTCGACGCCGCCGTGGCCGAGCACGGGGTCGTGCGCCACGAGGACCTGCTGGCCGCGCAGCTCGACACCGCGGCACCCCACTGGCCCCGGCTGCTGCGGAGTCTCTTCGCCGAGCCGGTACGCGCCGCCGGGGGCGCGTCCGCCGAGGGCGCGCCCGAGGACGACGCACCCGTGGCGGGTCGCCCCGCCGCGCCCGGGCGACGGCTCTCCCACACCGCCTCCTGGGTGCGGGCCCGGCTGCTCGCGTGGGACGGGGACATGGCCACCGGGTCCACCGTGGCGTCCTGGTTCGCGGTGTGGCGCGACGCGTTCGTGCGCGAACTCGTGGACCGCACCGAGCTGCGCGCGCTGGTCGGACCCACGGGCATGCCCGCACTGTGGGACCCGTTCCTGGACGGCACCGGACGGGTGGGTCTCGCGGTGGAGAACATCGTCCGCCGCGGACCGGGCCTGGGAGTGGACGTCACCGGGTGCGCCCTGGAGGCCCTGGAACGGGTGGCTGAGCAGCACCTGGGACCGTCCGGGTCCTTGCTGCCCCCGTGGGGGACCCTGCACGCGTTCGCCCCGTGGCGCGCGGACCCCGCCATGACACCTGCCACGCCGGTGGCCGTGGGCGGGGACACCGACTGCCTGCTCGCCGCAGGCACCCTGCCCGGCTCGGGGCCCGCGTGCCTGCGGGTGCCCGCGGCCCGGGTGCTGTGGGACCTCGCCGACCCCGCGGCGTCGTGGTGGATCACCCCCGATCCCGTGGACCGCGGCGGGCTAGACGAGGCCCCCGTGCACCGCTGGGCGCGCGGCGAGATGGACCAGGCGCTGCCGTTCGTGCCCGCGGGAGCGGTGGGCACCCCGGGCAGCGTGATCGACCTCGGCACGATCCCGGCAGACGCGGCGGACGCCGGAGCGCACGCTCGGCTGCGCGCCGTGGATCCCGCGCACGACGCCGCCGTGATCCACGAGTGGGTCAGTGCACCCCGCGCGCGCTTCTGGGGCATGACCGGGCTCACCCGCGAGCAGGTCGCGGAGGTCTACGGGTATCTGGCCGACTCCCCCACCCACCACGCGTGGCTGCTGGAGCTCGACGGGACCCCCGCCGGAATCTTCCAGACCTACGAGCCGCACGCCGATCCCGTGGGTGCCGCGTACCGGGTGGAGCCCGGGGACCTGGGGGTCCACGTGCTGCTCGCGCCCACGCGGCAACGCGCGCCGGGATTCACCGGAGCGTTCGGGCGCGCGGTGCTCAAGCAGATCGCCCGCCACGGCACCGCGCGGCGCATCGTGGCCGAACCGGACGTGTCCAACGACCGCGCCCTCGCCCGGCTGGAGGCCATCGGCTTCGAGCTCGGCCCCGCCATCGAGCTGCCGGGCAAGACCGGGCGGCTCGCGTTCCTGCGCCTCGACGGATCAGCCGCCCACGCCCAGGGCTGACGACGCCCGCTGCCCACAGGCGCTGGAGGGTGTGAGCCCACCCCGGTCATCGTTTGTCGAAGGGTGACCGGGGTGGTGCTGCCGCGGTGGCCGCCCACGCCCCGGGAGCACCGGGCATCGTCGCGACCGGGGACAATGTCGCGATGACCGGACCGTCGTCGTGACGGGGACCAGCCTCGTGCTGGCCGGCCGGGCTGCCCCGGGGCACGAATCCTGGGAGAGGCTCTTTCCGTGCCGCGCCGAGGCTGCCGCTCGCCCGATCGACGTCCGGGGCCGGCCCCCGGACTCACTCCCCGGTGGCCGCCGACCGTGCACGGAACCTCGCAGCCCACCGGGCCCGACATGAACGCCACGTGCATCTCATCCGACGACACGATCCCCGCAGCTCCTTGACATTCAAGGGTGCCGCGGGGATCGCTGGAACCTGCCCTGGTGCGGGCGGTGACCGGGGCGTCGTCGTGCGGCGGACCGGGCAGAGCCGTCAGTCGCGCGTGAGACGACGGTGCGTGAGGCGCTTGGGCCGAGCGGCGTCGGCGCCGAGTCGCTCCACCTTGTTCTCCTCGTACGCGTCGAAGTTGCCCTCGAACCAGTACCAGGTGTCCGGGTTCTCCTCGGTGCCCTCCCACGCGAGGATGTGGGTGGCCACGCGGTCCAGGAACCACCGGTCGTGGGAGACCACCACGGCGCAGCCCGGGAACTCGAGCAGCGCGTTCTCGAGCGAGCCGAGGGTCTCCACGTCGAGGTCGTTGGTGGGCTCGTCCAGCAGCAGCAGGTTGCCGCCCTGCTTCAGCGTCAGCGCCAGGTTCAGGCGGTTGCGCTCACCACCGGAGAGCACGCCGGCCTTCTTCTGCTGGTCCGGGCCCTTGAAGCCGAACGCGGAGACGTAGGCGCGGGACGGCATCTCCACCTTGCCCACGTTGATGTAGTCCAGCCCGTCCGAGACGACCTCCCACAGGGTCTTCTCCGGGTCCAGGTTCTCGCGGTTCTGGTCCACGTAGGAGATCTGCACGGAATCGCCGATCTTCAGCTCGCCGCCGTCGAGCGGTTCGAGACCCACGATGGTCTTGAACAGGGTGGACTTGCCCACGCCGTTGGGACCGATCACGCCCACGATGCCGTTGCGCGGCAGCGAGAACGAGAGCCCGTCGATCAGGGAGCGGTCCCCGAAGCCCTTCTTGAGGTCGCTGGCCTCGATGACCTGGTTGCCCAGGCGGGGCCCCGGTGGGATCTGGATCTCCTCGAAGTCCAGCTTCCGGGTCTTTTCGGCCTCGGCCGCCATCTCCTCGTAACGCGCCAGACGGGACTTGGACTTGGTCTGGCGGCCCTTGGCGTTGGAACGGACCCATTCGAGTTCGTCCTTGAGACGCTTGGCCTGCTTGGCGTCCTTCTTGCCCTGGATCTCCATGCGCTTGGCCTTGGTGTCCAGGTAGGTGGAGTAGTTGCCCTCGTACGGGTAGAGGCGACCGCGGTCCACCTCACAGATCCACTCCGCCACGTGGTCCAGGAAGTACCGGTCGTGGGTCACGGCCAGCACCGCACCGGGGTAGCTCGCGAGGTGCTGCTCGAGCCACAGCACGGACTCGGCGTCCAGGTGGTTGGTGGGCTCGTCCAGCAGCAGCAGGTCTGGCTTCTCCAGCAGCAGCTTGCACAGTGCCACGCGGCGGCGCTCACCACCGGAGAGGACCTTCACGTCCGCGTCCGGCGGGGGGCAGCGCAGGGCGTCCATCGCCTGCTCGAGCTGGGAGTCGAGATCCCACGCGTTGGCGGAGTCGATCTCCTCCTGCAGCTTGCCCATCTCCTCCATGAGGGCGTCGAAGTCGGCGTCCGGCTCGGCCATCTCCGCGGAGATCTCGTTGAAGCGGTCGAGCTTGGCCTTGATCTCGCCCACGCCCTCCTCCACGTTGCCGAGGACCGTCTTGTCCTCGTTCAACGGGGGTTCCTGCAGCAGGATGCCCACGGAGTAGCCGGGGCTCAGCCGGGCCTCACCGTTGGAGGGCTGGTCCAGCCCCGCCATGATCTTCAGGATGGTCGACTTGCCCGCGCCGTTCGGGCCCACGACGCCGATCTTGGCGCCCGGGAAGAACGACATGGTGACGTCGTCCAGGATGACCTTGTCGCCCACTTTCTTGCGGGCCTTGTTCATGGTGTAGATAAATTCCGCCATGCCCTCCAGGCTACCGCGCCGCCGTGCCCCCGCGAGCCACGATCCCGGTGGGCACCGCGGTGGTGTGGCCGGTGCCACCGTGGGCGGGGAGGCATTCCGGCCGGACCCGGAACACCCCCGTGTGTGCGGCGGCCCCGCAGGCTCGCACGCGCCCCGCGAACGGTGCACCCGCTAAAGCCCCCGCCCACCCGGAACGCGTCTGGGCGCTCGGCCGCGGGCCACTCACGAGGCGGCCGCTGCCGGCTCCCTGTCCTCGGACGTGGAGCTCTCCCCCGCGGTGTCCTCGTCGTCCCCACCGGCGTCCCGGGTCCCACCGGTCTCGTCAGTGCCATCGCCGTGGGCTCCCAGACCGTCGAACGTGTGGTCGTCCGCGTCCACGGCGATCACCGCGCCAGAGGTCACGTCCACGTACCCGTCCTCGCCCAGGCCCAGGGACTGCGCGTCCCGGTACCGGGCTCCGGTTCCCGCCTCGTCCTCGCCCCGGACGACGCCGCTCGCGCCGTCCGCGGAACCGTCACCGGTGTCCTCCCGGGCCTGTGCGCCCTCGGCGTTGCCGGAGCGCTGGGCCCGCCCACCCGAACGGGAGAAGTTGGCCGTGCCGAAGCTGAGGTCGTGGCCCACGGCGGCGGCGTCCACCTGGACCACCGTGCGGGGTCCGGTCTCCGACTGCCACTCGTTGATGCCCAGCTTGCCGGTGACCACCACGGGGTGCCCGCAGCGCACGCTGGCCATCACGTGCATCGCCAGGGTGCGGAAGCAGCGCACCGTGTACCAGTTGGTGGACCCGTCCTGCCACGTGTTGCTGGCGGCGTCGAAGCGCCGGGTGGTGGTGGCCAGGCGGAACCTGGCCACCATGGTGCCGTCCTCGAACAGCCGTGACTCCGGGTCCTTGCCCACGAATCCGCGCAGGGTGACGTGCTCGCTCATGAGGTGCTCCTCGTCTCGTGACCTCCCGGGGCGTCCCGGTGCGGTCGGTGAACCCCGGTACGGGGTGCTCCCACTGTCCGGCGCACCGGGGCCGCCGCGAGCGCCGCGCACCGGATCTGGGGAGACCGCCCGGCCGGGCGGCGGCGTCGTCGGGGCTGTGCAGGACGCTCCGCACGGGCACGCGCGGCGGGCAGTCGACGCGTTGCTAAACTGGGTGATTGCTGCGCGCCACGCCCCAGTAGCTCAGTGGATAGAGCAGGAGCCTTCTAATCTCTTGGTCGGGGGTTCGACTCCCTCCTGGGGCACCACCACGTGCTCGGCGAGCTGGCCTGGAGAACGGCCTCGTCCGTGCGGGACCGTTCTCCCACGGCTCCCGCGCCGTGGCCATGGCTGGATGACGCCGGGGCGGGAGCCACGACAAGTGATGAAGGATCCGCACCGCATCTGCAGGGGTGTTCGCCGAGCCGCGACGGTGCGAAAATGACCTCACACTGTCAGCGACGAGAGGCACCCACCATGACCACGTCCCAGCACGTCCACACCTCCACCACCCCCGAGAGTTTGCTGACCCCGCCTATGCGGGCGCTCGAGAATGCGGGTGCCCTGGATCCCGCGGTCACCGCGGCCAACGCGCTCTCCTCCGTGATCACCGGCAACGAGAGCATTCGCGATCTGCTGCGCGGCAAGCGGCTGGGGCACGCCCTGCACCCCCTGATCATCGAGGTCCCCATGGGTACCTGGATGAGCGCCCTCGTGCTGGACACCCTGGGCGGCAGTGACGGCCGCCGGGCCGCGCGTTTGCTCACGGGCGTCGGTGTGCTCTCGGCCGTGCCCTCCGCTCTCACCGGCTGGGCCGAGTACTCGGGGCTGCAGCAGCGCGACAAGCGCGTGACCGTGGTGCACGCGGGGGCGAACGGTGCGGCCGCCGCACTGCAGGCTGGTTCGTGGTTCGCCCGCCGTGCGGGCCGCCACGGTCTGGGCCGCGTGCTGGCACTGGGCGGCATGTCCGCGGCCGGTCTCGGCGGGTACCTCGGCGGACACCTGTCGGTGTCCCGTCAGGTGGGTTCGCGCGACGCCGCCTACGACGACGGCACCAACGGGCGCGAGCACTGAGGCCGCGGGGGGGGGGGGGCTTCCGCGGCCGGCGGTGCACCACCGAACTGCCCGTCCATGGTGACCGAGCGGCGAACGAAGCCCACGCGGACGGGAGGCGCGACGGCGCCGTCGCACCCGTGCGCCCCGTGGGGGCGGCTCAGCGGCCGTAGAACAGCCGCTCAAAGACTGAGCGCGACTGCCGCGTGATCCGCAGGTAGTCCTCTTCGAGCTGGGTCGCGGAACCGGGTTCGTACCCGATCCACCGTGCGACGGCCTCGAGATCCGCCCGCCGGGACGGCACAGAGTCGGAGGCGCGCCCGGAGCGCAGCACGTTGCCGTTGCGGATGTCGGTGGCGAGCTTCCACGCGTGCTCCAGGACGGAGGCGTCTTCAGGCCCCACGAGCTCCGCGGCCACCGCCGCGTGCAGCGCCGGCAGCGTGGACGTGGTGCGCAGCTCGGGAACCTCATGGGCATGCTGCAGCTGCAGCAGCTGCACGAGCCACTCGACGTCCGAGAGACCGCCACGCCCCAGCTTGACCTGCCGCAGCGGATCCGCCCCGCGCGGCATGCGTTCGTTCTCCACGCGCGCCTTCATGCGGCGGATGTCCACGAGCTGACGGTCCGTGAACTCGGCCGGGTACCGGTGGCGGTCCGCCACGCGGAAGAACGCGTGGGCGACCTCCTCCGAGCCAGCCATGTAGCGGGCCCGGGTCAGGGCCTGGGCCTCCCACGTCTCCGCCCAGCGCTCGTAGTACTCCGCGTAGGACGCCACGGAGCGCACCTTCGCACCCGAGCGGCCCTCGGGCCGCAGGTCGTTGTCGATCTCCAGCACGCGCTCGGCCACGATCGGCGGGGTGCACGGCTGCTTGAGCAGCTTGACCATCCGGGCCAGCACGCTCTCGGCGGCAGCCTGGGCGGCCCCCGGCTCCGCGCCCTCCGCGGGTTCGTAGGCGTACATGACGTCCGCGTCCGAGCCGAAGCCGATCTCCCGACCGCCCTGCCTGCCCATGGCGATCACCAGCACGTGCGCCGGCGCCGGCTCGCCGTTCTCGGTCTCCCACTCCTTCTGGGCCAGGTGCAGCGCGGCCATCACGGTGGCCTGGTCCACGTCCGACAGGCCCCGGACGGTGGCCTCGACGTCGGCGACGCCGCTCGTGTCTGCGAGCGCGATGCGCAGCTGCTCGCGGCGTCGGATCTGGCGGACGGCGCGGATCGCGTCCGCGGGCTCCCGGTGCCGGGAGAGCTGGGAGCGCATCTCCGTCCCGAGGTCCTCGAGGCTGCGCGTGGCCAGGGTCGAGTCGTCCCCCAGCCACGCGGTGGCCTCGGGCGAGACCTCCAGCAGGTCCGAGACGTAGCGGGAGCTGGAGAGAATGTGGCACAGCCGCTCGGCCGCCGCGTTGGAGTCCCGCAGCAGCCGCAGGAACCACGGTGTGGTGCCCAGGGACTCGCACACGCGCCGCAGGTTGAGCAGCCCGGCGTCCGGGTCCACACCCTCCGCGAGCCAGTCCAGCAGCACGGGGAGCAGCGTGCGCAGGATCTCCGCACGGCGGCTGACGCCGCGGGAGAGCGCTTCGATGTGGCGCATTGCCGCCCTGGTGTCCTGGTAGCCGAGGGCCGCCAGGCGGTCCCGTGCCGAGTCCGTGGTGAGGGTGGTGTCCGCCGGGGCGTTGGCCAGGGCGGCGAGCATGGGCCGGTAGAAGATCCGTTCGTGCATCGAGCGCACGCTGCGCTTGAGCGCGCTCCACTGCTCCACGAGCCGTGCGGCGGTGGGGTGGGAGCCCTCCCGGGCGCCGTCCACCGAGCGGGCGATCACCGCCAGCTCGCGTTCGTCGCGCGGCATCAGGTGCGTGCGGCGCAGCCGGAACAGCTGGATCCGGTGCTCCAGCAGCCGCAGCCACCGGTAGTTGCGTCCGAACTCCTCGGCGTCCTTGCGGCCGATGTAGCCGCCCGAGGACAGCGCGGTGAGTGAATCCGTGGTGGCGCGGGTCCGCACGGTCTCGTCCCCGCGCCCGTGGACCAGCTGCAGCAGCTGCACGGTGAACTCGACGTCCCGCAGCCCGCCCGGGCCGAGCTTGATCTGACGGTCCCGGTCCGCCTCCGGGATGTTCTCGGTGACACGACGGCGCATGGCCTGGACCGACTCCACGAACCCCTCGCGCTCGGCGGAGGACCAGATGAACGGGGCGATGGCGTCCTCGTAGCGCTCCCCCAGCTCGCGGTCCCCCGCCACGCAGCGGGCCTTGAGCAGCGCCTGGAACTCCCAGGACTTCGCCCAGCGCTTGTAGTAGCGCACGTGCGAGTCCAGGGTGCGCACCAGGGGCCCATCCTTGCCCTCGGGGCGCAGGTTCGCGTCCACCTCCCACAGGGCCGGTTCGGGGCCCGTGGCCATCACGGTGTGGGCGAGCACGTGGGCCAGCTCCGTGGCGATCTCGGTGGCCGTGCTCACGTCCGGGACCTCCCCGGACTCCGCCGGGCGGGTCTCCACGACGTACACGACGTCCACGTCCGAGATGTAGTTCAGCTCGCGCGCGCCGCACTTGCCCATGCCGATCACGGCAAGGCGCACCTGCTCCACCAGCGCCTCGTCCCAGCGCTCGTGCGCCTGGGCCCGGGCGACGGCGAGCGCCGCCTCGAGTGCCGCTCCCGCGAGGTCGGCGAGCTGGCGGCCCACCGCAGGCATGTGCTCCACGGGGTCCAGGGCGCCGACGTCGCGCACGGCCACACGCGTGAGCCCGCGCCGGTAGGCGGTGCGCAGGGCCTTCTGAGCCTCCGCGCCCGTGAGCCGTGCCACGGGGGTGTCGGCCTCGGGGTCCGCCCCCACGGACTCCAGCAGCGCGCGCCGCAAGGCCTCGGGCTGCTCCGCGCCCGGGCGGTCCTGCGGGCGGATGTCCAGCAGGTCGAGGTTCTCCGGTGCCCGCAGCAGGAACTCCCCGAGGGCCTCCGAGGCACCGAGCAGCCGGTACATGGTCTCGGCATCCGCGGGATCGCCGTTGATGCGCTCCGCGATCTGCGGGTGCTGCTCGATGAGCCGCACGATCAGCTGCAGCGCGACGTCCGGCGACGCCGCGTGGCTCAGTCCCGTGAGCAGCGCGGCGAGGTCCACGGCGTCGAGCTCTCCGAAGCCCAGCCAGCGGCGCGCGTTGGTGACGTCCGCGAACCCGATGGCGATCAGGTCCTTCGCGGAGATCCTCTCGGCCCGCTCCCGCGCGGTGCCCGCCGTGTCGCTCACCGGGCGCCTACAGGATGCCCAGGTTGGTGCGCAGCTCGTACGGGGAGACCTCCTGGCGGTACTGGTCCCAGTCGCGTCGCTTGTTCCGCAGGAAGTACTCGAAGACCTGCTCCCCGAGCAGCTCCGCCATGAACTCCGACTCCTCGGTGAGCCCGATGGCGTCGTGCAGGCTCGACGGCAGGGGCTTGTGTCCCACAGCGCGGCGTTCAGCGCTGCTCATGGAGAAGACGTCGTCCATCTCCACGGGCGGCAGCTCGTACTCGTTCTCGATGCCCTTGAGCCCCGCTCCCAGCAGCGCCGCGTAGGACAGGTAGGGGTTGGTTGCGGAGTCGATGCCGCGGTACTCGATGCGCGAGGACTGCACCTTGTCCGGCTTGTAGAGGGGCACGCGCACGAGCGCGGAACGGTTGTTGTGCCCCCAGGACATGTAGGAGGGGGCCTCGTCCCCGGCCCACAGCCGCTTGTACGAGTTCACGAACTGGTTGGTCACGGACGTGAACTCCGGGGCGTGGCGCAGCAGCCCGGCAATGAAGTGCCGTCCGGTGTCCGAGAGCCGGAACTCCGCCCCGGCCTCGTAGAACGCGTTGGTGTCCCCCTCGAACAGGGAGAAGTGGGTGTGCATCCCGGAACCGGGGTGGCGGGAGAACGGCTTGGGCATGAACGTGGCGTAGATGCCCTGGGACAGTGCCACCTCACGGATCACGGTGCGGAACGTCATGATGTTGTCCGCGGTCTGCAGCGCGTCCGCGTAGCGCAGGTCGATCTCGTTCTGCCCCGGCCCGGCCTCGTGGTGGGAGAACTCCACGGAGATCCCCACGGCCTCGAGCATGCTCACCGCGCGGCGCCGGAAGTCCTGGACCACCCCGCCCGGGACATGGTCGAAGTAGCCCTCGTAGTCCACCGGCACGGGTTCACCGGTGCCCGGGTCCAGCTCCGGGGAGCGCAGCAGGTAGAACTCGATCTCGGGCGCCGTGTAGCACGTGAACCCCATGTCCGAGGCCTTGGCGAGCACGCGCTTGAGCACACCGCGCGGATCCGCCGCAGAGGGCTCACCGTCCGGGGTCTTGAGGTCGCAGAACATGCGCGAGGTGGGCTCGTCCTCACCGCGCCACGGCAGCAACTGGAAGGTCGAGGGGTCCGGCTGCAGCAGCATGTCCGACTCGAACACGCGGGACAGGCCCTCGATCGAGGAGCCGTCGAAGCCGAGCCCCTCCTCGAACGCGGCCTCCACCTCCGCCGGGGCCAGCGCGATGGACTTGAGGGTCCCCACCACGTCCGTGAACCACAGCCGCACGAAGCGCACGTCCCGGTCCTCGATGGTGCGGAGGACGAATTCCTGCTGACGGTCCATGGGTCCACCTCGGATGGGGTCGGGGGTGCTGCACAGCGTTACTCGGCTCCGGCCCGGACGCGACGCCCGGGTGGAACCACCAGGCCACTGTATCCGGCCGCGCCGTCATGCTGGAGGCGCGTGCGCGGGGCGACCGTGCGGCGTCGTCCCCGGCGGCGAGGGCCGTGCGGCGGCCGGTACGCTGGGACGATGAGCGACACCCAGCCCGCAGCCCCCTCCCTCCCGGACGTGAAGCGCGTGCGGACCGTGCACCTGCAGCGCGCCAAGGACACCGGGGAGAAGTTCTCGATGCTCACGAGCTACGACGTGCTCACCGCCGGGATCTTCGACCGCGCGGGCGTGGACGTGCTGCTGGTCGGGGACTCGCTGGGCAACACGGTGCTCGGCCACGCGTCCACGCTGCCGGTCACGGTGGACGACATGGTCACGTTCGCCGCGGCGGTGGTGCGCGGAGTGCGGCGCGCGCTCGTGGTCGTGGACCTGCCCTTCGGCAGCTACGAGGAGTCCCCGGCGCAGGCGGTGCGCAGCGCCGCGCGGATCATGAAGGACACCGGCGCCCACGCCGTGAAGATCGAGGCCGGCCAGGACCTGGCCGAGCACATGGCCGCGGTCGTGCGCGCGGGCATCCCCGTGATGGGCCACGTGGGCTTCACCCCGCAGTCCGAGCACGCGCTCGGCGGCTTCCGGATCCAGGGCCGGGGTGCGGCGGCGGAGCAGCTGCTGCGCGATGCCCGGTCCGCGCAGGACGCCGGATGCTTCGCCGTGGTGCTGGAGATGGTCTCCGCGGACGCCGCCGGGCAGGTGGAGTCCGCCCTGCACATCCCCACCGTGGGCATCGGCGCGGGCGGCGTGACCACGGGCCAGGTGCTCGTGTGGCAGGACATGCTGGGGCTGCGCACGGGCACCATGCCGCGCTTCGTCAAGCAGTACGCGGACCTCGCGGGCACCGCGCAGGACGCCGTGGCCCGCTACGTCGCGGATGTGCGCTCCGGCGCCTTCCCCGCGGAGGAGCACACCTACCGGGGCTGAGCCCGTGCGCGGGCGCCTCCCCCGGCGAGCGGGCGCCCGGGCGAACCAGCGCTGCCGCGGGCCCGGGCGCCGTCGTGGACGGCCAGCGCCCGCAGGACCCTGCGCGGGCCGCACGCCCCGGGCCACGACGCCGCCCGCGGGCTCCCCGCGTCAGTCGCCGTTGAAGGCGGCGTCCTCGTCGTCCCACCGCTTGGTGTTCTCCGCGGCGTGCTCCAGTGCCCGCGCGGCCTCCTCACGGGTGCCGTAGGGCCCCATCAGCTGGCGGTAGTCGTCCTTGGGGCCTTCCTCGACCTGCTTGGTGTAGAGGTTGTACCAGTACTCGGCCATGTCCGTCCTCTCTCTCCGCCGCGCCGCGGCGTCTGCCCGCCGGAAGCGGCGGGTGGTGGTCCGCCCGGGCGGAACGAGCCCGGGACCCAAGGTTTAGGCTAGTTGGTGGACCAGGTGTTCGGCGCGCCGCCGCGCAGCCGCAGCACGTCATCGCGTGACCGCCCCAGGAGGCATCGACCCATCGTGACCAGCCACAACCTCGCTCCCGCCCCCGGTTCCACCGCCCCGATCGGTGCACTGAGCGCCGGTTCCCTCTCGCCCCTGCGGCCCGTGCCGCGCGGCATCGAGCGACCGGAGTACGTGGGGCGCACCGAGCCGGACGAGGGCAGCGCGTCCAACGTGTACTCCCCCGAGGAGATCGAGCTGGTGCGCGAGGCCGGCCGGATCGCCGCGCGCGCGCTGCAGGCCGCCGGTGCGGAGGCGAAGCCGGGCGTCACCACGGACGAGCTGGACCGGATCGCCCACGAGTACATGTGCGACCACGGGGCCTACCCCTCGTGCCTCGACTACCGAGGGTTCCCCAAGTCCATCTGCACGTCCCTCAATGAGGTCATCTGCCACGGCATCCCGGACTCCACGGTGCTCGAGGACGGGGACATCATCAACCTGGACGTCACCGCCTACAAGAACGGCATGCACGGGGACACCAACGCCATGTTCCTCGTGGGGGACGTGGACGAGGACTCCCGGCTGCTCGTGGAGCGCACGCTGGAGGCCACCAACCGCGCCATCAAGGCCGTGCGCCCGGGCCGGCAGATCAACGTGATCGGCCGGGTCATCGAGAAGTACGCCCAGCGCTTCGGCTACGGCGTGGTGCGGGACTTCACCGGCCACGGCGTGGGCCGCGAGTTCCACACCGGGCTGATCGTCCCGCACTACGACGCCGCCCCGTCCTACAGCACCGAGATGGTCCCCGGCATGATCTTCACCATCGAGCCCATGCTGACCCTGGGCTCCATCGCGTGGGACCAGTGGGAGGACGACTGGACCATCACCACCCACGACCGCATGCGCACCGCCCAGTACGAGCACACCATGGTGGTCACCGACGACGGCGTGGAGATCCTCACCCTCCCGTGATCGGGCACCCGCTCCCCGTAAACTCGGACGCAGGGGGTCTGCGGGGCGATCTCGCGGACCCGGCACAGCGTCAGACCGTGAACCGAAGGGACTGTCCATGAGCTCAGGTACTCCGCAGGGTGTCGTCTCGCAGTACGGCATTGGAATCGACATTGGTGGTACCGGCACCAAGGGCGGGATCGTGGATCTCACCACCGGCCAGCTCGTGGGCGAGCGCTTCCGCATCCCCACCCCGCAGCCCGCCACCCCGCAGGCCGTGGCCGGTGTGGTGCGCCAGATCGTGGACGAGCTGCAGTCCCGCCCGGAGGCCCCGGCCCCGGACAGCCACGTGGGCATCGTGTTCCCCGCCATCATCAAGAACGGTGTGGCACTGTCCGCGGCGAACGTGGACAAGTCCTGGATCAACACGGACGTGGACGCCCTGATGACCGAGACCCTGGGGCGCGAGGTCGAGGCCCTCAACGACGCCGACGGCGCCGGGCTCGCCGAGGCGCACTACGGTGCCGGTCGGGGCAAGGAGGGCCTGGTCATGGTGATCACGCTCGGCACCGGCATCGGCTCCGCGATGATCCTCAACGGCCAGCTCGTGCCCAACGCGGAGCTCGGCCACCTGGAGGTCGACGGCCACGACGCCGAGACCAGGGCGTCGGCCGCGGCCCGCGAGCGGGAGCAGCTGCCGTGGAAGAAGTGGGCCACCAAGCGGCTGCAGCGCTACTTCTCCCACGTGGAGTTCCTGTTCTCGCCGTCCCTGTTCGTGATCGGTGGCGGCGTGTCCAAGAACTCGGAGAAGTTCCTGCCGTACCTCGAGCTGCGCACCCCCGTGGAGATCGCCGCCCTGCGCAACAACGCCGGGATCGTGGGTGCCGCCCTGTGGGCACAGCAGTGCCGGGACGCACAGGCCGCCAAGCCCGTGATCGACCCCGTCGACTGAACCGAGCTGCCACGGCCCGATGCACGAGGCCCCGCATTCCGTGGAATGCGGGGCCTCGTGCATGGCGGGGCGCAGGCAGGGGATCCGAGATCCGGTGGGCACCCCGTGGGGAGTGTGACGGGGTGCAACGCCCCGGAATGACGCAAGACCCCGGTGGTGTCCGCGGCTTCCCCTCCGCAGACCCCCGGGGTCTCGCACTTGGAGTCTATGCGCTCGCCCTCCCCCGGGCAAGCACCTGATCACGCACGGGTCGGACCCCGCCGCATGGTCCTCACGCGCGGCGTCCGAGGGCCTGACGTCCCGCGTGCCGCGGGGCCCGGGGCGCCCCTCAGGGGCACAGCAGGGCGGCCAGCTCCGTGAGGAACTGCCCCACGGGCGCGTCGATCTTGAGCGCGGCGAGGTCGTCGGCACCGGTGACCCCGTGGTTGACGATCACCACGGGTGTGGCGTCCCGCGCCGCCTGCCGCACGAAGCGGCGTCCCGAATTCACGGTCAGGGAGCTGCCCGCCACGAGCAGCGCGTCCGCCCGCCCCACCATGCGCCGGGCGAGGGCCACGTTCAGGGCCGTGGCGTTCTCCCCGAAGAACACGACGTCCGGTTTCAGCACCCCCTGGCACACGGGACAGTCCCACACGCGGAACCCGCCCGTGTCCTCGATCGTGGCGTCCGCGTCCGGGGCGTACTCGATGTCGTCCGCGGAGGAGATGCCGTCGTAGAAGCCCGGGTTGAGCTCGTCCAGGTAGCGCGAGACCTGCTCGCGAGGGAACCGCGACCCGCAGGACGTGCACACGACCCACGCGTAGGTCCCGTGCAGGTCCACCACGGCCAGGGAACCCGCCTTCTGGTGCAGCCGGTCGATGTTCTGGGTGATGATCCCGTCCACCACCCCGGCGGCCTCCATGCCCGCCAGCGCCGTGTGCGCGGCGGAGGGGCGGGCCTGGGCCACAAAGTGCCAGCCGTACTGGTTGCGCGCCCAGTAGTGCCGCCGGTTGGCCACGCTGCCCATGAACTCCTGGTACGTCATGGGTGTGCGCGGCTTGGCCCCGGGGCCCCGGTAGTCGGGGATGCCGGACGGGGTGCTGACCCCGGCGCCCGTGAGCACCGCGATCCGCCGGCCCACCAGCAGCTCGTGCGCGGGCTGCAGACCGGCGCGGGCGTCCAGGGCGTGAGGGTCCGGAAAGAGGCTCTCGTCCACCGGCGCCCCGTAGCCGGCACGGATCACGCGCAGGGGCATCTCAGGACCGGGTGAGGTCCGCGAGGACGTCGTGCAGCCGGTCCCACTCGCGGGGCTCGGTCATCTCCGCACGGCTCACGTCGCGGATCACGCCCTCGGCGTCCACCGTGACGGTGTGGCGCAGGGAGCAGCCCTCCCGCTCGTCGAACACGCCGTAGGCGCGGGAGACCTCCGCTTGGGGCCACCGGTCGGAGAGCAGCTCGAAGTCGTAGGACTCCTGGCGGGCGAAGGCGTCCAGGCAGTAGTGGCTGTCCGCGGAGATGCACACCACGGAGGCACCGAACTGCTCGAACGTGTCCGTGTGGTCCTGCAGGTGGCACAGCTCGTCGGTGCAGACCGGCGAGAACGCGAACGGGAAGAACACGATCACCAGGGGCGCTCCCCTGTACTCGGCGAGCGACCTGGTCCCACCGTCCTTGGTGGTCAGCGTGAACTCGGGTGCCGGTGTTCCGATGGCGCTCATCTCGCCCTTTCCCGCGGCGCGCTCGGCGCGGCGCACGGTCAGAAGTTGCGTTTGGGGACCAGCCGCGACACGGACCAGTCCGAGGACACGCGGGCCGCGCTCGTGACGTGCAGCCCGGCGGTGGAGGCGGCCTCCTGGATGTCCGCGGGGGACACGTGGTCGTCGCGTCCTGCCTTGGGAGTCAGCAGCCAGACGACGCCGCCGTCGTCGAGGGTGGTCTGGACGTCCACGAGCTCGTCCACGAGGTCGCCGTCTCCGTCGCGCCACCACAGCACCACGGCGTCCACGACCTCCTGCGCGTCCTCGTCGAAGAGCTCCGAGCCGATGGCTGCCTCGATCCGCTCCCGCAGGTCCGCATCGACGTCGTCGTCGTAACCGAACTCCTGGACGTAGTCGCCGTCCTTGAGCTCCAGTTGCTCCGCAATGCTCTCCTCGGGGGCTTTCGCCTCGCTCACCGTGTCTCTCCTTCTCAGCCAAGTCGCGCGGGTTCCGCGGGTCCGCCGGGCGGCGGAGCGGCCACGCGCTCACCGCGGCGGGACCGCCGACGGTGCGTAATAAAGACAACACTGCTTTAGCCCCACGTTCAAGCCACCGCACGGCCAGCGTGGCAATTCGACCCCCTCCGCGCCCGCGTGTGACGCGCGGCGCGCGCGCAGGTGTGACGTGGAAGACCCTGTTGCCGCGGCCCCCCGGGCCGTAGCCTGTGACACCATGAAAGGACGACGGGAGCGCACTTGTTTCCGCCTACCCGACGCCTGACACACCGCTCCGCCACCGGGGAACCCGAGCACACGGAGCTGACGATAGAGAGGTTCTCGTGTCTTCTGACAGCAATCACCACATTTTGAGCGGGTTGACGAACAATCTCCAGGACGCGGACGCGCAGGAGACCCAGGAGTGGATCGAGTCCTTCGACGCGTTGATCCAGGCGCAGGGAACCGAGCGGGCGCAGTACATCATGCGGGCGCTGCTCCAGCACGCCGGCACCCACTCGGTGGGCGTGCCCATGGTGACCACCTCCGACTACGTCAACACCATCCCTGTGGACCAGGAGCCCGAGTTCCCCGGCAACGAGGAGATCGAACGCCGCTACCGTGCGTTCCTGCGCTGGAACGCGGCGGTGATGGTCCACCGCGCACAGCGCCCCGGTGTGGGCGTGGGCGGGCACATCTCCTCGTACGCCGGTGTGGCCACTCTCTACGAAGTGGGTCTGAACCACTTCTTCCGCGGCCCCGAGCACCCGGGCGGTGGCGACCAGGTGTTCTTCCAGGGCCACTCCTCCCCGGGCAACTACGCCCGTGCCTTCCTCGAGGGGCGTCTCACGGAGGAGCAGCTGGACGGGTTCCGCCAGGAGAAGACCAAGGCCCCCAACGGGCTGCCCTCCTACCCGCATCCGCGCAGCCTGCCGGACTTCTGGCAGTTCCCCACCGTCTCCATGGGCATCGGGCCCATGAACGCGGTCTACCAGGCGCAGTACAACCGCTACCTGCACAACCGCGGCATCAAGGACACCTCCGAGCAGCACGTGTGGGCGTTCCTGGGCGATGGCGAGATGGACGAGCCCGAGTCGCGCGGCGTCCTGCAGCTGGCCGCCAACGACAAGCTGGACAACCTCACCTTCGTGGTCAACTGCAACCTGCAGCGCCTCGACGGCCCGGTGCGCGGCAACGGCAAGATCATCCAGGAGCTCGAGGCGTTCTTCCGCGGCGCCGGGTGGAACGTCATCAAGGTGGTGTGGGGCCGTGAGTGGGACGCCCTGCTCGAGGCCGACCACACCGGCGAGCTCGTGCGCATCATGAACGAAACCCTGGACGGGGACTACCAGACGTTCAAGGCGGAGTCCGGCGGGTTCGTCCGCGACCACTTCTTCGCCCGCTCCGCGGCCACCAAGGAGCTCGTCGCCGACTACACGGACGAGCAGATCTGGAACCTCAAGCGCGGTGCGCACGACTACCACAAGGTCTACGCGGCCTACAAGGCGGCTCTCGAGCACAAGGGTCAGCCCACGGTGATCCTCGCGCAGGGCGTCAAGGGCTACGGCCTGGGCCCGCACTTCGAGGCCCGCAACGCCACCCACCAGATGAAGAAGCTGACCCTGGAGGACCTCAAGGCCTTCCGGGACCACCTGCGGATCCCCATCACGGACGAGCAGCTGGAGGCGGACCTCTACAACGCCCCGTACTACCACCCGGGCCCCGACTCCCCCGAGATCAAGTACCTGCTGGAGCGGCGCAAGGAGCTGGGCGGCTTCCTCCCGGACCGGCCGCACGCGCAGCCGGAGATCACCCTGCCCTCGGACCGTGCGTACGCGTCCGGCAAGAAGGGTTCGGGCAAGCAGATGGCCGCCACCACCATGGCGTTCGTGCGCATCCTCAAGGACCTGATGCGCGAGAAGGACTTCGGCCACCGCATCGTGCCGATCGTCCCGGACGAGGCCCGCACCTTCGGCATGGACTCGTTCTTCCCGACCTCCAAGATCTACAACCCCAACGGGCAGAACTACCTCTCCGTGGACCGCGAACTGATGCTCGCCTACAAGGAGTCCGCCCAGGGCGTGATCCTGCACCCCGGGATCAACGAGGCCGGCGCCACCGCCGCCTTCACCGCCGCAGGCACGTCCTACGCGACCCACGGCGAGACCATGATCCCGGTGTACATCTTCTACTCGATGTTCGGCTTCCAGCGCACCGGGGACGAGTTCTGGGCCGCCGCGGACCAGATGGCCCGAGGGTTCATCATCGGTGCCACCGCCGGGCGCACCACGCTCACCGGTGAGGGGCTGCAGCACGCGGACGGGCACTCCCCGATCCTCGCCTCCACCAACCCCGCGGTGATCCACTACGACCCCGCCTACGGCTACGAGATCGCGCACATCGTCAAGCGCGGCATCGAGCACATGTACGGCACGGGCGACGAGGACCACAACGTCATGTACTACCTCACGGTGTACAACGAGCCGATCCACCAGCCCGCGGAGCCGGAGAACGTGGACGTGGACGGGATCGTCAACGGCATCTACCTGCTCAAGCCCGCCGAGACCGAGGGCCCGCGTGCGCAGCTGCTGGCCTCCGGTGTGGGTGTGCCGTGGGCGCTCGAGGCGCAGCAGATCCTCGCCGACGAGTGGGGCGTCTCCGCGGACGTCTGGTCCGTGACCTCGTGGACCAACCTGCGCCGCGACGCCATGGCTGCCGAGCAGGAGGCGTTCATGGATCCCGAGGCCGGGGCCCGCACCCCCTACATCGCCCAGGCCCTGGCCGGGGCCACGGGACCCGTGGTGGCCACGAGCGACTACGCCTCCCAGCTGCCCGACTCGGTCCGGCAGTACGTGCCGAACGACTGGGCCTCCCTGGGAGCGGACGGCTTCGGCTTCGCCGACACCCGCGCGGGTGCCCGCCGGTTCTTCACCATCGACGCCCACTCGATGGTGGTGCGCACGCTGGAGATGCTCGCCAAGCGCGGTGAGATCGACTGGTCCGCTCCGGCCGAGGCGCTGACCCGCTACCAGCTCGCCAACCCCGAGGCCGGCACGTCCGGCAACACGGGCGGCGACGCCTGAGCCAGCCGCACCACGACGCCGCGTCCGCACCTGCTGCGGGCGCGGCGTCGTCGTCCGTGCGGCAGCCCGCGGAGGGTCCGGGCGCGATCGACTACCCTCGACTCATGCCCACCGAGTCCGCCGGGTCCGCTCCCCGCAAGTCCCGTTCCTCCCGTCGCGTGACCTGGCCGCTGCGCAGCCGGCAGCAGGGGGCACCGCACCCGCGGACCCTGGAGAACCTCAAGGCCAGCACGGGGCAGGTCTCCACCGTGGCGGTGCAGCGGCTGGGGTCCTCGTTGCCCTGGTTCGCGCAGCTGCGCGCGGACGAGCGCTCCGAGCTGGGACTGCTGGCCCAGCGCGGCATCGCCTCCTTCGTACGCTGGTACGAGAACCCCCAGGAACCCGTGTGGGTGCTCACCGAGATCTTCAAGCAGGCTCCCACGGAGCTCACGCGCTCGATCACGCTGCAGAACGCGCTGCAGGTGCTGCGCATTGTGGTGGACGTGGTCGAGGAGAAGGTCCCCGAGCTCGCCCAGCACAATGACGAGGTGGCCCTGCGCGAGGCCGTCCTGCGGTTCTCCCGCGAGGTCGCGTTCGCCGCGGCGGACGTCTACGCCAAGGCGGCCGAGAACCGCGGGTCGTGGGACGCCCGGCTGGAGTCGCTCGTGGTGGACGGCATCCTGCGCGGGGACCACTCGGACTCACTGCGATCCCGGGTCTCGGCCCTCGGGTGGACGGACCAGGGGGACGTCACGGTGATGGTCGGGCGGGCCCCGTCGACCACCGGGCCGGCGGGCGTGGAACGGATCCGCCGCGTGGTGGAGCGTCACGCGGACGAGTGCCTCGTGACCATCCAGACGGACCGGCTCGTGCTGGTGCTGGGCGGGCTCAAGGACCGGGTGCGCTCCCTCACCAAGCTCGCGAGCGTGTTCGGGGACGGGCCCGTGGTCCACGGGCCGCCGGTCGGGTCCGTGTTCGAGGCCAAGCACTCGGCGGACCGCGCGAACGCCGGGCTGCGGGCGGCGTCGGCGTGGCCCCAAGCACCGCGGCCCACCCCCTCGGAGGACCTGTGGCCCGAGCGCGCGCTCAACGGGGACCCTCTGGCGCTGCAGGCCATGGTCGACGCCGTGTGGGCGCCGCTCGCGGCGTCCTCCACCGGGCTCGTGGACACCCTCACCACCTACCTCAGCGTGGGCCACTCCCTGGAGGCCTCCGCCCGGGAGCTGTTCGTGCACGCCAACACGGTGCGCTACCGGCTCCGGCGCGTCAGCGACATCACCGGGTGGGACCCCCTGCTGCCCCGGGACGCGTTCGTGCTGCACTGCGCGGTGCTGGCCGGGCGGCTCAACAGCCGCGCATGACATGGTCTTGTAGAAAAGCCACAAATCCCCTCCCTCGGCTTCGTGCGCCCGGCCAGCCCCCACGAGCCCCGCTCCTTGGTGGAATGAACGGGTGATTGCAGTCGTCTGCCCCGGTCAGGGGTCACAGAAACCAGGATTCCTCAGCGAGTGGCTGTCCGCCCCGGGCGCCACGGAGCACCTCGCGCGGCTCTCCGACGCCGCCGGTCTGGACCTCGCCCACTACGGCACCGAGGCCGACGAGGAGACCATCAAGGACACTGCCGTGGCCCAGCCGCTCATCGTGGCCGCCGGACTGCTGGCCGGCCGCATGCTCGCGCCGCAGCTCGAGGGCCGCGACGACGTTGTGCTCGCGGGCCACTCCGTGGGTGAGATCACGGCGGCGGCGCTGGCCGGTGTGCTCAGCGAGGCGGACGCCATGCGCTTCGTGCGCGTGCGCGCCACGGCGATGGCCGAGGCCGCGGCGGCAACCCCCACGGGCATGGCTGCCGTGCTGGGCGGCACCCCGGACGGGGTGGCCGAGTCAATTGCCGCGGTGGGTGCCACAGTCGCGAACGCCAACGGCGGCGGTCAGGTGGTGGCCGCGGGAACGGTCGAGCAGCTCGACGCCCTCGCCGCGAACCCCCCGGCACGTGCCAAAGTGGTGCGCCTGAAGGTGGCCGGAGCGTTCCACACGGAGCACATGGCCCCGGCACTCGAGCCGCTGCGGGAGCTCGTGCCCGAGCTGAGCGTGCAGGACCCCGCCCACACCCTGCTCAGCAACCACCGCGGCACCCGGGTCGAGGACGGCCGCGCTTTCCTGGACTCCCTCGTGGAGCAGGTGTGCCGCCCGGTGCGCTGGGACGCGTGCATGGACACCATGGCGGAGCTGGGCGTGTCCCGGATCGTGGAGCTGCCGCCGGCAGGCACCCTGGTGGGTCTGGCCAAGCGCGGGCTCAAGGGCGTGCCGGCCCAGGCCGTGAACACCCCCGAGGACCTCGAGAGCGTGCGGAGTACGCTGGCCTGAGAAGGGTGTGATCCACCCGCACCACTCGCTGAGATCTGCACCAGGTTAGGAGTCGGCCTCCCGTGGCGACCATCAAACAGAACATTCCCCACGCCCACACCCGCATCCTGGGCATCGGCGCGTACCGACCGTCCGAGATCGTCACCAACGACGACGTCTGCCAGTGGATCGAGTCCTCGGACGAGTGGATCGTCAAGCGCACCGGCATCCACACCCGCCACCGCGCCCCCGAGGACGTCTCCGTGCTGGACATGGCGGAGCACGCGGCCCGGGAGGCGCTGGAGAACTCCGGACTGACCGGGGAGCAGCTGAGCACCATCATCGTCTCCACGGTGTCCTTCCCGTATCTCACTCCCTCCCTCGCGGCCAACCTGGCCGACCGTCTGGGGGCCACCCCGGCGGCGGCCTACGACATCTCCGCCGCGTGCGCCGGGTACTGCTACGGGGTGGCCCAGGCGGACTCGCTCGTGCGCTCCGGGGACTCCACCAACGTGCTCGTGATCGGTGTGGAGAAGCTCTCGGACGTCATCGACAACCACGAGCGCTCCATCTCCTTCCTGCTCGGCGACGGCGCCGGCGCCGTGGTGATCGGCCCGTCCGAGGTCCCCGGCATCGGTCCCTCCGTATGGGGCTCGGACGGCTCCAAGTGGGACGCCATCCGCATGACGCACCCGCTCACCGACATCCGCACGGTCGAGCGCGGCGGTCAGCGCACCTTCGCCAAGGACCTCGTGGACCCGGAGACCGGTGAGATGGACCCGGACGCCACCCTGTGGCCCACGCTGCGCCAGGACGGCCAGACCGTCTTCCGCTGGGCGTCCTGGGAGGGTGCCCGGGTGGCCCAGGAAGCGCTCGACGCCGCCGGGCTGGCCCCGGAGGACCTCGCGGCCTTCGTTCCGCACCAGGCGAACATGCGCATCATCGACCAGATGGCCAAGGTGCTCAAGCTGCCCGAGTCCGTGATCATCGCGCGCGACATCGCCGAGGCCGGCAACACCTCCGCCGCGTCCATCCCCCTGGCCACCCACCGGCTGCTCGCGGAGCACCCGGAGCTCTCCGGGAAGCCCTCCCTGCAGATCGGCTTCGGAGCCGGTCTGGTGTACGGCGCCCAGGTGGTCCTGCTGCCCTGATCCTCCCCTCCGGGTGTCGTAGGGTTAGACCGCACACCTCTTGTCCAAGGACCGGCCCGAGCGATCGGGCGGCCCGCGCGGGGGTTCTCCCGAAACCCCGCGGTCACCAGTACGGTTGCACTGCGCGACCTCAACGAAAGGAAGCCGACATGGCGAGCAAAGACGAGATCCTGGCCGGCCTGGCAGAAATCGTGAACGAAGAGACCGGCCTCGAGACCGAAGCCGTGCAGCTCGAGAAGTCCTTCACCGAGGACCTGGACATCGACTCCATCTCCATGATGACCATCGTGGTCAACGCGGAGGAGAAGTTCGACGTGACCATCCCCGACGAAGAGGTCAAGAACCTGAAGACCGTCGAGGACGCCGTCAACTTCATCGACAACGCCCAGGCCTGATGCCCCGGCGCACGGTGGCGGGCCCCTGACCGGGGGCACGCCACCGTCGCCACACCAGGTGGCTGGTTAGCAGCAGCTCCTGGAACACCTGCGATTTCGGACACGAGGAAGTGCAGAACATGTCCCGCAAAGTAGTGGTCACCGGACTGGGCGCCATCACGCCCATCGGTGAGAACGTCCAGGAGACCTGGAAGAGCGCCCTCGCGGGCGTCTCGGGCGTTCACGCCCTCGAACAGGACTGGGTGGAGAAGTACGACCTGCCCGTGCGCATCGGCGCACTGTCCCCCAAGCCGTCCGAGGACGTCGTGTCCCGGGTGCAAGCCAAGCGGCTGGACCCCTCGGGGCAGCTCTCCGTCGCGGCCGCGCGCGAGGCGTGGACCGACGCCGGGTTCTCCGGCACGGACGCCGACACCAGCGACGAGGTGGACCCCACCCGCCTGGGAGTGGCCTTCGGCACCGGCATCGGCGGGGTCTGGACCCTGCTCGACGCGTGGGACACCCTCCTGGAGAAGGGTCCGCGGCGTGTCAAGCCGATGACCGTTCCCATGCTCATGCCCAACGGCAACGCCTCCTCCGTCAGCATGGAGTTCAAGGCCCGCGCGTGCGCCATCACCCCCGTGTCCGCGTGCGCGTCCGGCACCGAGGCCTTCTACCAGGGCTTGCACCTGATCCGCTCCGGCAAGGCGGACGTGGTGATCGTCGGTGGCGCCGAGAGCGCCGTCCACCCCATGACGATCGCGGCGTTCAACTCCATGCAGGCGCTCTCGCGCCGCAACGACGAGCCCGAGCGCGCCTCCCGACCCTTCGACGTGGACCGGGACGGCTTCGTGATGGGTGAGGGTGCCGGTGCCGTGATCCTCGAGTCCGAGGAGCATGCCAGGGCCCGCGGTGCCCGCATCTACGCCGAGCTGGCCGGTGCCGGTCTCAGCGCGGATGCCCACCACATCACCGCGCCCGCCACGGGCGAGGACGGCGGCCCGGCCCGCGCGCTGCGCGAGGCCATGGAGTCCGGGGACATCGCCCCCGCCGACATCAAGCACGTCAACGCCCACGCCACGTCCACCCCGGTGGGCGACGTCCCCGAGGCCGGTGCCCTGCGCGCTGCGTTCGGGGACGCCGTGGACGAAATGGCCGTCTCCGCGACCAAGTCCATGACCGGGCACCTGCTGGGCGGTTCCGGAGCAGTGGAGGGTGTGCTGGCCGTGCTGGCCCTCACCGAGCGCACCGCGCCCTGCACCATCAACCTGGAGAACCAGGATCCGCGCATCGACCTGGACGTGGTGACGACCGCCCGCGAACTGCCCTCAGGGGACATGGTGGCCATCTCCAACTCGTTCGGCTTCGGCGGGCACAACTCCGTGGCCGCGTTCCGCTCCGTGTGAGGCGTGGCGGCCCGGGAGCCGATCTCGCGGGGCCCACGGCCCCGGCCTGAGTATTTGCCCCGAGCCGCAGCCCGTGGACGACCGAACCCCGGTGCTCTCCTCAGAGAGCACCGGGGTTCTGCTGTCCTGACGTTGCTCACGGACACCGCCCATGGCGGCGTCGCGGCGGGGTGCCTCCGGATCTCAGCACCGACAGCAGACCCACGACGCCGCGCCGGTCGCGCCCCTGGACGGAGTGGGGGTCTGGCCACACGAACGGTGCAGGGTCGGCTCAGGAGGGCGAGCCCGCGGGGTCTGCTCGGAGTGACGGAGAGGGGCGGAACGGGAAGTCGACCGCGGCCCGAGTGCTCCCCTCGTGCTCGGCGACGGACCGTGCACCAGAGTGCTCGCGGGCCTACCCGCGCGGCAGAGCGTCAGCCGACGCGGTGCAGCCAGCGGACGGGAGCTCCCTCAGCAGCGTGACGGAACGGTTCGAGCTCCTCGTCCCACGCCTCACCCAGGGCGAGCGAGAGCTCACTGACCACGGCGGAGGGGTCGCCCCCGGCGGCCTCGAACGCGTAGCGGATGCGGTCCTCGCTCACGCAGATGTTGCCGGCCACGTCCGTGGTGGCGTGGAAGATCCCGAGGTCGGGGGTGAAGGACCAGCGAGAGCCGTCACTGCCATGGCTCGCATTCTCGGTGACCTCGAAGCGCACGCGGCCCAGCGTGCGCAGCGCCGACGCCAGCAGTGCACCGGTACCGGCCCGCCCGGACCACTCCAGCTCCGTCCGCACGCAACCGGGCTCGGCGTTCTGCGGGGTCCACTGCAGATCCGTCCGCCGGTGCGACACGGATTCCAGGGCCCACTGGATGTGGGGGCAGAGCGCCTGGGGCGCGGAGTGCACGTACAGCACACCGCGCGTGGTGGGTGAAGACATAGCCTGTTCCTCCGTCGTGTAGGTACGTCTTCCCCAACGTCCTGCTCGGAGGCCCAGTGCTTGTTCTCCTGGCGCCCGTATGAAGTTGATGGCAGTGCTGGACCGTGCGCCCGGCATGGATTCGAGGCCGTGAGGACGTGCGGTCGGTCTCATTGTCCAGCAGGGGTCTCCGAGGGTCAACCCGGAGATCACGTCCGCGCTGAATGTCAAGCGCGGGGATGGGCCTGGGAGTACGCACGCTTGATCCGTTCCACGGACACGTGCGTGTAGATCTGGGTGGTGGCCACGGTGGCGTGGCCCAGCAGCTCCTGCACGGTGCGCAGGTCCGCTCCCCCGTCCAGGAGGTGGGTGGCCGCGCTGTGGCGCAAACTGTGCGGACCTCGTGCGGAGGTGTCGGGGACATCGTTGAGCGCGTCGGCCACCACGCGGCGGGCCACCCGGGGGTCGATCCGCCCCCCGCGCGCCCCGACGAACACGGCGTCCCCGGCCCGCTCGGTGGCCAGGGCCGGGCGACGGTGCTCCCACACGGCCAGGGCGTCCCCGGCACGTTCTCCGTAGGGCACCCGGCGCTGCTTGTCCCCCTTGCCGGTGATCGTGAGGACGTGCTGGGCGCGGTCCACGTGGGCGCGATCGAGACCCACGAGTTCGCTGATGCGGGCCCCCGTGGCGTAGAGCAGCTCCAGCAGCGCCCAGTCCCGGGCCGCGAGCGCAGCGTCGCTCTCCTCCTCGTGCGGGCCCAGGGCGACGTCCCCGAGTGCGTCCAGCATCTCGGCGAGCGCGGTGGCGCCGACGACGTCGGGCAGGTGCCGGGCGGGTCGGGGCCCCCGCAGCCCCGCGGCGGGATCGTGGCGCAGCCCCTGCGTGTCCACGGCCCAGCGGAAGAAGGTGTGCACGGCGGCGATCCCCCGGGACACGGAGCTGCGGGCGAGCCCGCGCTGGTGGCGCTGGGCCAGCCATCCGCGCAGGGCGTCACGGTCCAGCAGGTCCGCGCCGTCGATGCCGTGCTCGAGCATCCACCGGGAGAGGTCCGCGACGTCGGAGGTGTAGGAGCGCACGGTGTTCTCGCTGCGCGAGCGTTCGAGGCTGAGGTGGGCGCGGAACTCGGGGAGGTACGGGGCAAGTGGCCCGACGGGCGGGGTTGAGGAACCGGTGTCCTCGGAGGTTCGTGCCGGGGGACGGTGTTGCGCGGCGTGCTGTGCAGTGCGTGCAGGTCCTGCGGGTCGCTCTGCGGACGGGGCCGGTTCCGTGGGGTGCGGCGCGCCGGTTCCGGAGTCCAGGGGTTGCCACGTCGTGGTCCCGTGGGGGACGTTGCGTTCAGCGCTGATCTGCCCCGGCTCGTCCATGGTGTGAGCCTACCCGCCGCCATCCCAGCAGCGAATCCGTGGCCAGCCCGGCGTCCCGCAGGGTGACGAGTCCGGAGAGCACTTCCGCTGGGCTCAGGCCGGAGACCGCGCAGAGGTGGGACGGGTCGGCGTCCCGGTGCAGGGGCAGCGCGTCGAACAGGCGCAGCAGCACCGGGTCCAACGTGTCCTCCGGGCGGCGGTGCCCGAGCCGAGCCTCGCGCGCGAAATCCTCGGCGGCGTCGTTGCCCAGGGGCTCCACCAGCTCCAGCACCTCCGCGCCGTTGCTCACGAGCACGGCGTGGTCCTCCCGGATCAACCGGTGGCACCCGGCGGAGCCACCCACGATCACGTCCCCGGGCACGGCGGCGACGTCGCGGGAAAGACCGGCCGCGTGCCGTGCGGTGTTGAGCGCCCCGGAACGCCATGCGGCCTCCGTGACCACCGTGGCGCACGTCAGGGCGGCGATGAGCCGGTTGCGCTGCAGGAAGCGGTACCTGGTGGGCGCACATCCGAGGGGCACCTCGCTCAGCACCAGGCCCCGCTGCCGGATCCGTTCGAGCAGCTCGGCGTTCGCCGCGGGATAGGCACGGTCCACGCCGCAGGCCAGGACCGCCACGGTGGCCCCGGATGCTGGACCGGTCTCGAGCGCGGCGGAGTGCGCCACGGCGTCGATCCCGAAGGCCCCGCCGGAGACCACGCAGCGGTCCGCCGCCACGAGACCACGGGCGATTTCCCGGGTCACAGCGCCCCCGTACGCGCTGGCACTGCGGGAGCCCACCACGGCCACGCTGCCACGCAGGCACCCCAGCAGGGAGCGGTCTCCCCGGCCCCACAGCAGGATGGGCTGCTGCAGACCGAGGTCCGTGAGCTGGGCGGGCCAGTCCGGGTCCTCGGGGATCACGGTCCAGGCCCCGAGCTGCGCGGTGTGACGCTCCTCCACCCCGGCTTCGGGAACCGGCAGCCGCCCACGCCATGCGGCGAACCGCGCGCCCAAATCAGGAACCCTGCTGCCGGGAAGCTGGTCCTGCGCGGCCGTGGCCAGGACGGAGCGCAGTGCCGGTGTGGGGTGCTCGAGTTCGCAGATGCTGCGCCACAGGACCTCGGGTCCCAGCGCGTGCAGCAGGAGCAGACCGGCCGTGTCGCTGGGCTCGATGAGCCGCGCGAGAGCCATGCGGCACCCGCGGACGTCCCGGACCGTCTCCCGGTGCGGCGTGCGCCCCCGATGCGGGGCGCTGCGCGGGCAGGACACGGGAGGGTCCGTGAACTCGTGGCGGTCCGGCGCGGAGTGCGAGGGGGTCATGACGTCACCGTGGTCTTGAAGTAGAGGGCCAGTTGCACGTGCTCGGGACTCGGAGCCGTGGCTCCGGCGAGGTCCGCGAGCGTCCACGCCACGCGAAGCACCTTCACGAAACCCCTGGCGGTGAGGGTCCGACGGTCCATGGCGGCACGCAGCGGCTGCACCGCGCGCATCCCCGGGGACAGCGTGCGGTGCAGGAGGGCCCCGGGAACGGACGAGTTCAGGCGGCAGCCCAGTGGCCCCAGCCGTTCCTGCTGTGCCGCCCTGGCCTCGGCGACCCGGCGGGCCACGGTGGCGCTGCCCTCCGGGGGCTGCCCCGAGACCGCGCTGAGCTCTTGGTAGGTGACGGCGGGCACGCGCAGCTGCAGGTCCACCCGGTCCAGCAGGGGGCCCGAGAGCTTGGTGAAGTAGCGCCGGCGCTGCACCGCGCTGCACGTGCACGCCTGGCCCGTGCCGCCGGCGTTGCCGCACGCGCACGGATTCGCGGCCAGCACCAGCTGGAAGCGGGCGGGATAGTGGGCGACGGACTGCGCCCTGGCAATCGTGACCGTGCCCGATTCCAGGGGTTGGCGCAGCGCATCCAGGACACGGCGCTCGAACTCGGGGGCCTCGTCCAGGAACAGCACTCCCCGGTGCGCCAGGGAGATGGCGCCGGGTCTCGGCATGCCGCTGCCCCCACCGCACAGCGCGGGCATGGTCACACTGTGGTGCGGTGCCTGGAACGGCGGTCGCCGCAGCAGCTGCGAGCACGGGCCGTCACCGCGCAGCGAGTGCACCGAGGTGACCTCGAGCGAGTCCTCGTCCGGCAGGTCCGGCAGGATCCCCGGAAGCCGTTCCGCGAGCATGGTCTTGCCCGCCCCGGGCGGTCCCACCATGAGCAGGTGGTGACCGCCCGCCGCCGCGATCTCCAGAGCTTGCCGACCCTCCACCTGCCCGACGACGTCCCGCAGGTCACGAACCGGGGTCTCCGCGGTGCCCGTGCTCCCGGTCGCCTCCGCAGGGGGCTCCGCGCAGGACGCGGGCGACGTCGCCCGGGACAGGATCTCGGGGTCCGCACCGAAGTCCACGAGCAGCTGTGCCAGGTGGCCCGCGGACGACACCGAGGCCCCGGAGACCAGCTCTGCCTCGGCCCGGTTCCCCTCGGCCACGACCACCCGGGGGAAGCCCGCGCGCACCGCCGCGAGAACGGCGGGCAGGACACCCCGCACGGGACGCAGGGAGCCGTCCAGCCCGAGCTCCGCGAAGAACACCGTGTCCAGGGGCACGCGCACGACCCCCTGTGCCGCGAGCACGGCCATCACCACTGCGGCATCGAAGTGGGACCCCCGTTTCGGCAGCGTGGCGGGCGAGAGGTTCACGGTGATCTTGCGGGGTGACAGCGGAACCCCCGCGTGGCGCGCGGCGGAGCGGATGCGCTCCTTGGACTCGTTGACCGCCTGGTCCGGCAGCCCGATGATCGTGAAGCCTGGCAGGGACTGCCCGATGTCCGCCTCCACGTCCACCACGTGGCCCTCGAGGCCCACCAGGGCCACACTGCGGGAGCGGGCGAAGCCGTTCACGGGGTGCCCTCCGAGAGGGCGGCGGGCGTGGCGCGGAAGGAAGAAGTCATGCCCCCAGACTGTCTCCCGGGGCCTTCTCCCTGCTATGGCCCGGGGGCACTGTGCAGGCCGCTCGCCGCGGGCCCGCCCGCCGAGCCCGGTGTGGGGTGGCGCAGACAGCCTCGCGTGGTGCGGGGCCGCCGACCACGGCACCGAGTCCGACCCAGGGGCGGCGCCCGGCCCGTTGTCAGGCCCCGCGCCGGACCCAGCCGCAGACATTGCCCCGGGTCGAGGACGAGCCACGTCCCCGGAACGCGCGCAGGCGATGGCGTCGGCCCCCGGTCGGCGACGGGTGAGGGTGTTTCCCAACGTCAGGCGGCAGGCACCGTGCTGGACTCGGGATCGGCAACGGGCGAGCAGGACGCCCAGCGTGCCGACCGGGGATCATCCCCTGAGGTGCGCCCGGCATCTGAGGGTGACGTCAGCTCGAGGTCCGAGAGCTCAGGCCCGCTCACCACGTCCGGAGACCCGGGCGGCCGAGGGATCGTGGGTGTCCGGAGCACCACGGCGGCATCCGGGACCGCGCGGGCCGGAGCGCTGCGGGGCTCAGGGCCGCTCGGCGCCAGCGGAGACGCGGGGGTGCCGGGAACCGGGGTTCCCGGATCGGGGGTGCTCGGCTGAGACGCCCCTGCGCCGGGCACCACGGGGTCCTCGGGCCCCGGGGTCGGAACCACCGGGTCCGGCACTACGGGGCCGGGCCCGCCGGGATCGGGAACCACCGGCCCGGGAACCACCGGATCCGGAAGGACCGGGCCGGGCACCACAGGCCCGGGCAGCACGGGCCCGGGCGGCACGGGATCAGGCTCGACCGGAGCGGGCACCACCGGTTCCCCCGGTGAGGGCCCCGACGAGGGCTTCCGACCTGCCGTGTCCGGGTCACCGGAGTCGTCGCCGCCCGTGCCGCGTCCTCCGGGGTCAGGGGAGAGGTCGTTGCCCCACGTCGTCCGGCCGTCTGCCCGGTCGTCGGTGGGGTCGCCGCTCGCGTGCCCGGCCCGCACCCGGACGGGCGCGACCTCCCGGTCCCCGATCACCGGGACCAGTTCGAGGCTCGTGAAGTGGTCGGACACCGCGGCGAGGTCACCCATGAGCAGCGCGCGACCGCGGGCCCCCGCGGCCACGTCGCCCTCAGCGTCGTGCTCGGCGCGCTGGATGCGCAAGCGGAGGTTTTCGGCGGTCTGCGCGGAGAGCAGCGTCCCGTCGGGTGCGCGGTCCTCGCCATCGGAGGTACGGGGCCTCCAGGCCCGCACGGCACGCGCGACGTTCTCGAGCCGGTAAGTCCCGCCGTCGCGGGCGGTGAGGACCAGGCGGCTCACGGTCACCGGTGAGGATCCTCGGGTGTTGTCGATCTCCACGCTCGCGTACGTGGCGCGGGTCACCCCGGCCTCCCGGCGCAGCCGCTCGAGCTCGTGGCCCGGCGGAAGGACCGCGGGCACGGTGATTTTCGCCGTGGCCCCGTTGGGCAGGCCGGTACGGAAGACACCGGGGTGCAGGTCCCCGTCCGCGGCCACCTCGGATGTGGTGACGGTGGGGTCCGTGCCCGGCAACGGACCGGGCTGGGCACAGGAGGTGAGAAGCGCGACCGCCAGGACCGGGACAGCGGCGGAGGGCAGCGTCGCGCGCCACCACGTCCCCGCCCTCATCCGATCCCCCGTCCACCGCCGGACACACTCTGCTGGAACAGTACGGTGGCACGAGACACAGTGAACTGCCTAATGCTTCGTCCACGACCTGAAACATCACGGCCGGAGTGACGGCGCCCGGAGCACCGCCGGGACGGGCCCGGACAGGGCGGTCACTCCCCCGCCGGAGCACGTTGGCCCCGGGGCGGGCGCGCCGCGCACCCGGGTGGGCTCACAGCCAGCCGATGGACCCCACGTGCTCGACCCGCGGGGAGGCGTCGCGGGGCCAGTGGACGGCCACCACGTCCACCGTGGGGACACGCGGATCCCGGTGCTCCCTGGCCCACGCGCGGGCCAGCACGTGCAGCCGGCGCAGCTTCTCGGCCCCCACGGCCTCGCACGGGTGGCCGAAGTCGGCGCCAGAGCGGGTCTTGACCTCGAACACGGTCACGACGCCGCCGCGCTCGGCCACGATGTCGAGCTCACCGCGCGGGCGCCCCGGCCCCGGGGCAGGTCTCCAGTTGCGGTCCCTAACGGACCATCCCGAGCGGGCGAGCAGGTCGGCGATGAGGTCCTCCCCCGCCCGCCCGACGTCCAGAGCGGTGGGTGCGTCGGGGGTCGGAACCGCCGAGGAGCGGGAGTCGGTGGAGGCAGTAAAAGCGGTCATGGCTCCACGGTGGCGGCCCCCCGCCGGTGGTGCAGCTCTGGGCCGGGAGTGTGGAGGACGGATGGCGTGCCCCGCCGCCCCGTCGAGATCGCCCGAATGCCGCCCTCCCGCGTCTCCGGGCCGTCCCTATCCGGACGATCCCCGCTCCGCCGGGTTCCGGACGATCCCCGGTGCGCCGGGTTCCGGACGATCGCCGGTGCCTCCCCTCGCCGAGCCGCGCCAGAGCGACGTCGAAGCGGTGCCAGAATGAGGCCAGAACGGGGCCAGAACCGCGCCAGAAAGGCGCCGGAGCGCTGCCGGAGCAGTGCCGGTGCATCCCCGGGACCGTTACGAGACGCCCAGGTTCCAGCTGCGCCGGTGGTGCCGCGTGGTGCCGTGCGTGACGAGCGCCGCCCGGTGGGCCGCACTGCCGTAGCCTTTGTTGGCTCCCCACTCGTAGGCGGGGTGCTCCTGCCCGAGCTCGACCATGATCGCGTCGCGCTCGACCTTCGCCACGATCGACGCCGCGGCCACACTCACGCACCGGGCGTCCGCCTTCACGAGGGTCCGCACGACCGGCGGCAGCGCCACAGGGTCCTCCTCCTGGCCGAGCACGGCGGGGGCCTCCAGCCAGTTGTGGGACCCGTCGAGGATGAGTGCATCGACCGGGGTTCCACCGGAGGTCACGGCGGCCAGCGCCCGCAGCCCCGCCAGCCGCAGGGCCGCAGTGATGCCCAGGGCGTCGATCTCGTGCGGCTGCGCGTGGCCCACCGCAGTGCCCGCGGCCCAGGTGGCCACCCGTGGCGCCAGGACGGCACGCCGCGCAGCGCTGAGCGCCTTGGAGTCACGCACCCCGTCCCACGCCGGCACGGAAACCGGCGCGGGGTCCGGGGCGGCGGCGTCGTGCCCGGAACCGGCGAGCAGGCGGGGGACATCGAGGACCACGAGGCCCACGCTGGCGGGTCCCGCGAGGGCGCCGCGACCCACCTCGTCCATTCCGGCGACGAACCGGGCACCCGAGCTGGCCAGCTCGGTCTCGAGGTCCAGTCCGGGCCGCGGACGCGCGGGGCTCACCGGCTGCCGGGCGCGGGGACGTCCTCGAACGTCTCCTCGGGGTTGTGCAGGAACTGGAAGCGGTCCAGCGGCCATGCGATCACGAAGGCCGTGCCCACGATGTCCTCCTCGCTCACGAACTGCGTGTTCGTCTCGATGTGGAACCGCGAGTCCGCGGACGCGTTGCGGTGGTCGCCCAGCACGAACACCTTGCCCTCGGGCACGGTGACGTCGAAGGGGAAGTCGGACGGCGCGGCTCCGGGGTAGAGGTAGGGCTCGTCGAGGGCCTTGCCGTTCACGGAAACCTTCCCGGACGCGTCGCAGCACGTCACGTGATCCCCGCCCACGCCGATCACGCGCTTGACCAGCGCCTGCTGGCTGCTGTCCGGGAGCAGGCCCACGAACTCCATGCCCTGGCGCACCGGGTTCGTGCGCGCGGCCGGGGCCTCGGGCAGCCAGCCCTGGGTGTCGTCGAAGACCACGATGTCACCACGGTCCACGTGCCCGGTGCGCGCACCCAGCACGTTGACGAAGATGCGGTCGTCCAGCTCCAGGGTCTGCTCCATGGAGCCGGACGGGATGTAGTAGCCGCGCACGAGGAACGTCTTGGCCACGAACGCGATCACCACCGCCAGCACGGCGACGATGAGCACCTCCTTGACGGCACCCCACGCGGAGCCGGGCTCGGAGCCCACCCCACGACCGCGACGCCGCGCGGCGCGGGAGCCCTCGGAGCGTGCGGACCCCGCGGGGTCGGGGGTGCCGGCGATGCCTGGATCCTGCTGCTCAGCCACTGCGCATTCCTTCTGTCGGTTCTCCCGGTCCGTGACCGGGGAGGTCGGGCCCGCGGTCGTGGGCGCCCGGTGGGCTCAGTGCTCGAGCGGGCGTGCCCGGTCCAGCGGCCACACCACGCGCTCGGCGGTGCCGACGATGCGCTCGGCGCGGATCAGTCCCCCGCCGGGGGCGCCCAGCAGGGAGCGGGAGTCCACGGACACGCTGCGGTGGTCGCCCATGAGCCACACGCGCCCCGGGGGCACGTGCACCGTGAACGGGATGTCCGACGGCGCATCCCCAGGGTAGACGTAGTCCTCGTGCTGGGGCTGGCCGTTGACAGTGAGCAGCCCGTCCGGGCTGCAGCACGCCACGGTGTCGCCGGCCACGGCCATCACGCGTTTGACGTACACGGTGTCCGAGCCGCGCAGCCCGAGCCACTGCCCGAGGGTGTCCACGGCCTGGCGGTGCCAGGGGTCGGAGGAGTGCAGGGGGTCCAGGGAGCCGCGGCCGTCGAAGACCACGAGGTCACCGCGCCGGGCGTCCTGCCCCGAGCTGAGCTTGTCCACGAGCACCCGGTCCCCGCCCTCGAGCGTGGGCTCCATGGACCCCGAGCCCACCCAGTAGACGTCCAGCACAAAGCCGCGCACGAGGGCGGCCACCACGAGGGCCGTGACGAGTGCCGCGGCCACCACGCGCAGCCACCAGCGGCGCGCGGAAACGGGCCTGCTCACGGCAGAGGACCCGGCAGCTGCCGGGCCCTCCGCGTGTTCCGTGTGCTGCGGCACCCGGTTGAGTCCTACTTGCTCGAGGCGCTCGACTCGCGCTTCTCGCGGATGCGAGCAGCCTTGCCGTGACGGTCGCGCATGTAGTACAGCTTGGCGCGGCGGACGTCGCCGCGGCTCACGAGCTCGATCTTGTCGATGATCGGGGAGTGCACCGGGAAGGTGCGCTCCACGCCCACACCGAAGCTGACCTTGCGGACCGTGAAGGTCTCGCGCACGCCGGAGCCCTGACGGCCCATGACGAAGCCCTTGAACACCTGGACACGGGAGCGGTTGCCCTCCACGATGTTCACGTGCACGTTCAGGGTGTCGCCGGGACGGAAGTCGGGGACGTCGTCGCGCAGGGACTTGGCATCAAGCTGATCAAGAATGTTCATGATGTGACTCCTCGTGATCGCCGCAGGTCTCTCACGTGTGGTTCGCGCGCCGCCCCGCGGGGTGGCAACGCTCCAGGTTCCGGGACAGGACGTGAAGTGGCCGTCCCGGGTGGTGCGCCGTTGGTCGCTCTCCCCCCTGCGGCAGGGGCGTGCCCGACGCACACACAGCCGCCCATTATGCCATATCGCGTGCGCCCTCCGGAGCCTGTTCCGACGGCGCGGGTGAGCACCGCTGCCACTGCCCGTCGCGCAGGGTGAAGCCCTCCGCGGCCAGCACGGCGAGGTCGGCGCGGTCCAGGGTGGCGGGGTCCAGGGCGAGGACCATGTCCGGGCGACGCCGCGCGGTGCGCTCGAGCTGCTGGTCCCGCCGCCAGCGCGCGATCCGCCCGTGGTGCCCGGACAGCAGCGTGTCCGGCACCGTGCGCTCGCGCCACTGCGCGGGCTTGGTGTACACCGGGTACTCCAGCAGCCCGCCCGTGTGCGACTCCTCGTCCAGGGACTCCGGGTTGCCGATCACCCCGGGGACCAGCCGGGTCACAGCCTCGACCATCGCCAGCACCGCGACCTCTCCCCCGTTGAGCACGTAGTCCCCCAGGCTCAGGGGGCGCACGCGCACCTCGTCCCGCGCCCACTCGATGAAGCGCTCGTCGATGCCCTCGTAGCGCCCGCACGCGAACACGAGGTGCTCCTCCTCGGCCAGCTCGTAGGCCACCTCCTGGGTGAACACCTCCCCCGCCGGGGACGGGACCACCAGCACGGGCCGCGACGACGCCGCACGGCCGGCTCCCGGGGTCCCACCGGTCCGCGCGTAGTCCGGGGCGGCGGTGCCCTGGCCCGCATCCCCCGGCTGCGCGGCGTCGTCGTCGGGGCCGAGGCGGGTGGCCTGCTGTGCGGAGGCGGACGTGGCCGCCGTGCTGCCCGAGCGGGCGGTGGTGTCCGAACCCGCCCGGAGCACCGACTCCAGTGCCCGCGCCCACGGCTCGGGCTTCATGACCATGCCCGCGCCGCCACCATAGGGAGTGTCGTCCACCGTGCGGTGGCGGTCCGTGGCGAACTCGCGCGGATCGGTGACCTGCAGCTGCAGCAGGCCGTCCGTGACGGCCTTGCCGATCAGGGAGAGCTTCAGGGGCTCGAGGTACTCGGGGAAGATGCTCAGGACGTCGATGCGCATGCTCACTCGCCCTCGCCGAGCTCGAGCAGTCCGGGGGGCGGGCTCACGAGCACGAGACCGCGGTCCAGGTCCACCTCCGGGACGATCTCCTCGACGAACGGGACCAGCACCGTGCGCCCGCCGCCCTGCGGGGTGATCTCCAGCAGGTCCTGCGCGCTGCCCTGGATGAGCGCCTTGACGGTGCCGATCCGGGCCTCGCCGCGGGTGAGGTCCACGGCCACGAGGCCCAGGAGGTCATCCTGGTGCCACTCGTCGTCCTCGAGCGGGAGGTCCGCGACCTCCGCGAAGAGTTCGAGACCGCGGGCGGCCTCGGCGGCGTTGCGGTCCGAGATCTCCTCGAAGCGCGCCACGAGGACGTCCTTGTTCCACCGGTGGCCCGTGACGGTGAGGCTCTGCACGGCGAGCGGCTCGCGAGCGTCCGCCGCGGACCCCTGGCCCCGCCGACCGCCCCGCGCGTGCTGGATGCTGAGCACCGAGCCCGGCGCGAAGCGCGCCTGCGGATCGTCCGTGAACAGCTCCACGGTCACTTCACCCCGCACACCGTGCGGCTTCCCGATCCGGGCGACCCGAACGCTCATGTCTTCTCCTCGAGGGACGTCCTGCTGACTGCTGCGCGGTCCGTGACCGGGGACCGCTGCCGGTATGCACGCGGCCCCCGTTCTCCTGCGAAGGGAGAACGGGGGCCGTGAGGGGTGCCGCGTCCGCTCAGCGGCGGCGGTCGGTGTCGACCACGTCCACGCGGACGCTCTCGCCGGAAGCCAGTGCCGAGACGACGGTGCGCAGGGCCTTGGCCGTGCGTCCCGAGCGTCCGATCACGCGACCCAGGTCATCCGGGTGCACGCGCACTTCGAGCGTCTCCCCGCGACGGTTCTCGCGCGAGCGCACGGAGACGTCCTCGGGGTTGTCCACGATGCCGCGGACCAGGTGCTCGAGAGCTTCGGCGAGCATGCTCACTCGGCCTTCTCGGCGTCGTCCTCTGCGGGAGCGGCGTCCTCGGCGGGTGCCTCCTCGGCCTTCTCGGCCTTGGGGGTGATGGCCTCGGGGATGATCACGGAGCCGTTGTCCGGGGCCACGAACGGGGTCTTGCCCTCGGGCTGCCTCAGCGTGCCCTCGGCACCCGGCAGGCCCTTGAACTTCTGCCAGTCGCCGGTGATCTTCATGAGAGCGAGCACGGCCTCGGAAGGCTGCGCGCCCACACCGAGCCAGTACTGCACGCGATCGGACACCAGGTTGATGTACGAGGGGTTCTCGGTCGGCTGGTACACGCCGACCTCCTCGATCACGCGACCGTCGCGCTTCTTGCGGGAGTCGACGACCACCACGCGGTAGCGGGGATCGCGGATCTTGCCCATACGCTTGAGACGAATCTTGACTGCCACTTGTGTGGTTACTCCTGTTTCGAATGGAATCGGTCACCGCACACGCCGGCCCGTGGGGCGGGCAGCACGTGGGTGTCCTGTGGACACGAAGACACGCGCGGTGAGAGGGTCCGCACGGTTCGAGTACCCGTCCATTGTGCCACAGGTGTCAAACCGCACCGACCGGACCGTGAGCCGTCGCCGCGGGGTGGGTCAGCGCTTCTTGCGCCCGCGCACCGATGCCCACAGGGCGGTCTGCAGGGCGGCGTCGGAGAACATCAGGGCCGATGCCGAGCCGAGGGCCCTCGAGCCGCGTCCACCGCGCGCGGCCAGCGCCGCGAGTCCGGTGCCGAGCGCCAGCTCGACCCCACCCAGGGCGAGCAGCAGCGCGGGGCGGCGCACGTAGGCGCGCTGGATGCGGGAGAGCACGTCCGCACCGCTCGGTTCCACGCTCGCGGAATCCAGCAGGGACAGCCCCGCGCGGCGCGGCTCGTACACGGCCACACCGGTGACCTCGTCGAGCTCGCGCTGACCCTCCACGATCTTCGCCGCGATCACGGGCAGGCCCAGCAGCTGCAGCACGGACTCCAGCAGCAGCGCGGAGCTGGGCGTGCGCGCGTAGTTCTCGAGCCGGGCCGTGGCCGCGGGATCCAGGTCGCACAGGGACGCGATGGAGGCAACCGACCGTGCAGCCACCCTGAGGTCCGTCGCCCCGGGATCCGTGGCGTCGGGGTCCACTGCACCGGTGGTCTCGGGCTCGTCGCCGGACCACGTGATGGTGGTGCCCCGGGTCAGCTCGGCGAGCTGGGAGCCCCAGTCCCGGTGCGCGTCGAGGGCCGTGACGGGCGGGTGGACGCGCAGCCGACGCTGCGCGCCGTCGGAGAAGACCTCCACCGCGATCCGCGAGGGGTCCCCGGCGGCGGCCACCGCAGCGGCGTCGATGCCGGGCGGCAGCACGACCGCGGACCACCCGTCCCGGGAAACCGCGGTGAGCGGGGTCCCGAGCGCGGAGGCCACGAACGGCAGTCGCGGTGCGTCCGCGCGCACCAGCACCACGGTGCGGGGGGCGGGCCGCTCGGTCATGAGCGGGAGCCCCCGTCCATCACGCGCTCCACCACGGTCCCGGACTCGAGGGCCTCGATGGCGGCCCGCAGGTGGGCGGCCATGCCCGGGCTCATCACGGTTTCCAGGTCCTCGGGAGCCACCCAGCGGTAGGACAGCAGCTCCTCCTCCTGGACGGTGATGGGGGTGTCCGAGGGCACGCGGCCGCCGTCGTAGAGGAACGAGACGGAGTCCCCCCACATGCCCATGGACACGCCGTGGGTCACCGCGATCAGACGGCCCTCGGGGAGGTGGAGGCCGACCTCTTCGACCACCTCCCGGAAGCACCCGGTGCGGGGGTCCTCCCCCGCCTCCACCGTGCCGCCGGGCAGGGTCCAGCCGTCCTTGTAGTTGGGTTCCACCGCGAGCACCCGCCCGTTCTCGTCACGGATGACCGCGGCCGAGGCCAGCCGCCGGGTGGGCAGCGTGGCGATGAACTCGCGCAGCTCGTCGTCGGGGAGGTACGAACCCATGGATGCCTACTTTCCGAGGAACTTCTCGAAGCCCTTGGGCAGGTTGAGCGACTCGGCATCCAGGTCCTTGCCCTGGGCGCCGAACGCGCTGCCCTTCGCGGCGGGCTTCTGCCCGGACGCCAGGGCCGCCTGCTCCTGGGCGCGCTTGGCGGGGTTGCCCGATCGCGAGCCCTTCTTCTTGGCCTTGCCCTTCTTGGCGGCGCCGCCGCGGCCCATGCCGGGGATCCCCCCGGGCATGCCCGGGACGCCCTGCCCAGAGGCCAGGCGCTTCATCATCTTCTGGGCCTGCGCGAAGCGCTCCATGAGCTGGTTGACCTCGGAGACCGTGACGCCGGAGCCGCGGGCGATGCGAGCGCGGCGGGAGCCGTTGATGATCTTGGGGGCCACACGCTCGTGCGGGGTCATGGAGCGCACGATGGCCTCCACGCGGTCGATCTCGCGCTCGTCGAAGTTCTCCAGCTGCTCCCGCATGCCGGCGGCGCCGGGCATCATGGCGAGCATCTTCTTCATCGAGCCCATCTTGCGCAGCTGCTGCATCTGCGCCAGGAAGTCCTCGAACGTGAAGTCCTCCTGGTCGGTGAACTTCTTGGCCATCCGCTCGGCCTCGGTCTTGTCCCACTGCCGCTCGGCCTGCTCGATGAGCGTGAGGACGTCACCCATGTCCAGGATGCGGGAGGCCATGCGGTCCGGGTGGAACTGCTCGAAGTCGCTGACGCCCTCGCCCGTTGAGGCGAACATGATGGGCTTGCCGGTCACCGCGCGCACGGACAGGGCCGCACCGCCGCGGGCGTCGCCGTCGAGCTTGGAGAGCACCACGCCCGTGAAGTCCACGCCCTCGTCGAAGGCCTTGGCGGTGTTCACGGCGTCCTGGCCGATCATCGCGTCGATCACGAACAGGACCTCGTCCGGGTCCACGGCGTCGCGGATGTCCCGGGCCTGGTTCATCAGGGCCTGGTCGATGCCCAGGCGTCCGGCGGTGTCCACGATCACCACGTCGTAGAGCTTGGAGCGCGCGAAGTCCACACCGTCCCGGGCGACCTTGACGGGGTCCCCCGTGGGGTCGTCGGACTCCGAGGTGGCACCGGGCTCCGGCGCGAACACGGACACGCCCGCGCGCTCGCCCACCACCTTGAGCTGGGTCACGGCGTTGGGGCGCTGCAGGTCGGAGGCCACCAGCACGGGCTTGTGGCCCTGGTCCGTGAGCCACTTGCCCAGCTTGCCCGCCAGGGTGGTCTTGCCGGCACCCTGCAGACCCGCGAGCATGATCACGGTGGGTCCGGTCTTGGCCAGGTTGATCCGCCGGGTCTCACCGCCGAGGACGTTCTGCAGCTCCTCGTTGACGATCTTCACGACCTGCTGGCCGGGGTTCAGCGCCTCGGAGACCTCCGCGCCCAGCGCGCGCTCCTTGACGATCGCGGTGAACTCCCGCACCACGGGAACGGCCACGTCCGCCTCGAGCAGGGCACGGCGGATCTCCCGCACGGTGGCGTCGACGTCCGCCTCCGAGAGCCTGCCCTTGCCGCGCAGGTTCTTGAAGGTCGCTGTGAGCCGGTCGGACAGTGAATTGAACACGGGGTGGTCGCTGCTTTCGTCTGACAACGGATGAATTCAGTGTCCCAGGTTAGCAAGCGGGCGCGGGCCCGCGCGCACCGAACGGCGGCCCCCGGTGCGGGGGCCGCCGTGGGCTTCCCGTGGCCGCGGCACGGGCGGAGCGGTCGTGGGTGGCCGGGGCACGGGGCCGCCGACCGCACGGGGGCTCAGAGGGCGACGTCGCCCAGTTCCCCGGTGCTCACACGCACCGTGTGCTCCACGGGGGTGACCCACACCTTGCCGTCGCCCGGTTCACCGGTGCGCGCGGCGCTGACGACCACGGTGACGATGTCCTGGGCGGCGTCGTCCTCCACCACGGTCTCGATGCGCACCTTCTCGAGCAGGTCCACGGTGTACTCCGCGCCCCGGTAGACCTCCCGGTGCCCGCGCTGCCGGCCGTAGCCGTGCACCGTGAGCACCGTCATTCCCTGCACCCCGTAGGCCTCCAGCGCGTCCTTGACGTCGCTGAACTTCTCGGGGCGCACCACTGCGGTGACGAGTTTCACTGGTTGCTTCCTTTCGTGGTGGGCACGGGGGCTTCGGCGGTGCCGGGCAGCGCCCGGTGCGGGGCCTGGCCCGCGAAGTAGCCGGTGGCCTCGTCCTTGAGCGAGTAGGCGGACTCGGCGTGCTGCGTGAGGTCCACCCCGATGACCTCGTCCCGGCGCGTGATGCGCAGACCCATGGTGGCCTTGAGCGCCAGGGCGATCACCAGCGTGAGCAGCCCGGTGTAGAGGGCAACGAACGCCGTGGCCGCCAGCTGCGTGCCCATGAGTCCCCAACCGCCGCCGTAGAACAGGCCGGGGCGGCCCTCGGACGGGATCGCGAGGAACCCGAGGGCCACGGTGCCCACGATGCCCGAGACCAGGTGCACGCCGCACACGTCCAGCGAGTCGTCCAGCCCGATCCGGTACTTGAGGCCCACCGCGAGCGCGGAGCACACCCCGGCCACGGCCGAGAGGGCGATCGCGCCCAGCGGCGTGACGTTCGCGCACGCCGGGGTGATGGCCACCAGACCGGCGACGACGCCGGAGGCCGCCCCGAGCGACGTCGCGTGCCCGTCCCGGATCCGTTCGGTGAGCAGCCACGCGAGCATGGCGGCGGCCGGGGCCACCAGCGTGTTCGCCCAGATAAGCGCCGCCTGCTCCGCGGTGGTGGCGGCCCCGGCGTTGAAGCCGAACCAGCCGAACCACAGGATGGCCGAGCCGAGCATCACGAGCGGGAGGTTGTGGGGGCGCTGGCCGGAGTCCCGCCCGAAGCCGCGGCGGGCACCGATCAGCAGGATGAGCACCAGGGCCGCGACGCCCGCGTTGATGTGCACGGCCAGCCCGCCCGCGAAGTCGATGGGCTCACCGAAGATCCTCCCCAGCGCCCCCGTCTCGGAGAACAGCCCGTCACCCCACACCATGTAGGCCAGCGGGAAGTACACCAGGGTGACCCACACCAGGGTGAACACCACCCACGTGCCGAAGCGCGTGCGGTCCGCGATCGCACCCGAGATCAGCGCCACCGTGATGATCGCGAACGTCACGGAGAAGTTCGAGCCCAGCAGGTCCTCCGAGCCGATCAGCCCGGCCAGCCCGGCGTGCGTGAACGGGTTGGCAGTGAGCCCTCCCAGCACGGGGTCCCCGCTGAGCATCGAGGCGCCCCACAGAACCCACACGATGCTCACCACGCCGAGCGCCGCGAAGCTCATCATCATCATGTTCAGCACACCCTTGGCCCGGGTCATGCCCCCGTAGAACAGTGCGAGCCCCGGGGTCATGAAGAACACCAGTCCCGCGGCCACCACCATCCACACGTGTCCGGCGGTCAGTTCCATCCGGATCACCTCGTCCCTGTCTCGTGCGGGCACATCGTTTGCGCCCCTGGGAACAGTCAAGGCACCCGGTGTTACCGGTGAGTTGGCCAGGGTGTAACGAGCGTGTTTCGAATGCGTCGATCGTGTGACGCACACGTTAAACCGGGGTGCCGCATCTCACATGGTGGGCACGGGCGGCCCCCGGGGAACGGTCCGCACAGTATGACGGCGCCCGCCCCCGGATAGGGAGCGGGCGCCGTCGTGGTCCGTGCGTGGCGGCTGCGCGTCAGTCGATGATCGCGTCCACGAACTGCTCCGCGTTGAACGGGGCGAGGTCGTCCGGGCCCTCCCCCAGGCCGATGAGCTTGACGGGCACGCCGAGTCCGCGCTGGATGGCCACCACGATGCCGCCCTTGGCGGTGCCGTCCAGCTTGGTCAGCACGATGCCGGTGATGTCCACGGCCTCGGCGAAGACCCGCGCCTGGGTCATTCCGTTCTGCCCGGTGGTCGCGTCGATCACGAGCAGCACCTCGTCCACCGCGGCGGCCTTCTCGATCACGCGCTTGACCTTGCCGAGCTGGTCCATCAGACCAGCCTTGTTCTGCAGCCGGCCGGCGGTGTCCACGAGCACGACGTCGGACTCCTGCTCGATCCCGGCCCTGACGGCGTCGTAGGCCACCGAGGCAGGGTCCGCGCCCTCCTGCTCGGAGCGCACCGTGGGCACGCCCACGCGGGCGCCCCACGTCTCGAGCTGGTCCGCGGCCGCGGCGCGGAACGTGTCCGCGGCACCGAGCATGACGTCCTTGTCCTCGGCCACGAGCACGCGGGCGAGCTTGCCCACCGTGGTGGTCTTGCCCACGCCGTTGACGCCCACCACGAGCACCACAGCGGGCTTGCCGGGAGCGGACTCCGTGCGCAGCGAACGGTCCAGGGTGGGGTCCACGAGCGCGAGCATCTCCTCGCGCAGCATGGCCTTCAGCTGCGAAGGGTCCTTGGTGCCGTCCACGCGCACGCGCTTCTTGAGGTTCTCCACGAGCTCCAGGGAGGCGTCCGTGCCGAGGTCCGCCATGAGCAGCGTGTCCTCGATCTCGTCCCACGTGTCCTGGTCGATGCGCTCGCGCGAGAGCAGCACGAGCAGGCCCTTGCCGAGAACGTTGTTGGACTTCGCGAGCCGACCGCGCAGCCGCGCCAGGCGACCACGGGCGGACTCGGGGCGCTCCAGGGTGCTGACGGGGCGGTCCTCGACCACCTCGCCCTCGTCGAGGCCCGGGACGTCGTCGATGTCCCGGGTGTCCTGGTACCCGCCCTTCGGGGCCTTGGGCCTGCGCAGCAGCAGCACGCCGAACACCACGAGCAGCACCACCACCGCGGCGGCTATCACGATCCACATCAGTTCAGGAGTCATCACCCGTCTAATCTCCCATAAACTGCCAGGCGTGTCCCACCCCTCCCCGCGCGCTCCCGGCTCCGCCGACGACGACGCCGCACGGCCCGTCCCGGCCTCCTCTCCCCCTCCGTACGCCCCAGGTTCCACGGCCCCGGCACCCGACCGTGGCGCACCTGCCGCGCAGAAGGTCCCCGAGCCCATCAAGGTCCTGATCGCGGCGGCCTTCGTGATCGCCCTGGGCTACGGCCTCGTGGCCCCGGTGCTGCCCCAGTTCGCCGCGAGCTTCGGCGTGGGCGTGGCCGCGTCCTCCGCGGTGATCAGCGCGTTCGCCCTGTGCCGGCTCGTGTTCGCGCCCGCGAGCGGTGCGGTGGTCAACCGCATCGGCGAGCGCCCCACGTATTTGATCGGGCTGATCGTGGTGGCGCTGTCATCCGCGGCCACCGCGTTCGCGCAGACCTACTGGCAGCTGCTCGTGTTCCGCGGCCTCGGCGGGATCGGCTCCACCATGTTCACGGTGTCGGCGATGGGGCTGATCGTGCGGCTCGCCCCGCGCACGATGCGCGGACGGGTCTCCGGCTACTACGCCACGGCGTTCCTGCTGGGCGGGATCCTGGGTCCGGTGCTCGGCGGCTTCCTGGCCGGGCTGGGCATGCACGCACCGTTCCTGATCTACGCGGGCGCCCTGGTCGTCGCGGTGCTCGTGGTGTGGCTGCGGCTCAAGGACGAGACCCTCGGGGCCAAGCGGACCGGTGCTGCCCAGCCGCCCATGCGGGTCCGCGAGGCGCTCGACGCCGGCGCGTACCGTGCCGCGCTCGCTTCCAGCTTCTCCACGGGGTGGACGGCCATGGGAGTGCGCGTGGCCCTGGTGCCGCTGCTCGCCGCCCAGGTGGTGGGCGAGGGGCCCGCCGTCGCCGGTCTCGCGCTGGCGCTGTTCGCGGTGGGCAACGCCGCCGCTCTCACGGTCACCGGGCGCCTGACGGACCGGCTCGGCCGCAAGCCCCTGGTGCTCACGGGTCTGGTGGTGTGCGGGCTCGCGACCATCGGCGTGGGGTTCAGCACCTCCGTGGTGGCCTTCGCGGTGCTGTCCCTGCTCTCGGGCGTCGGTTCCGGAACGCTGAACCCCGGCCAGCAGGCGGCAGTGGCGGACGTGATCGGCCCGGACCGCGCGGGCGGCAAGGTGCTCTCCCGGTACCAGATGTGCGCGGACGCCGGTCAGATCGCGGGCCCGGTGATTGCCGGGGCGCTGGCGGACGCCGCGGGCTTCGGCTGGGCCTTCGGGGTGTCCGGGGCGCTCATGCTGCTCGCCGCGCTCGCGTGGCTGCCGGTGCGGGAGACGCTGCCGGAGGCAGCACGCACGGGCACCGGCACGAGAGGGTGAGGACATGACGAGGACGAGGCCTTCACGGTCGAGACGAACGGTGTACTGGCTGGCGGCGTGATTCATCGGCTACATCGTGCTCACCCCCCTCATGATCTTGGTGTTCCGGAGCCTGGACTTCCCGCTGCTCGTGGAGCTGCTGATCCTCGCCACCATGGTGCTGCTGGTCTTCGTGGCGCTGCGCTGGGTGATCCTTCCCCGGCTCGCCCGCAAACCCTCGCGGTATGCCAGGACCGCGCGGACCGACGAGTGGTCGTCCCCCCAGGCACCTGCGGCGGCACTCGCACTCATCGAGGAGTCGCTGCGTGAGCACGATCCGAAGGTGCGGACGCAGATCGACGAGCCCGTTGGCGAGCTCCGCACATCCTTCGGCTCGGACGCTGTGTTCCGCTTCAAGGGCTCGGGCTCGCGGAAGGGCTGGGCCGCCCTGCCGCTCGCCGTGACGTTCCGTGTGGCACCGGACGGGGCGGGGTCGCGGGTCATCGGTGAGATCCGTGACGACTTCGGCTGGAGCGTCGTCGAGCCCCCGCAGTTCGTGGCCACCGAGGTGAAACACCGCGCGGCCACTGTGCTGCGTCGCGCCCGCGAGGTCACCACCGAGACGGAGACCACGGCCGGGACCGGGGCCAGCACGGAGACCCCGGACCCCCCGCCGCTGAGGACCGAGTCTCTCGGGTGACACCCGGACGAGGCGTCGTCGCCCTCGGCCCGTGCCCCTAGCGCAGCTCCGAGAGCTGCTGGCCCACCACCAGGCTCACCCCGTCCCCGCGCATCGACACCCCGTAGAGGGCGTCCGCGATCTCCATCGTGCGCTTCTGGTGGGTCACGATGATCAGCTGCGAGCTCTCCTTGAGCTGCTCGAAGATGGTGAGCAGCCGGCCCAGGTTGCGGTCGTCCAGGGCGGCCTCCACCTCGTCCATCACGTAGAACGGGGACGGGCGGGCCTTGAAGATGGCCACCAGCAGCGCCAGGGCGGTCAGCGAGCGCTCACCGCCGGAAAGCAGGGAGAGCCGCTTGATCTTCTTGCCCGCGGGGCGCGCCTCCACCTCCACGCCGGAGTTGAGCAGGTCGTCCGGGTCCGTGAGCCGCAGCCGCCCCTCGCCCCCTGGGAACAGCGTGGCGAACACGGACACGAACTGCTCGGCGGTGTCCCGGTAGGCCTCCGCGAACACCTCCTCCACGTGCTGGTCCACCTGGCGGATGATGTTGCGCAGGTCCGTGCGCGAGTTCTTGACGTCCTCCAGCTGGGTGACCAGGAACCTGTGCCGCTCCTCGAGGGCCGCGAACTCCTCAAGTGCGAGCGGGTTCACCTTTCCGAGGGCCTTGAGCTGCTTCTGGGCCCGCTGCAGCCGGGTCTCCTGCTCCTCCCGGCGGAACGGGGTGCCGGGATCGGTCATGCTCGGCAGGGCGAGCTGCGCGGAGCCACCGGACTCCTCCGCGGTCTGGGCGGCCTCGATCGCGGCGTCCGCGTCCGGCACCGGCAGGTGGGGACCGTAGTGGTCCACCAGGAAGTCCGGGGTCATCCCGAGCTCCTCGAGCGACGTGGCCTCCAGCCCCTCCAGCCTGGCGCGGCGCTGCGCGAGGTCCAGCTCCGCGCGGTGCAGCTTCTCCGTGAGCTCGGCGAGCTCCGCGCCAACGCGGTCACGCTCGGTGCGCAGCCGCTGGGCGGCCTCGTCCAGTCCGGCGCGGCGCGTCTCGATCTCGTCCCGCTCGGCAGCGGCCTCCCTGGCCGACGCCTCCGCGGACTCTCGCAGGTGCGCGGCAGCGGTCTCGACGGCGCGCGCCACGGCGGCCTGCACCCGGCGCCGTTCGGCACGCCGGGCCGCCTCCGCGCGTGCCGCTCGCTCGGACCGCGCCGCCCGTGCCTGGGCCTCCGCGCGGGACACGATGTGCCGGTGCTGCTCCTCGAGCCCGCGCAGCGCGAGCCGCGCCTGCGTCTCGGCCTCCCGGGCCGCCTTGGCGCGCCCCTCGGCGCGGTTGCGCTCGGCGGTGGCCTCGAGCTGCTCCCGTTCGAGGCTCTCCTCGTCCCCGGTCTCCACGGCCTCCGAGCGCCGCAGCGCCTCGTCCAGCTCGGCGGCACGCCGCGCGAGCCGTTCCTCGGCGGTCGTGAGCACCTCCCGGCGCCGTGCCAGCTCGGAGTCCGCCGACGACGCCGTGGCCTCCGCCCTGCTCGACGCCGCACCTGCCGCGGCGGCCTCCTTCTGCGCACGCTGCAGGTCCCGGGTGGCCTCACGCGCCTCCTGGACGGCGGCCGTGCTCTCCTGCTCGGCGCTCCGGGCGGCCTCTGCGGCGCCCTGCGCCGCCGTCTCCAGCGCCGCGGTCTCCGCCTCGGCCTGGTCGAGCAGCGCCATGATCTCGAGGTTGCCCGCCGCCTCCGTGGCCCCGCCCTGCACTCGGTGCCCGCCGTAGACGTCCCCGTCCCGGGTGACCGCGCGCACGCCGTGACCCGCGCTGCCGAGGGCGCGAGCGGCGTCGAGCACGGTGAGCGCGGCGGAGGCGTCCGGGACCAGGACGGTGGTGGCCAGCTCGGCACGCACGGCGGCCAACACGCGGTCCGCGGCCGCGGCGTCGTCCGTCACCGCGGCAGACAGCACGTCCCGCGCGAGAACGCAACCCTCCGGCAGCGCGAGCTCCGGGAGCCCCGACGCCTCCGCCGCGTCCGCGACCAGCAGGTGCACCCGCCCGGAACCGGCATCGGCGAGGTGCGCGAGGATCCGTGCGGCGCCCGTGTGGGAGGCCACCGCGAGCGCGTCGGACCACGGCCCCAGTGCGGCGGCCACCGCGCGCTCCCATCCGGGGGCCACGCGCACGGAGCGGGGGACGTCCCCGAGGACGGGCACCACATCCGCCACGGAGGCGGAGCCGTCCGGCTGGCGCAGGGACTGCCGCAGGGTGTCCAGGCGGACGGTGTGGGTGTGCAGCTCGCTCGCGGTCTGCTGCCGCCGGCCATCCGCGGCGCGGGAGCGCGCGCGGGCGGCGTCGGCCCTCTCCTCGGCGTCACGGGCGCGCTCCGCGGCCTGCTCAGACCGGGCCGCCGAGCTCTCGGCTGCCTCCTGCAGGGACGAGGTCTCAAGGCGGGCCCGCTCCGCGCGCTCCACCACGTCCGAGATCTCCCGGCGCACGCGGTCCACGTCCGCCTCGGCCGAGCCCACCCCGGAGCGCGCCGCGGTCACGGCGGCCGCGAGCCGCGCCTGACCCGCGCGCCGGTCCGCGGCCTGCCGCACGAGCTCCGCCGAGCGCTTCTCGGCGGCCTGCGCCTCGTCCTCGGCCTCGGCGCGGGACTGCTGGGCGCGCTCCAGACCCTGCTGGGCCTCGGTGACCCGCTCGGCCAGCTGCCCGGCCTCCGCACGGGTGCGCGCGGCCTGCTCCTCCAGGGCGTCCGCGTCCCGCCCCTGGGCGGGGGCCTCCTCGGTGCTGCCCAGCAGTCGACGCCGCTCCTGGGCCAGCGCGGCCAGGGCGCGGAAGCTGTCCCGCACCGTGCTCAGCTCGTACCAGCTCGTGCGCGCCTCGTTCAGTGCCGGCGCGGTGCGGGCGGCGGCCGCCTCGATCTCCTGCAGACGACGGGCCAGCTCTGCCGTGGTCTTCTCCAGCTCGTCACGACGCCGCCGGGCCCCGGCACTGGCCTCCTGGTCCGTGTCCATGCCCGCACGCGCGGCCACGACGTCGTCCGCGAGCAGCCGGGCGCGGGCGTCCCGCACGTCGTACTGGATGCGCTGGGCCTTCCGGGCCGTGCGGGCCTGGCGCCCCAGCGGCGTGAGCTGGCGCTCGATCTCGCCGGTCAGGTCCTCCAGCCGGTCCAGGTTGGTCTGCACCGACTCCAGCTTGCGGAGGGTCTTCTCCTTGCGGCGGCGGTGCTTGAGGATCCCGGAGGCCTCCTCGATGAACCCGCGGCGGTCCTCCGGGGTGGCCTGCAGGATCCGGTCCAGCTGGCCCTGGCCCACGATCACGTGCATCTCGCGGCCCAGCCCCGAGTCCGAGAGCAGCTCCTGGATGTCCAGCAGGCGGCACGAACGGCCGTTGATCGCGTACTCGGAGCCGCCCGAGCGGAACAGGGTGCGCGAGATGGTGACCTCGGAGTACTCGATCGGCAGGGCGCCGTCGGCGTTGTCGATGGTCAGGGACACGTGCGCGCGGCCCAGAGCGGAGCGGGCGGAGGTGCCCGCGAAGATGACGTCCTCCATCTTGCCGCCGCGCAGGGACTTGGCCCCCTGCTCCCCCATGACCCACGCGAGGGCGTCCACCACGTTGGACTTGCCGGAGCCGTTGGGGCCCACCACGGCCGTGACACCCGGTTCGAAGTGGAACGTGGTGGCGGAGGCGAAGGACTTGAAACCACGCACGGTGAGGGTCTTCAAGTGCACGCGGGGGAACTCCTGTGGTCGGCGGGGGTGACCCCTGAGTCTACCCGGCGACCGGTCCGCGACCCCGGTCCGGAAACGGGTGGCGCGGTGCGGGTGGCGCACCGGCCCGGGAGCGCGGCGGCGGGCGCGGGGCGCTGATGGTGCTGTCAGATTGGGCCGCTAGACTGGGCCGGTCCAGCCCGCTTGTTCACCCGAGCGCCGAGGTCCATCACACGATCGATTCCTTGACGGTACGGGTGGCGTCTGATCGAAAGCGCCACATTGACCGGTAACTCCACCATCAGAAACCGAAACGCCGCCGTCCTGTCGGTGACCAGGACGGAAGCGGACGTGGTGATCCCCTCCACCCGGTTCGATGAGGAGTTGGCCCACACGTTCAAGCGGCTGCGGCTTCCCAAGGGGCTTCTGGAGCGCCTTGCGGGTATCAGGGAGCGCCGTGGCTGGGCGCCCGGCCGCCACTTCACGGACGGCGCCACCGAGGCCGGGCAGGCGGCACTGGAGCAATCCGGGATCCGGCCCGAGCAGATCGGGCTGTTCATCAACGCCTCGGTGACCCGCGACAACTACGAGCCCGCGGTGGCCGTGGGCATCCACGAGCGCCTGGGCCTTCCCAGCTCCGCCCTGAACTTCGACATGACCAACGCGTGCCTGGGCTTCGTCAACGCCCTCACCGTGGCGTCCTCGATGATCGACGCCGGTGCCATCGAGTACGCGCTCGTGGTGGCGGGCGAAGACCCCTCCCCGTGGCACGAGGCCGCGATCGCCCGGCTGCGCGAGGACGACATCACCCGCGAGCAGGTGGTCCAGGAGTTCGCCACCCTGACCCTGGGCTGCGGCGCCGCGGCCGCCGTGGTGGGTCCCGCGGACCGCCACCCGGACGGCCACCGGATCGTGGGTTCCGTGACCCGTGCCGGCACGGAGTTCAGCCGGCTGTGCATCGGCGGCGGGGACGGGATGTTCACGGACGCCACCGGGCTGCTCAACCACGGTGTGGGCCTCGTGGTGGAGGCCTGGCTGGACGCGGAGCGCGACGGCTGGGACTGGCGGGAAATGGACTCCTACGTCACCCACCAGGTGTCCAACTCCCACACCAACAAGCTCATCGAGGACATGGGCATCGACGCCGCCAAGGTGCCCCTCACGTTCCCCTACTGGGGCAACGTGGCCGCCGCGGCGCTGCCCATGACCCTGGCCCTCGAGGCCGAGCGGCTGGAGCCCGGGGCGCGCGTGCTGTGCCTCGGCGTGGGCTCCGGTCTGAACACCACGCTCATGGAGATCGCCTGGTGAGCGCCCCGCACCCCGCAGGAGGATCCGTGTCCCCGCAGCACTCCGGCGCCGAGCGCCTGCCCTTCACCGAGACCCCCCTGCCGGGCATCGACCCCGCGTGGTCCACGGTACTCACGGTGGCCTCCACCGCCCCGGTCGAACCGGTGGCCGGGCGCAGGCGCCGATGGCACGTGCTGGACAACCGCGAGCAGCTCGAACGGGCGGGGCTGCGCCCGCGCGGCGTCATCCTGGCCGTGCACGGCAACCCCACGTGGTCCTACCTGTGGCGGGACGTGCTGCGTACCGCGGCTCACCCGCAGCGCCCCTGGCGCGTGGTGGCCGTGGACCAGCTGAACATGGGCTTCTCCGAGCGCACGGGACTCTTCCGCCGCCTCGAGGACCGCGTGCACGACCTCGGCGACCTCACCGCCGCCCTCGGACTGGACGACGCCGCGCTTCCGGTGGTCACGCTCGCCCACGACTGGGGCGGGCTGATCTCCCAGGGCTGGGCCCAGGAGCACCCCGCCATCCACGCGGCCACCGTGCTGACCAACACCGCGGTGCACCACGACAACGCCGAGCCCATCCCCTCCGCGCTACGCCTGGCGCTGAACAGGGCGGTGCACGAGCCCCTGACCTCCGGGAGCACGGCGTTCCTGGACACCACGCTCGCACTGTGCGACCCGGCGGCCTCCAAGGAGGTCAAGCGCGCCTACAAGGCCCCCTACGGCTCCCGGGAGCGCCGCGAGGGCATCGCCCACTTCGTCGCGGACATCCCCGCCCCCGAGGACCACCCGTCCCACGCCGCCTACGAGCGGATCGCCGGGCGGATGAGCGCGCGCGAGGTCCCCACGCTGCTGCTGTGGGGCACCGGGGACCCGGTCTTCCAGCAGCGCTACCTGGACGACCTCATGCGCCGCGCCCCGCACGCGGACGTGCACCGTTTCGAGGGCGCCAAGCACCTGCTGCCCGAGGCCCGGGACATCGCCACCCCGCTGTTCACGTGGCTCGAGGAGCGCTTCGGGGACGCCGAGCCCGTCGTCGAGACCCACCGCGAGCAGCGGGCCCGCGGCCGCGCCGCGTTCGTGCCGTTCTTCGCGGAGCTGGACGCGCGGCGTCGTGACGACTCCCCCGCCGTGGTGGACATGGGCCCGGTGGCCGCCACCGTGGACGGTTCCGCCCCCGCACTGGACATCGAGCGCAGCGTGAGCTGGGCGCAGCTCTCCGCCTCCGTGGACCAGCTGGCCGTGGCGCTGCTGCGCACCGGGGTGCGTCCCGGGGACCGTGTGAACCTCATGGTGCCGCCCGGGTCCATGCTCACCACCCTGATCTACGCGTGCCTGCGGATCGGCGCGGTGATCGTGGTCGCGGACCAGGGGCTCGGGCGCAAGGGCCTGACCAGGGCGCTGCGCGGCTCCTCCCCGCGCTGGTTCATCGGCATCCGCAAGGCCCTCGTGGGCGCGCGCGCCCTCGGCTGGCCGGGCACGCGGATCGCCGCGGACGCCCTGGACCCGGTGTCCAAGAAGCTGCTGGGCGTGGCCCGCACGGTGCCCGAGCTGATGGACTCCGTGACCACGGTGAACCCGGACGAGATCCCCGCCGTGGACCCGGACGCCGAGGCCGCCGTGCTGTTCACCTCCGGCTCCACCGGCCCCGCCAAGGGCGTGGTGTACACGCACCGGCAGATGGCCGGGATGCGCGACACCATCCGGGACACCTACGGGCTGCGCGCGGGCACGGGCCTCGTAGCGGGCTTCGCGCCGTTCGCCCTGCTGGGCCCCGCCCTCGGCGCGGCCTCGGTGACCCCGGACATGGACGTCACCAGCCCCAAGACGCTCACCGCCCGAGCGCTGGCCGAGGCCACCATGGCCATCCACGCGAGCGCCGTGTTCGCCTCCCCGGCCGCGATCGCCAACGTACTCGCCACCGCGGACGAGCTCTCCCCCGCCGAGCGGGACGCCCTGGCGCGGGTGGAGCTGATGCTCTCCGCGGGCGCCCCGATCCCCGAGGAGCTGCTGACCCGGCTGCAGGAGCTCATGCCCGCCGCCGAGCTGCACACGCCCTACGGGATGACCGAGGCGCTGCCGCTCACGGACGTCAGCCTGGACGTGATCCGCGCCGCCCGCGAGGACGCCCAGGCGGGCGTGGAGGGCGCCGGGGGCGGCGTGTGCGTGGGCACCCCCGTGGAGGGTGCCGAGCTGGGTGTGCTGCCCCTGCGCGCGGACGGTTCCGTCTCCCCGGAGATCGTCACCACCCCGGGCGTCACCGGTGAGATCGTCGCCCGGGCACCCCACGCCAAGGACCACTACGACCGGCTGTGGATCACCGAGCGCGCCTCGGACGAGACCCCAGGCTGGCACCGCACGGGCGACGTCGGGCACTTCGACGCGCGCGAGCGGCTCTGGTACGAGGGCCGGCTGGCCCACGTGATCACCATGTCCGGCGGCCCGGTCTCCTCGGTGGCCGCCGAGCACGCCGCGCAGACGGTGCCCGGCGTGGGCCGCGCCGCCGTGGTGGGTGTGGGCCCCGCGGGCTCCCAGTCCGCCGTGGCGGTCGTCGAGACCGATCCGCCGGCGAGTGCCCCGGCCCTGGCCTCCGCCGAGCTGAGCGAGCGCGTGCGCGCCACCGTGGAGTTCGCCACGGGCCTGCCCGTCAGCGCCGTGCTGGTGATCCCCGAGCACCCCACCGACATCCGTCACAACTCCAAGATCGACCGAGCCGAATTGAGTGACTGGGCCGAGCGCGCCCTGGCCACCGGAAAGCTGAGTGCACTGTGAGCGACGATCCCCGCGACACCTCCGCGCAGCCCGGGCGCACCGGGCGCCACCGCGCTCCGGCCGCCGACGACGCCGCCCGCCCGGCTGCGGCATCCCGGCCCACCTCCTCGGTGTCCTCGCCGTCGTCCGAGCCGTCAGCCCGGCCCAGCTCCCCGGACGCCGGCGACGCCGGCTCCGTGCAGACCGCGGACCCGGACCGCGGCGGTGCCACGGTGACCCACGGCGAGCTCGACGGCACGGGCCGCACCGTCCTGGTGACGGGCGCGTCCGGGATGCTCGGCGGCGACGTCGCCCGCGTGCTGCTCGCGCGCGGCTGGAAGGTGCGCGTGTTCCAGCGCGGCCACGCTCCCGTGGCGGAGCGCGAGGGCGTGGACGAGGTGCTCGGCTCGGTGACCGATCCCGAGGATGTGGCCCTCGCACTGGACGGCGTGGACGACGTCGTGCACCTGGCCGCCAAGGTCTCCTTCACCGGGGACTGGTCCGAGTTCGTGCGCGTCAACGTCACGGGCACGCGGATCCTGCTGTGCCAGGCGCAGAACGCCGGGGTGAAGAACGTGGTGTTCGTGTCCTCCCCCTCCGTGGCCCACACCGGGGTCTCGATCGAGGGCGCGGGTGCGGAGCCCGCGGACCCGCAGAAGGCGCGCGGCAACTACGCCCGGTCCAAGGCCGCGGCCGAGCTGCTGGCCCTGAGCATGGACGGGCAGCGGGACCTCAAGGTGGCCGCCGTGCGTCCGCACATCGTGTGGGGCCCCGGGGACACGCAGCTCGTGGAGCGCGTGGCGGACCGTGCGGCCGCCGGGCGCATGCCCAACCTGGACCACGGTGCCGCGATGATCGACACCACGTACATCGACAACGCCTCCGAGGGCATCGTCCGGGCGCTGCAGCGCATCGACCACGTGCACGGCCGGGCCCTGGTGCTCACCAACGGCGAGCCGCGCCCCGTGGGCGAGCTGATCGCCCGGATGTGCCAGGCCACCGGCTCCCCCGCGCCCACCCGATCGGTCCCGGGCAAGGCGGCACGCCTCGCGGGACGCGTGATCGAGACCGTGTGGCCGCACCTGCCTGCCAAGCTGCGCGCGGGCGACGGCGAGCCGCCCATGACCGAGTTCCTCGCCGAGCAGCTGTCCACCGCGCACTGGTTCGACCAGCGCGAGACCCGTGAGCTGCTGGACTGGACGCCGTCCGTGAGCCTGGACGAGGGCTTCTCGCGCCTGGCCGCGTACTACCAGGACCACCCGCGCCCCAGCAAGGACACCGGCTCCACGTCCCTGGACCGCGTGGAGGAAGTGGCTGACGACCAGCGCGCCCGCGCGGAGGACTCCTCCGTGGCCTCGGACCGCACGACCGGCAATGCCACCACGGACCTGCAGAGCGTGCGCTCGGTGCACTGAGCCCCGCACACGGACGGTGCCCCGGGCCCACCCGGGGCACCCTGGGCGAGGTTCCAGAGTTCCCTGTAGTACCCGATGCGCTGCGGATCAGGCTCGACCCCCTAGGCCCTCCAGAAGACGGAGTCGTCGTAGGCGCGGCAGCTCCAGGCTAGGGACATGGACATGACGGACAGATCGGCCCACCGATCCGCCACTCCAAGGCGTCCAAGGTCGACGTGGGCGAGGAACGACCCGTCCCGCGCGGGCAGCGTGTTCGGGGCACAGGGGTCTCCCTGGCAGAGGACCAGCCGATCAACATCCGGAGCATCACCGAGAACTCGCGCGTCAGCACCCGCCAGGCGGATCCGGGAGTCGACGTTCCACGCGAAGGGGCAGTCGTCAACGGCCACGTCGTGCAGTTCACGCAGTCCGGTGCCGAGGGCCTGCAGCGCTGTGTCCGGGTGCTCCCGCCATCGTCGTGCTGAGACCGCAGACTCGCCGGGCAGAGCTTGAGTGAGAAGCACCTCCTCGCCCCCGTCGGCGACGAGCTCCACCACGGTGGGCGCAGGGTGGCGGCCCTGTATCCACCGCATCCGCTCCGCCTCGTCCGCGAGCGACTCCCCCGACCCGGACGGATTCCACTGGGCGTAGTCGTCGGCCGGGCTCCCGGGACCACCGCTCGCCACGGCGAACGTCAGACCGCCGACCCCGTTCTGCCACACCGCGCTGGCGCCCGTTTCGGAGAGACCGAATGCAGCCAGTGCCCTGCGCAGGAGATCGGGCAGCGCCGGGTTGACCGGAGGTAGCCCGGCAAGATCGGAGGGAACACCCATGGGTCACAGTCTGCCGGACACACCAGGGGTCACGGAGGAGAACCGTTTTGACGGGCCATGGCACCGCGCCCGTGGACAGCGCGGGCAACTGCGGCATGAGCGGCTCGCCGAGGAGTCCCGCTCGATCAGGGGTGAGCGGGTGCTCATGGGTGGGCCTCCTCAGACCCGCGCCCGCCGCGGCTTCCTCTGGCACCGCGAGCACCGGTACGAGGAACGGTTCGCGAACTGCTCGCGCACGATCACACCGTCCAGGCCCGCAGCCTCGCAGCGCGGGCACGGCTGCCCGGCCCGGCCGTAGGCGTTGAGCGAGCGCGAGAAGTACCCGGACTCCCCGTTCACGTTGACGTACAGCGAGTCGAAGCTCGTGCCGCCCGCCTCCAGAGCGCGGCGCATGACCTCCTGGCACGCCGCCACCAGCTCGCGGGTGCGGGGCGCGGTCATCGTCTCGGTGGGTGCGGCCCAGTGCAGCTTGGCGGCCCACAGGGCCTCGTCCGCGTAGATGTTGCCGATCCCCGAGATCAGCCCCTGGTCCAGCAGCGCACGCTTCAGGCCCGTGCGGCGTCGGCGCAGGGCGGTGTGGAAGGCGTCCACGTCGAAGAGCGGGTCCAGGGGGTCGCGCGCGATGTGCGCGGCGTGCTCCGGCACCGTGCCGTGACCGTCCGTGCTGGGCGCGAGCGGGTCGAGCAGCATGCCGCCGAAGATCCGCTGGTCCACGAACCGGGCCTGCTCCGGGAGGGCGGCACCGGCGTCGTCGTGGGCCGGAGAAAGCGCGAGGCGGATGCGCTCGTGGCGCGGCTGCGGCTGGTCCGCGGAGGCCACCAGGAGTTGACCGCTCATGCCCAGGTGCACGAGCAGCGCCTGGGACGGCTTGCTACCGGTGCGCTCGCGCAGCGGGAGCCACAGGAACTTGCCGCGCCGCTGCGCGGACTCCACGGTCAGCCCGGCCAGGCGCTCCTGGAAGTCCAGGACACCGGCCGTGTGACGGCGCAGGGACCGGGCGTCGAAGACCTGCACGGACTCGACGGTGCGGCCCACGACCCAGCGTTCGACGCCGCGGCGGACCACCTCGACCTCGGGGAGCTCGGGCACCGTGCGTTCAGCCCTTCGCGGGGAATCGCGCGGCCAGCGCCTCGCACGCGTTGGCGGCGGCGGCGCGTTCGGCGGCCTTCTTGGAGGTGCCCTCCCCGTGGCCGAGCACGTTCCCGTCCACCACGGCGTCCGCGGTGAAGTGGCGTTCGTGGTCGGGGCCGGTGCCCTCCACCTCGTAGCGCACCGTGCCCAGACCGTGCTGGGCCACGAGCTCCACGATGTGCGTCTTCCAGTCCCGGCCCTCGTGCAGCACGCGGGTGTCCTCGAGCAGCGGGACCATCATCCGCAGCACCAGGTCACGGGCGGGCACGGGCCCCAGGGACTCGTACACGGCGCCGATCACGGCCTCCGTGGTGTCCGCGAGGATCGAGGCCTTGTCGCTGCCGTGGGTGCGGACCTCGCCCTTGCCCAGGCGGATGTGCGGACCCAGGCCCAGGGAACGGGCCACACCGGCCAGCGCGCGGGCGGAGACCACCGAGGCGCGCAGCTTGGCCAGGCGCCCCTCGTCCCACTCCGGGTAGCGGTGGTAGATCTCGTCCGTGACCGCGAGCTGCAGCACGGCGTCCCCCAAGAACTCCAGGCGCTCGTTGTGCACCTCCCCCGGGTGCTCGTACGCGTAGGAGCGGTGCGTCAGCGCAATGCGAAGCGTCTCGGTGTCGAGATCGACACCGAGACGCTCAAGCAGTTCGCCGGGATCCGGCAAAGCGGTCACCTTACGCGTCAGCGACCTTGCGGCCCTTGTACTCGTAGAACAAGGGGGTGCCGGCGGAATCGGAGACCAGCTTGGCCTGGTGCGGCAGGCTGTAGCTGACCTTGCCGTTCTCCACGGTCTTCACCAGTTTGGGGGCCTGAGCCTTCCACTGGGACCGGCGCATCCGGGTATTCGCACGGGACATTTTCCGCTTGGGAACAGCCACGGCTATCTCTCTTCTCTCGTGTCGGTTGTCGGCTCCGACGGTTCAGGGTCCTCCGAGTCGGTCAGCAGCCCTGCGAGGGCGGACCAGCGGGGATCCTTCACGTCGTGGTGGTGGTTCGGGTCGTTCTCGAGCCGTGCGCCGCACTGGGCGCACAGGCCCGGGCAGTCGGCCCGGCACACCGGTTGGAACGGCAGCTGTGTGATCACTGCGTCCCGAAGCATCGGTTCGAGGTCGATCTCCTCGTCCCGCACCTCATACACTTGCTCGTCCTCGACGTTCTCGTCGCCCTGCGGGGACGGTTCGAAGACGAAAAGCTCCTGCACGTCGACCGGTAGTTCGTAGTCGATGGGATCGAGGCATCTGCTGCACTCCCCGTGAACACTGACGATCACGGTTCCGGAGACCAGGATACCGTCGTGGACGGATTCCAGGCGCAGCTGCAGCTCCATGGGCGCGCCCTCGGGCGAACCGATGAGCGCCGTACCGAAGTCCTTCGGTGCGGGTGCCTCGACCTCCAGGGTGTCCATGGTCCCCGGGCGGTGTTGCAGCTCCCTGACGCTGTACGCGAGGGCTGAACTGTTGCGGTGATTCACGGAACTCCTGGCTAACGACACTGGCCGACAGAACATCCTAGCACGCGGCGGCCTCGGGGATCATCCCGGTGCCCTGCCGCGCGCGGGCCGGGCACGGCGTCGTCGTCCGCGCATCCACCCCGGCAACGACGCCGCCGGGGGCCTCTCGCAGGCCCCGCGCACGGTGCGGCGCGTCACTCGTCCTCGAGGGCGCGCAGCACCTCGGGCGGCACGAAGGACGTGACGTCCCCGCCGAGGGCGGCGACCTCCATGACCAGGGACGAGGACACGTGCAGCAGCGAGGGCTCCCCGGGCAGGAACACGGTCTCCACACCGGTCAACGAGCGGTTCATGGTGGCCATGGGCAGCTCGTAGTCGTAGTCCGCGCCGTTGCGCAGGCCCTTGACCAGCGCCACGGCCCCGCGACGCTCGGCGTAGTCGGCGATCAGCCCGGACTCCAGCGGTTCCACGACCACGGCGGGATCGTCCGCGAAGACCTCCCGGACCAGCTCGATCCGCTGCGCCTCGCTGAAGCGGTGGGTCTTGTTCGGGTTGGTGGACACCGCCACCACCACCTCGTCGAACAGCAGCGTGGCACGGCGGATGACCGCGCAGTGACCGAGGTGCAGGGGGTCGAAGGAACCCGGGCAGATGGCGCGTCGCATGGGCCCACCCTAGCGGCCCCTGACCTCCCGTGGGGCCCGCTCCTGAGGCCACGGGAGGGTGCGCTCCGCCCGGACCGGGATGCCGCGGGGCCGGAGTTCCTAGACTGGGTCCATGACATCCGCAGCTGAGAACATCTCCTCCCCCACGTCCACGGCCCGCGCGCCCTGGCAGCGCATGGCCGCCGGCGGAGGGCTGCTGGACGCCGCCGGGGGCCTGCGCTCCACGGTGTTCGAGGAGATGACGGGCCTGGCCCGGCGCACCGGGTCCGTGAACCTGGGCCAGGGTTTCCCGGACTTCGACCCGCCGCAGCCGATGCTCGACGCCGCGGCGGCCGCCCTGCACGCCGGTCACCACCAGTACGCCCCCATCATCGGGGTCCCCGCCCTCCGGGAGGCGATCGCCGCGCACCAGGGCACCCACTACGGTCTGGACCTGGACCCGGACACGGACGTGCTCGTGTGCGCCGGGGCCACCGAGGGCGTCACGGCGGCCCTGCTGTCCCTGCTGCAGCCCGGCGACGAGGTGGTGCTGTTCGAACCGCGCTACGACCTCTACGGTGCTGTCGTGGAGTTCGCGGGCGCCACCGCGGTCCCCGTGCCGCTGCTGCCGCCCACGTTCACACCGGACCCCGATGACGTGCGCGCGGCGTTCTCCCCGCGCACCCGCGCCGTGGTGCTCAACGACCCCCACAACCCCACGGGCACGGTGGCCTCCCGGGAGTTCAAGGAGCTCCTCGTGGAGCTCGCCACCGAGTTCGACGCCGTGGTCATCACCGACGAGGTCTACGAGCACCTGCGCTTCGACGGCCCCCACCGGCCGCTGAGCACCCTCCCCGGCGCGGCGTCCCGCACGCTGAGCGTGTCCTCGGCGGGCAAGACGTTCTCCGCCACGGGGTGGCGCGTGGGCTGGGTGACCGGACCGCGCGAGCGGCTGCGCGGCGTCGTGGCCGTGAAGACCTACCTCTCCCACAGTGCGGCGGCCCCGCTGCAGCACGCGGTTGCCGAGGCCCTCGCGCTGCCTCCGCAGTTCTTCGAGGGCCTGCGGGAGGACTACCGCGAGCGCCGGGACGTGGTGGTGTCCGGGCTGAGCGCCGCGGGCCTCACCCCACCCGAGCCGCGGGGCACGTTCTTCGCCGTGGCGGAGGTGAGCGACCACTACCCCCTGGCCGGTGTCAGTGACGCCGCGGGGCTCGCCCAGCACTGGGCGGAGCACGCCGGCGTGGTGGGCATTCCGGTCTCCGCGTTCGCCGGCCCCGCGAACCAGGCGCTGTACGCGGACTGGCTGCGGCTCGCATTCTGCAAGCGCACGGACGTGCTGCGCGCGGCAATGGCGGGGCTGGTCGCGGCCGTCTGACGCCCGCCGGGCCCTGGGCGGGGGCGTGGGTCTAGGCCCCACAGCAGCCGGGGCAGCACGCGCCAGATCGAGCGTGAGCACCGCGGCGCTCCGCCCGGCGATGCCTGCAGCCTCGGGAGACGGTCCCGCAGTGCGCACCCCAAGGTTGGAGCGGAGCCCCGGTCGTGGGCGGCAGTGCCTGTCCGTCGGCGGCCCGTCAGCCGCGCGCGGCCTCGTCCTCCGCCCCGTCTTCCGTGGTCGTCGTGGCCGACTCCGGGGCCGATTCCTCGTCCGCCTCCAGGTACCAGATGACGGTCTCCCCGTGCGCGCTGCTCTCGAAACGCCGCAGGCCCCGCGGCCACACCGGCTCCTCGGTGCGCGCGGAACGCTCGACCGCGACCACCCCGCCCGGGCCCAGCCGTCCCCTGAGCAGGGACAGCATCCGCACGAGCTCCTCGTTCTCCAGGGGGTACGGCGGATCCGCGAGCACGAGGTCCCAGCGGTGGAACGGGGCCCGGCCCAGGTAGCCCGCGACACCGGCGTGCACGGTGGTGATCTTCGTCCCGGGGCACGACGCCGCCAGCAGCGCCGCGTTCTCCCGGCACACCCTGGCCGCGGCCCCGGCCTTCTCCACGAGCGTGACCGTGGCGGCTCCCCGGCTGGCGGCCTCCAGACCGAGGGCCCCGGAGCCGGCGAAGAGGTCCAGCACGCGGGCGTCCTCGCACATCCCCCACGCGTCGAGCCGCCCGAACAGGGACTCCTTGACGCGGTCCGTGGTGGGCCGGGTGGCCGAGCCCGGCACGGCCTTGAGGTGCTGTCCTCCGGCGCGGCCGGCAATGATGCGTGTCATCCTCGCTCCAGAAATGCTTGTCGGTCCTCGTCCAGCACACGCCCGATGCTCTCCCGCAGCACGGGGTGGTCCGTGAGCTGCGGGTCCTCGCGGACCACGGCCTCCGCGGCGGCCCGGGCGCGGGCCACGAGGGCCTCGTCCCGCAGGGCACCCACCCAGCGCAGCCCGGAGCGGCCACCGGACTGCGAGGCCCCGAGGATGTCCCCCTCCTTGCGCAGCTTCAGGTCCGCCTCCGCGAGCTCGAAGCCGTCCGTGGTGGCGGCCACCGCGTCCAGGCGGGCCCGGGCGGGGTGCTCCGACGCCACGCGGGTGACCAGCAGGCACGTGCTCGCGTGCTCACTACGCCCGATCCGGCCGCGCAGCTGGTGGAGCTGGGAGATCCCGAACCGCTCGGGGTCCACGACCACCATGAGCGTGGCATTGGGCACGTCCACGCCCACCTCCACCACGGTGGTGGACACGAGCACGTCGATCTCCCCGGCGTCGAACGCCGCCATGGTCTCGGCCTTGGTCCCGGCGTCCTGGCGCCCGTGCAGCACCGCGGTCCCCGCGGAGCGCAGCTCGGGCTGGGCCGCCACGAGCTCCGTGAGCCACGTGACGGTGGCGGGTTCCGGCTCCTCCGGCTGGGCCTCCAGGGAGGCGCACAGGGACGTGAAGGGCGGCAGGGCGGCGTCGTCGCCGATCTTGGGGGCCACCACGTAGACCTGCCGCCCGGCGGCGACGTGCTCCGCCGCGAGCGTCCAGACCCGGCGTTCCCACGAGGGCCCGTGCTCCGCGAGGCCCACCACATGCGTGGCGATGGGGCGGCGACCCCCGGGCAGCTCGCGCAGGGTGGACACGTCCAGGTCCCCGAACACGGTCATGGCCACGGTGCGCGGAATGGGGGTGGCGGTCATCACGAGCGTGTGCGGGGCGCTGCCGGCCTTGCCCCGCAGGGCGTCTCGTTGCTCCACGCCGAAGCGGTGCTGCTCGTCCACCACAGCCAGCCCGAGGTCCGCGAACTGCACCGTCTCCTGGATCAGGGCATGGGTGCCCACCACGATCCCGGAGGCCCCGCTCGCGATGTCCAGCAGGGCCTTGCGTCGGGCGGGCACGGACATGCTGCCCGTGAGCAGGGTGACGCCGGTGGCACGAGGGTCCCCGCCGAGCACCCCGGGTTCGGCGAGGGGCCCGAGCGCGGAGGTGATCTTCTCGTAGTGCTGGGTGGCGAGCACCTCGGTGGGAGCGAGCATCGCGGCCTGACCGCCGTTGTCGACCACCTGCAGCATCGCCCGCAGGGCCACCACCGTCTTGCCGGACCCCACGTCACCCTGCAGCAGCCGGTTCATGGGGGCGGTTCCGGCGAGCTCGGAGGAGATCTGCACCCCCACCTCGCGCTGCCCGGGGGTGAGCTCGAACGGCAGGGACGCGTCGAAGCTCGCGAGCACGCCGTCCGCGCACGGAGGGCGCGGATCCGCGGGATGGCTCGCGTGCTCCGCACGGCGGCGCACGAGCTCGGTCTGCAGCACGAAGGCCTCCTGGAAGCGGAACCGCCGCTGCGCCCGCTCGTAGGCCTCGACCGTCTCGGGCAGGTGCAGGTCCCGGTAGGCCCGGCCCAGGGGCGGCAGGTCCTCCGCCTCGCGCAGCTGCGGGGAGAGCGGGTCCTCGAGCCCGTCCAGGTCCACGGTGAGCAGCAGCTGCTGCACGGCCTTGCCGATCCGCGGCGTGGTGAGCTTGCCGGCCTCCGGGTACACCGGGATGGGCAGCAGCTCACCGCTCTCGGACGTGGACCCCGCCACGGCGTCGGGGGTGTCCACGGGGGCGTAGTCCGCGCCCGTCATGGACAGCTCGCCCCGGTAGAACTCGGGCTTGCCCGTGAACAGGGCCAGGGACCCCACCGGGAGGTCCTTCTGCGCCGAGTAGGCGTTGAAGAAGGTGATCTTCAGCTGCGCCCCGGAGTCGTCCGCGACCACCACGTCCGTGAGGCTGCGCCGGGGGTCGCTGCGCATCCGGCGGGTGCTGGAGGACTCCACCCGGGCCACGAACGAGGTCCGCTCCCCCGCCACGAGCTCCGTGAGCGCCTGGATCCGGCCCCGGTGGATGTAGCGCCGCGGCGCGTGGTCCAGCAGCTGGCCCACGGTGGTGATCCCGAGGTCCTTGGCGAGCAGGGCCACGGTGGAGCGCGGGGAGGTGCCCGGGATCCAGCGCGTGAGCGGCTGGTCCAGGAGCCCGGCGAAGGCCGGCAGCCCCGCCTCCCCGGCAGCGCTCGCGCAGCTCACCGGGGCTCCGCCGTGAGGGTGGTGACCGTGACGTTGCGGGCCGACCCGCGGGCGCGCATCAGCTCGAGGGCCGTCTCCGGGTCCGCCACGTGCACGTGCACCCGCCACGTGTAGCCGACCTCGTGCTCGCCCACCGCGCTGACGATCACACTGTGCCCGGCGTCGTCGAGCTCGTGGCGCAGCTCCGCGGCGTCCAGGGCGGAGAGGTCCATGGTGCCCATCACCTCGTAGCCCTCCTGGGGGGCGGAGGCCGTGGCCGAGCGGGGGTGGGTGTGGTCCCGGATGATCTCCGCCACGGGATCTGCGCCCGAGTCCTCCCCGCCCAGTTCGCGCCGCATGGCCGTGAGGATGATGAGCATCCCCAGGGCCCCGGAGTCCACCGTGCCGCGCTCGGTGAGCACGGGCAGCTGGGAGACCGTGTGGACCACGGCGCGGGCGGTGGCGGTGACCATGTCCTCCAGCCACTGCGCCAGCTGCTGGTTGGAGCCGTCCGCGGAGGTCTCGGGCACGGGAACCTCGCCCGCGGCCTCGAGCACCGAGATCATGGTGCCGGGCACGGGCTCGGTCAGCGCGGAGGAGCACCTGACCCGGGCGGCCGTGAAACCGTCCCTGAGCTGCTCCGCGGTGAGCCGGGAGCTGCCCTCCACGGCGCCGCCCAGCGCGGTGAGCGTGAGCGCGGCGAGCATCCCGGAGTTGCCGCGGGCCTCCTCGAGCGCGGCCTGACCCGCGTAGAGCAGCAGCTCCCCGACGTCCCGGCCCTCGATCAGGTGCCCGGCCTGCGCGGCGCAGCCCAGGGTGGTGGTGAGGTTGGCCCCGGTGTCCGCGTCCGCCACGGGGAACACGTTGAGGTTGTCCAGCACGTCCGTGTGGCGGCGCAGGTCCCGGTGCGCGGCGTCGAGCCACGCACGCACCTCGGTGGTTGAGGAGCCGGGCTTATGGCTCAAAGTGATCCCATCCTTCAACGACGTCGCGTCCGAACCACTGCGCGGGGCTCCGCCCGGCAACGGTCACGGCGGGTCCGGAGGCCGCGTCCCGGGGCTGCTCGCCCCGGTGCCCGCCGCTGCCGTGCGGTGCCCCCGGGGGGCCGGCGGGCGCACACGAGCCTATCGCACGGACCCCGGGAGGCAGCCGGGAATCCACAGGCAGCACCGCGAGCAGGCCGTGGTCCTCCCCGCCCGTGAGCACCCACTGCCACGGGTCCGTCCCGGCGGCGTCCGCGGCCCGTGCCAGCCGTGCGACGTCGGGTGCCAGGGCGTCCGGGTCGAGGTCGATGCGCACACCGCTGGCGCGGGCGATCCGGCGGGCGTCCCGCAGCAGGCCGTCCGAGACGTCGAGCATGGCCGTGGCCCCCGCGCGGGCAAGAGCGGGCCCTGCGGGAACGGGGGGTTGCGGACGCAGCTGCGCCTCCACCAGCATGCGTCGTTCGGGGCCGGTGAGGGCGCCCGACGCCTCCGGGACGGCCCCCTCGAGGACGGCGAGACCGGCCGCGGCGAGGCCCAGCACCCCGGCGTGCACGAGCACGCCCCCGGCTCCGGCCCCGCTGCGCAGCACGGGCGCTGTCTCGCAGCGCCCCAGCACGGTGGCCGTGATGGACAGCTCCGCACCCCGGCCGAGGTCCCCGCCCACGAGCGCGCACTCCCAGGCTCCCAGGGACTCGAAGGCCCGCGAGAGACCCCGCGCGAAGTCGGTGACCCAGGCCACCGGGGTGTCTCCGGGCATGGTGAGGGACACGACCACGGCGGTGGGAACGGCCCCCATGGCCGCGACGTCCGCGAGGTTCTGGGCCGCGCACTTGTGACCCAGGTCCGCACCGGTGGTGCGCACACCGTCCGGCCACACCGCCCGGAAGTCCTGGTCCACGGTGAGCGTGTCGGTGGTCACCACCACGCGCCCCCCGGGTGTGTCGACCACCGCGCAGTCGTCCCCCGGCCCGACCGCCACGTGCGGACCCTCGGTGGTCGCCACCGGGAGGAACGCCTCCAGCAATCTGCCCTCACCCACCTGGGACACCGTGGGGCCCGGATCTCCCGCGTGCTCGTGCGTCATGGCTGCACCATAACCACCCGTTCCGACGCGCACACGCACCCCGATCCCACCGTGGCGACAGGCGCGGTCAACTATCCTGGGGCCATGCTCATCCCGCCCCCGCACACCGTCCCGTCCGCCGCGCCCACCGTCTCCGAGGAGGCGCCGCACCCGTCGACGGCTGGGCGACGAGGGGGCGTGTCGCGCATGGCCGGGCGGGCGGCGTCGTCCTCCCGGGCACGACGCCGCCTGGCCGCGGGCGGGGCGGCCCTCACGAGCGCGCTCGTGCTCACGGGGTGCGGGTCCGCCGTGGCCGTGGACGGCGCGCCGGACGGGGCCAACCCGGACTGTGCGCCCGTGATGCTGGCCATGCCCGCGGACGTCAGTGGGATGGCGCAGCGGGAGACCTCGAGCCAGGGCACCACCGCGTACGGGGACCCCTCGGCCATGATCGTGCGCTGCGGCGTGGCCGAACCGGGGCCCACCACGCAGCCGTGCACCGACGTCAACGGGGTGGACTGGCTGATCTCCGAGGTCCCGGACCAGAAGAACCAGTGGCGTGCCGTGACCTACGGCCGCTCCCCCGCCGTGGAGGTGCTCTTCGACGGGGACCGTGTGCCGTCCTCCACCGCGCTGGTGGACACCGGATCGGCCGTGCAGAACATCGCCCAGACCCGCCAGTGCGAGTCCGTCAAGGACACCCTGGACCAGCAGGGCCGCTCCTGAGCCCTAGCCTGGTACGCCGTTGCGCTCGCGGCGCACGGCGCCCGCGCGGACCGACATGCGCCGGCCCAGGTCCCCCGACCGGGGGCGCGGCTCAGCGCAGGCCCACGGGCCGTTCGAGCGCGAGGGTGATGAGCTCGTCGATCAGCGCGCTGTAGTCGATCCCGGACGCCGCCCACATGCGGGGGTACATGGAGATCGGGGTGAACCCGGGCATGGTGTTGATCTCGTTGATGAGCACCCGCTCGTCCGCAGTGACGAAGAAGTCGCAGCGGGAGAGCCCCTCGCCGTCCACGGCGTGGAATGCGCGCACGGCGTCCCGGCGCAGCGTGTCGATCACGTGCTCCGGCAGCCGCGCCGGGCACGAGAGCGTGGCGCCGTCGGACTCCACGTACTTGGCCTCGAAGTCGTACAGGGCGTGGCCGTGCACCTCGATCTCCCCGGGCAGGGACGCCCGTGCCTCGTCCGTGCCGTGCCCGCCCAGCACGGCGCACTCGATCTCCCGCCCGTCGATGCCGGCCTCGACCACGAGCTTGAGGTCGTGCTCGCGCGCGGTGGCGATCGCGGCGTCGAGCTGGGAGGGCTCGTCCACGCGGGTGATGCCGAAGGAGGAGCCCGCACGCGCGGGCTTGACGAACACCGGGAAGCCCAGCTCAGCGACGGCCTCGCGCACACCCAGCGGGTCGGTGCGCCACGTGCGGTCGTGCACCACGGTGTACGGGCCCACCTCCAGCCCAGCGGCCTGGAATGCGAGCTTCATGAAGTGCTTGTCCATCCCGATCGCGGACGCGGCCACACCGCAGCCCACGTAGGGCAGGTCCGCGAGCTCGAGCATGCCCTGCAGGGTGCCGTCCTCGCCGAACGGCCCGTGCAGCAGGGGGAACACGGCGTCGATGTGGCGCCCGCGGGACAGCGGGGCCCCGTGCTCGGAGGTGTCGTGGATCAGCAGCCGGCTGTCCCCGGTCTGCAGCGGCAGACTCACGCGGTGGACGCCCACGGGCAGCTGCGCCATGGGCTGATCGTCCAGCAGCGCCTCGAGCTCCTCCTGGGAGCACAGGAACCACGCACCGTCCGTGGAGATCCCCACGCTCACCACGTCCCAGCGGTCCCGGTCGATCGCGCGCAGCACGGACCGGGCTGTGATGAGCGAGATGGAGTGCTCGGACGAGCGGCCGCCGAAGACCACCGCGATGCAGGGCTTGTCGCCCTCAGCCGTGGCCTCCGGGGTCTCGTGGGTGGTGCTCATGCGTGGTTCCCTTCGGATTTCAGGTCTCGACCCAGCAGTCGGGGGGCGAGTTCGTGCACGGGGGCCTCACCCCGCAGCACCCCCACCACGGCCTCCGTGATGGGCATGTCCACGCCGTGGCGCCGCGCGAGCTCCAGCACGGCCGGGGCGGACTTGATGCCCTCGGCGGTCTGGGTCATGGCGTCCTGCACCTGCGCGAGGGTCAGGCCCGAACCCAGGAGCCTACCGGCCGTGTGGTTGCGCGAGAGGGAGGACGAGCACGTGGCCACGAGGTCCCCCATGCCGGAGAGCCCGGACAGCGTGGCGGTGCTCCCGCCCAGGGCGAGGGCGAGCCGGGTGGTCTCCGCGAGCCCGCGGGTCATCACGGAGGCCTTGGAGTTGTCCCCGTAGCCGCGGCCGTCGCAGATGCCCACGCACAGGGCGATCACGTTCTTCACGAGACCGCCGATCTCCGTGCCCACCACGTCGGTGTTGGTGTACGGCCGGAAGTAGGGTGCGGCGCAGCAGCGGGCCACCCACGCCGCGGTCCCGTGCTCCGGGGCGGCCACCACGGAGGCCGTGGGCTCCTCCCGGGCGATCTCCATGGCCAGGTTGGGCCCGGAGAGCACACCCGTGCGCCGCGCCCACTCCTGCTCGGGGACGCCCGTGACCTCCGCGAGCACCTCGGCAACCACCTGGGTCATCCGCAGCCCGGTGCTGGACTCCAGCCCCTTGGCCAGGGACAGCACCACGGCGTCCGGGGCCACGTGGGGTGCCGCGAGCTCGAGCTGCGCGCGCAGCGACTGCGCGGGTATCGCGGCGACCACGAGCTCGGCGCCGTGCAGGGCGTCCGGCAGCTCGCTCGAGTACGTCAGGGCCGCGGGCAGCTCGATCCCGGGCACGTAGCGCTCGTTGCGCCGCTCGCGCGCCATGCCCGCCATGGCCTCCGGGTTGCGGCCCCACAGGCACACGGTGCGTTCGGCACCGGCGTCCACTGCGGCGTCGGCGAGCACCTTGGCGAACGTGGTGCCCCACGAGCCGGCGCCCAGCACCGTGATCTTCGCCGGGCCCCGTCCGGGGGCGCTCACGGCGCCACGCTTCCGCCGGCGTCCCCGAGATCCTCCGCGGGTGCGTCCTCCCCGGTCGACGACGACGCCGCACGCCGCCCCCGCGGGTCCATCAGCTCCCGGGGTGCGGGCTCGCCGCGCAGCTCACCCAGCAGGCCCGCGACCGCGTCCATGATCGCGGAGGTGGCGAGCGCGAGCTCCTCCGACGAGGGGTGGCCCGGGTGGCGCAGCCCGCCGGGCACGAGGTCCTCGGCGTCCAGCGGCGCCCCGATGATCCCGTGCACCCGCTTGGGCGGGAAGAGGTCCACGGTGCGCTTGCCCTGCGGATCCCGGTAGAGGATCTCCTGGTCGCCCCAGTGGGCCACGGGCACCACGGGCACCCCGGCCTGGAGTGCGAGCCGGGCGGCCCCCGTGCGTCCGCGCATGGGCCACATCCGCGGATCCCGGGTGATGGTGCCCTCGGGGTAGACGATGATCGCCCCGCCGCTGCGCAGCTCCTCGAACGCGGCGGTCAAGGAGTCCTTGGCGCGCGAGGTGCCCCGGTAGACGGGCACCTGGCCGATCCGGCGCAGCAGCGCCCCGAGCACGGGCACGCGGAACAGCGACTCCTTGGCCAGGAAGCGCGGCATGACCCCGGCCTTGTACACCGGGTAGGCCACCGTGATGGGGTCGATCTCCGTGAGGTGGTTGGCCACCACCACGAAGCCCCCCGAGGCCGGGACGTTCTCGGTCCCGCGCCACCGCGGCGTCGCGAGACACCGGTAGACGGGGATCACCATGGCGGCGATCACGCGGAACGTGGATCGCTGGGAGGTCCTGCTCATGCGGACAACCACTCCTCGGGCGACGGTTCGCGGACACGGCGGGACGCCCACGCGCGGGGGACGACCCGTGGGAGGGCCCGCGGTGCGCGGGCCCGGGAACGGGTGGGGGCGGGACTCACCGCTCGGCGACGTCGAAGGTCGCGCCCAGCCCGCTCAGCTTGTCCGTGAAGTGCTCGTAGCCGCGCTTGATGAGCTCCACACCGGTCACGGTGGACACGCCCTCCGCGGAGAGCGCGGCGATCAGGTGGGAGAAGCCGCCGCGCAGGTCCGGGATGTTGATGTCCGCGGCGTGCAGCGGGGTGGGCCCGGAGATCACGGCGGAGTGCAGGAAGTTGCGCTGCCCGAAGCGGCACGGCACGGAGCCCAGGCACTCGCGGTGCACCTGGATCACCGCACCCATCCGATTCAGGGCACGGGTGAAGCCGAAGCGGTTCTCGTACACGGTCTCGTGCACGATCGACACGCCCTTGGCCTGGGTCAGCACCACCACCAGGGGCTGCTGCCAGTCGGTCATGAACCCGGGGTGCACGTCCGTCTCCACGATCAGCGGGTTGAGGTCCCCACCGGGGTGGAAGAAGCGGATGCCGTCCTCCCGGATGTCCAGACCGCCGCCCACCTTGCGGAAGGTGTTGAGGAAGGTCATCATGTCCGCCTGCCTGGCGCCGGCCACGAAGATGTCGCCGCCGGTGGCCAGGGCCGCCGAGCCCCACGAGGCCGCCTCCATGCGGTCCGGCAGGGCGCGGTGCACGTAGCCCTGCAGCTCGGGAACGCCCTCGATGCGGATCACGCGGTCCGTCTGCACCGTGATGAGCGCACCCATCTTCTGCAGGATGGCGATCAGGTCCATGATCTCGGGCTCGGTGGCCGCCCCGCGCAGCTCGGTGTGGCCCTCGGCGCGCGTGGCGGTGAGCAGCACCTGCTCGGTGGCGCCCACGGACGGGTACGGGAGGTCGATCTTGGCGCCCTGCAGCCCGTGCGGGGCGCTCATGCGGATCCCGGACTCGAGCTTCTCCACCTTGGCGCCGAAGTTGCGCAGCACCTCCAGGTGGTAGTTGATGGGGCGGTCGCCGATCCGGCAACCTCCGAGGTCGGGGATGAACGCCTCGCCCAGGGCGTGCAGCAGCGGACCGCACAGCAGGATGGGGATCCTCGAGTCACCGGCGTGGGCGTCGATGTCCGCGTGGCGGGCCCGCGTGACGTTGGTGGGGTCCAACGTGAGCTCGCCCAGGGCGTCGTCCCGGGTGACCTCCACACCGTGCAGCGCCAGGAGGTCCGTGACCACCTTGACGTCTTTGATCTCCGGCACGTTGCCGAGCGTGGACGCGGTGGAGCCGAGCAGCGCGGCGACCATGGCCTTGGGGACGAGGTTCTTGGCGCCGCGTACCGTCACCTGACCCGACAGCGGAACTCCGCCGGTGATGCGCAAAGAAGTCATGACCTACCGATCTGGGGGAAGTGAGCTCCCGCGCGCGGAACACGCACGGGACCTCGACATTCTACCGGCCCCCACGGGTGCACGGTCCAGCCGCCGCTCAGGATCGTGCGGGAAGGGTCGTGGGCTTGAACGACGGGCGAGCCCCCTCGTACGCCTCGATGTCCTCCTCGTGCTGCAGGGTCAGCCCGATGTCGTCCAGGCCCTCCATGAGGCGCCAGCGGGTGTAGTCGTCGATCTGGAACGGGACGCCGACACCCCCGCAGGCCACGGTGCGGGACTCGAGGTCAACCTCCAGTTCCACGCCCGGCTGCTCCTCCATGAGCTTCCACAGCAGCTCCACGTCGGACTGCTCCACCTGGGCGGCCAGCAGCCCCTGCTTGCCCGAGTTGCCGCGGAAGATGTCCGCGAAGCGCGAGGAGATCACCACGCGGAAACCGTAGTCCCGCAGGGCCCACACGGCGTGCTCGCGGGAGGAGCCGGTGCCGAAGTCGGAGCCGGCCACCAGCACCGAGGCGCCCTCGTACTCGGGGCGGTTGAGCACGAACTCCGGGTCCCTGCGCCAGCCCGCGAACAGGGCGTCGTCGAAGCCGGTCTTGGTGATCCTCTTGAGGTAGACGGCCGGGATGATCTGGTCGGTGTCCACGTTGGACTGCTTCAGGGGTGCGCCCACTCCGCAGTGGGTCGAGAACTTCTCCATGCTGGGTCCTTTCGGGTGCGCGCGAGCGTGCGCGCGGGGGTGCTGGCGGGGTGCGCGTCGACCGGGTGCGGTGACACGCTGCGGCGGCCGTGCGGCGGCGTCGGCGGTGCCGTGCGCGCCGGCTCAGGCCACCGGGTCGAGGTCGGAGGGGGCGCTCAGCGTGCCGCGCACCGCCGTGGCGGCGGCGACCACCGGGGACACCAGGTGGGTGCGCCCGCCCTTGCCCTGGCGGCCCTCGAAGTTGCGGTTGGACGTGGAGGCGCAGCGCTCCCCCGGTGCGAGCTGGTCCGGGTTCATCCCCAGGCACATCGAGCAGCCCGCGAAGCGCCAGTCCGCGCCGAACTCGCGGAACACCCGGTCCAGCCCCTCGGCCTCGGCCTGCAGCCGCACCTTGGCGGAGCCCGGGACCACCATCATGCGCACGGTCTCCGCCTTGGAACGGCCCTTGAGGATCTCGGCCGCGGCCCGCAGGTCCTCGATCCGCGAGTTGGTGCACGAGCCCAGGAACACGGTGTCCACGGGGATCTGCTTCATGGGGGTCCCCGCCTGCAGCCCCATGTAGCTCAGGGCCCGCCGGGCGGCGTCCTTGGCGTCGTCGTCCCCGGCGTCCTCGGGGTCGGGGACGGCCCGGGACAGCGGCACGCCCTGACCCGGGTTGGTTCCCCACGTGACGAACGGCTCGAGCTTGTCCGCGTCGATGACCACCTCGCGGTCGAACTGCGCGCCCTCGTCCGTGCGCAGCCCGCGCCAGTACTCCACGGCGACGTCCCACTCCTCGCCCTGCGGCGCGTGGGGGCGGCCCTGCACGTAGTCGAACGTGGTCTGGTCCGGGGCGATCATCCCGGCGCGGGCACCGGCCTCGATGGACATGTTGCACATGGTCATCCGTGCCTCCATCGACAGCGAGCGGATGGCCGAGCCCCGGTACTCCAGCACGTAGCCCTGCCCCCCGCCCGTGCCGATCTTGGCGATCACGGCCAGGATGATGTCCTTGGAGCTCACCCCCGGCTTGAGGGTGCCCTCCACCGTGATGGCCATGGTCTTGAACGGGGCCAGCGGCAGCGTCTGGGTGGCCATCACGTGCTCCACCTCGGAGGTGCCGATGCCGAACGCGAGCGCCCCGAACGCGCCGTGCGTGGAGGTGTGGGAGTCACCGCACACCACGGTCATCCCGGGCTGGGTCAGCCCCAACTGGGGGCCCACCACGTGCACGATGCCCTGCTCGGCGTCACCGAGGGAGTGCAGCCGCACGCCGAACTCCTCGCAGTTGCGGCGCAGCGTCTCGATCTGCTTGCGGGAGGTCTCGTCCGCGATGGTGGAGAAGATGTCCTCCGTGGGGGTGTTGTGGTCCTCCGTGGCGATCGTGAGGTCCGTGCGGCGCAGTCCGCGCCCGGCCAGGCGCAGCCCCTCGAACGCCTGGGGGCTGGTGACCTCGTGGAGCAGGTGGAGGTCGATGTAGAGCAGGTCCGGGTGTACGCCCTCGCCGCGGCGGACCAGGTGGTCGTCCCACACCTTCTGCGCGAGCGTGCGCGGTGCGGCCGTCTGCGTGGTGGTGCTCATCTCATAACTCCTGCTCGTGCATGGCTGCCCTGCCGAGGGCGAGGTGGGTCCGCGGGGTGCGCGGGCTCGTGAGGACCATCGTCACGAGTGCGCAGCGCGTGCGCCACCCCGAGGACTTGCTTCTCGCATTTTGAGACTGCAGTATCAAAGCATGGACACGACGCATGCGATCGACCCGACCGGTGCCCCCCTGGGCTCGCCCCTGGGCGGCCACGGCACCGGCTCACGGCTCAGCGAGAAGTCCTCGCACTCCTCCTCCGGGGTGGGGGTGATCGACAAGGCCTCCCTGATCCTGGACGCCCTCGAGGCCGGTCCGGCCTCCCTCGCGGACCTCGTGGACGCCACGGGCCTGTCCCGGCCCACCGCGCACCGCCTCGCCGTGGCGCTGGCCCACCACCGTTTCGTGGGCCGGGACGTGCAGGGCCGCTTCGTGCTGGGCTCCCGCCTGGTGGAGCTCGCCTCCGCCGCGGGCGAGGACCGCCTGATCTCGGCCGCCGCGCCCGTGCTGCTGCAGCTGCGGGACAGCACGGGCGAGTCCTCCCAGGTGTTCCGGCGGCAGGGCGAGTGGCGCGTGTGCGTGGCCTCGGCCGAGCGCCCCATCGGGCTGCGGGACACCATCCCCGTGGGCACGCAGCTGTCCATGAAGGCAGGCTCGGCGGCGCAGGTGCTCGTGGCGTGGGAGGACCACGCGCGGCTGATCGAGGGACTGCAGCACGCCCGGTTCTCGGCCACCACGCTCGCCGGGGTCCGGCGCCGGGGCTGGGCCCAGTCGATCGGCGAGCGCGAGGCTGGCATCGCCTCGGTCTCCGCCCCGGTGCGGGGCCCGTCGGGGCGGGTGATCGCGGCGGTCTCGATCTCCGGGCCCATCGAGCGGCTGTCCAAGCAGCCCGGCCAGAAGCACGCGGACGTGGTGGTCCAGGCCGCGCGCCAGCTCACGGAGGCGGTGCGGGTCAGCGCCGCGTGAGCCCGCCGCCCGTCCCGCACGCCGCTCTCAGGCCACGGACGACGCCGCCCGCTCGAGCCCCGCGGTGAACTCCCGGTGGGCGGCGAGCTCGTGCTCCACCGGCACCTCGACCTCCGCGTGGGCGGTCTCCCGCACGGAGCGCAGCAGGCGGCGTCGTACCGTGCGCGCTCGCGCCCGGGAGGCCAGCGACGCGAGCACCGCGCCCGTGAGCGCCAGGAACAGGGCGAGCGCCACACCCGCCGCGACCATGAGCGTGGGCACGGGCAGCGGGAAGCCCTCCACCGTGGGGGGCGGCGGGAGCTGGAGCTGGAAGTAGTCGGCGAGGAACAGCCCCAGCAGCCACAGCAGACCCAGCACCGTGACGGCCATGGCCAGCCACTGCAGCACGTCCACGGCGATCCACCACCACGAGGCGCTGCGGGCCGAGAACCTGGTGCGAGCCACCGCCTGGTCCAGCGCATCGGGCAGGCGCTGCTCGTGGCGCCGCGCCGCACCGCGCACGCTGCGCCGCCACGGCTCCCCCGCACCGCGGGAGACCTCGTCCGCGAAACCCCGCACCGCGGAGTCCGCCGCGGCCTTCTGGGACGCGTTCATGGGCGGCAGGGACGTGCGGTGCACGCCCGGGTCCGCGAACTTGTCGTGGCTCTCGATGTGCAGCCGCTTGAGCGGGTCCTTGCGGAACCGGGAGAGCCAGCGGGTGGCGATCCACCCCGTGTGCCTGCCCGCGCGCAGCCGGTAGGAGCGCGCGGCGGCGTCGGCCACCATGTCGATGCCCGCGGCACGGGCGAGGCCCTCGGTGAGGCGCTCGCTCGCCGCCGGGTCGATCCCGTGCGGATCGCCCTCGCCCGCGGCGCGTGCCAGCTCCTCGGCCGCGTGGACCACGTCCGCCTCGAGCCGGGCTCCCGCGGCGGCGCGCCCGGCCGCGACCTCGTGGATCCGTCCCCGCAGCTCGGCCACCCCGTCCCCCGTGCGCGCGGAGACCGCCACCGGAGCGCTGGGGCCGGTCGCGGGCAGCCCGTCCTGGGCCAGCAGCTCGCGCAGCGATCCCAGCACGGAGGGGACGTCGGCCGGGGCGAGGCGGTCCGCCTGGTTGAGCACCACCATGGTCACGGCGCCGTGGCGAGACAGCGGCTGCACGAAGTCCTGGTGCAGCACCGCGTCCGCGTACTTCTGCGGGTCCACGACCCACACGACCACGTCCACGAGCCCCACCATGCGCTGGACGATGTCCCGGTGCTCGCGGGTCACGGAGTCGAAGTCCGGCAGGTCCAGCAGCACCAGACCGCCGGTGGCCGTCCCGGCACGGCGGCCGCGCCCGGTGGCCACGCTCAGCGCCGGGCCCACCACGTGGCGGTCCGCGACGTCCAGCCAGTCGAGCAGCGGGCGGCTGCCCTCGTCCCCCCACACGGCGGCCAGGGGCGAGGAGGTGGTGGGCCGCCGCACCGCGGTGCGGGCGAGATCCTGGCCCACCACGGCGTTGAAGAGGCTGGACTTGCCGGAGCCGGTGGCCCCGAAGAAGCCCACCACCGTGTGGTCCGCGGACAGGGCGCGGCGCTCCCCCGCGCGGTGCAGCACCTGGCGCGCCTGCTGGACCGCCGCGTCGTCCAGCCGGCCCTGCGCGATCTCGGTGGCCTGGGCGAGGCCGGTGATCCGTTCGGAGAGCGAGGCCGCGCCGCGCGCCCGGGGGCTCACAGGGCCTCACTCTCCCGGCGCACGCACTCGGCCGCGGAGCGCAGCTGCTCCGCGGAGGGGTGCTCACCGAGCTCGTCCACGGTGTCCAGGAACATCCGGGCCCGGCGCTCCAGCAGCGCGCGGATGCGGGTCTCGAGGTTGCCGCGCGCCTGCTCGCTCATGCGCCGCACGGCGTCCTCGCCGAACACCGCCTCGAGCAGCTTGGTGCCCAGCACCCCGGAGCCTCCCGCGATGCCCACCTCGAGCCCCGTGAGCCCGCCGGTGGTGGAGAACACGGCGATCATCAGGATCACCGCCAGCGCGTTGACGCCCAGGGACATCGCGCGGGCGCGCGTGCGCTTGCCGGCGCCCTCCTGCTGGATCATGAGCATCACGTCGGACTGCCACGCCCGGATGCTCTCCGCCACGTCCGCCGGGAACTCCGGCGGCAGTGCGGCCACGTCCCGGCCCGCGAGCAGCACCTGTCCCGCGGGCTCGTCCCGCCAGCGCCGCTCGGTGAGCTCCGCGGCCCGCGCCGTGCTCTCCACGATCACGGCCTGCAGGCCCGTCTCGATGGCCTCCTCCACGCGCACCTCGGGTGCGGGCCTGCCCGTGAAGAACGCGGTCATCCGGTCCCGGGCCCGGCCGATCCCGGCCTCGAGACCGCGAAAGAACTCGCCGGTGCCCACGAAGTCCTGCCAGCGGGCGAGGACCTCGCCGCGCAGCAGGGTGCCGTCGCGCGTGGAGTCGACCACCGCGCGCAGGGCCTCGTCGAAGGACGTGGTGACCTCCCGCCGCAGGTGATCCTCCGTGCGCTGCTGGGCGGCGGCCGCCTCGGCGGTGCGCTCGGTGACGTGCGCGAGCTCGCGCACCGCACCGCCCAGGGTGCGGGCGGCGATCTCCGAGCGGGCGTGCGCGTCCGCACCGAGCGTCGCGAGCCAGTCCCGCAGGGGTTCCACCGCGGCCCGCGGCAGCATGCCCAGCTCGTTGAGCGGGGACTCCTGGACCACGAAGACGGGCGCGTCTCCCAGACCCTCCGCGCCCAGCATGCGCCGCAGGTCCTCCTCGATCTCCGCCGCCGACGCCGCCTGGACCCGGTCCAGCACGACCGCCACGGTGATGTCGCGCCCCGCCGCGCTGCGCAGCAGCTGCCACGGCACGGCATCGGCGTAGCGGTTGGCCGTGGTCACGAACAGCCACAGGTCCGCGGCGGAGAGCAGCTGCGCCGCGAGCGCCCGGTTGTCGTCGGAGACGGAGTCGACGTCCGGGGCGTCCAGGATGGCGAGCCCCTCGGGGATGCTCTCGTCCCCCAGCAGCACGAGGGACCCGGTGTCCTCCACGGGACCCCCGCCGGGTGCGGTGCCCGCCGGCGTCTGTGCGGAGTCCGTCAGGGTGCCGCGGACGCGCGCGAGGTGCGGCAGCACGCGCTGCGTGGTGAACGCACCCGCGTCACGGGGGTGGTGGATCAGCAGCGGCCGGCGGGTGGTGGGGCGGATGGCGCCGGAACGGGTCACGGGGTGGCCCACCAGGGCGTTGACCAGCGTGGACTTGCCCGCGCCGGTGGAACCGCCCACCACGGCCAGCAGGGGCGCGTCCAGGGAGCGCACGCGCGGGAGCACGTAGTCCTCCAGCTGGGCCACCGCGCGTGCGGCGTCCTCGCGCTGCTGCGGTGCACTGGCCGTGGCCAGGGGCAGCGTGGTGGCCCGCAGCAGGTCCCGGGTGTCCTCGAGCGCGTCGAGCAGCGGCACGGTGGAAGGGGTCTCGGTGTTCACACGGTCATTGTGCCAGGGCTCACCCTCACTGGGTGTGCCGCGCGGTGTGCGCGCGACATCGGGCGGCCTGGGGGCCACGCGGTGCGGGTTCGAACAGCACGGGCCCGGGCGGTCCGGGCGCGTGCGGTCTGGGCGCGTGCGAAGTGGGCCCGCGCGGCGAGGATCCGGCGCGCTCGGGGCCCGACCATGTGAAAAACCCCGGGCATGCGAAAAGCCCCGGCTTCCGAGGAAACCGGGGCTTTCACTGCGTGACCCCAGCGGGATTCGAACCCGCGTTACCGCCGTGAGAGGGCGGCGTACTAGGCCGCTATACGATGGGGCCGTGTACTTTCTCCGATGGTCTGGACGACGTTCCTCGTCCTGACCCGCGTTGACGCACCAAACAGTAACATCAACGCTGTTGTGGTCCAATTTCACCGTGGTGACCGGAGGACCAACCGTGCTGACACCAGAATCGGCGTGAACGCCGTGTTCCGTGAAGCGCTGGGATACCAGGACTCGAACCTAGAATGACGGTACCAGAAACCGTTGTGTTGCCAATTACACCATATCCCAATGGTTCTGCTGCCCGGCGGGCTCTCGCAGTGCCGCGCAACGAGCAACAACTATACCCACTCGGGGCTCGGGTGCCAAACCCGCCGCCGTGGAGAGGTCCCGGCGCGAACCGGGAGCCCTCCACGACGGCGGGCGGGCGGCGTGGGGTGCCTCAGTTCGCGGCGAGCTCGGCGCGCAGGGCGGCGATGCGGGCGAGCGAGGACTCCCGTCCCAGGATCTCGAGGGACTCGAAGAGCGGCGGGGAGATCCGCTGGCCGGACACCGCGGTGCGCACGGGACCGAAGGCCAGTCGGGGCTTGATGCCCAGGCCGTCCACGATGGCCTCGCGCAGGGCGGTCTCGATGGCCTCCGCCGTGAAGTCGTCGAGGGGCTCCAGCGCGGCCAGGGCGGCGTCGAGCACCTCGGGGGCGCTGTCCTTGAGCTGCTTGGCGGCGTCGGGGGCCACCACGATCTCGTCGTCGCCGCGGAACAGGAAGCCCAGCAGACCCTCCGTCTCCCCCAGCAGGTTCATGCGCTCCTGGACGAGCGGGGCCGCACGGTCCAGGATCTCGTTCTCACGCGGGGTGAGGGTCTCTCCCACGAGGCCGGCGGCGCGCAGGTACGGGACCAGCCGGTCGCGGAAGTCCTGCGGGTCCAGCATGCGCACGTGGGTGCCGTTGATGGCCGTGGCCTTCTTCACGTCGAAGCGGGCGGGGTTGGCCAGCACGTCGTGGATGTCGAAGTTCGCCACGAGCTGCTCGACCGTGAAGATGTCCTCGTCCGCGGACAGGGACCAGCCCAGCAGCGCGAGGTAGTTGAGCAGGCCCTCGGGGATGAAGCCGTTGTCCCGGTGGTGGAACAGGTTGGACTCGGGATCCCGCTTGGACAGCTTCTTGTTGCCCTCCCCCATCACGTACGGCAGGTGTCCGAACTCGGGGATGAACTCGGCCACACCGATGGCCACGAGCGCGCGGTAGAGCGCGATCTGGCGCGGGGTGGAGGAGAGCAGGTCCTCCCCGCGCAGCACCTGGGTGATCCCCATGAGGGCGTCGTCCACCGGGTTCACCAGCGTGTACAGGGGCTTGCCGTTGGCCCGGGCCACCACGAAGTCCGGCACGGAGCCGGCCTTGAACGTGATCTCCCCGCGCACGAGGTCCGTGAAGGAGATGTCCTCGTCCGGCATGCGCAGCCGCAGCACGGGCTGGCGGCCCTCGGCGCGGAACGCGGCCTTCTGCTCGTCCGTGAGGTCGCGGTCGTAGTTGTCGTAGCCGCGCTTGGGGTCCTCACCCTTGGCGCGGTGGCGCTGCTCGACTTCCTCCGGGGTGGAGAAGTCCTCGTAGACGTACCCGCTGTCCACGAGCTTCGCCAGGACGTCCTGGTAGATCTCGCCGCGCTGGGACTGGCGGTACGGCTCGTGAGGTCCACCCACGTTCACGCCCTCGTCCCACGTGATCCCGAGCCAGTCCAGGGCGTCGAGGATCTGCTGGAAGCTCTCCTCGGAGTCGCGGGCGGCGTCGGTGTCCTCGATGCGGAACACCAGGGTGCCGCCCGTGTGGCGGGCCCACGCCCAGTTGAACAGGGCGGTGCGGATCAGACCCACGTGCGGGGTGCCCGTGGGTGACGGGCAGAAGCGCACGCGCACGGGTGCATCGGCGGGGACGGTGGGGTGCAGAGTGGAGGCGTCGTCAGTCATGATGAGCCCATTCTACGGGTAGCGCACCCGTGGCCCCGGGCGGATGCTACCGGCGCAGCACGGTGGTGAGCTCGCCGATCCCCTCGATCTGCACCGAGAGCCGGTCCCCCTCGTCCACGGTGCCCACCCCGGCCGGGGTCCCGGTGAGGATCACGTCCCCGGGCAGCAGCGTGAACGCCTCGGACACGTAGGAGACCAGTGTGGGGACGTCGAAGATCATGTCCTGGGTGCTGCCGTCCTGCTTGAGCTCACCGTTCACGGACGAGCGCACGGACAGCGCGGAGGTGTCCAGCTCGGTCTCCACCCACGGGCCCAGCGGGCACGCGCCGTCGAAGCCCTTGGCCCGGGCCCACTGCCCGTCGCTGCGCTGGGCGTCGCGGGCGGTGAGGTCGTTCGCGGCCGTGTAGCCGAAGACGACCTCGGGCACGCGCTCCACGGGCACGTCCTTGCACATGCGCCCGATCACCACGGCCAGCTCGGCCTCGTAGGAGACCTCCTCGGTCCACGCCGGCAGCGTGACCGGGTCCCCCGGGCCGGAGACGGCGGTGTTGGGCTTGAAGAACAGCAGGGGCCGGGTGGGGACGTCGTTGCCCATCTCGGCCGCGTGCTCGGCGTAGTTGCGGCCCACGCACACGATCTTGGAGCGCGGGATCACCGGGGCCAGCAGCCGGGCCTCGGAGACCGCCACGGTGCGTTCGACCTCCTGGACCCCCACGTAGAGCGGGTCCCCCGAGAGGTAGCGCAGGGTCTCCTGCCCGGGCTCCCCGTGGACGGTGCCGTAGTGGATCTCGTTGTCGTGTGTGAACCGTGCGATGCGCATGCACACAGGCTACACAGCCGCCCCCGGTCCGTTCACGGCGGACCGGGGGCGGCTGCAGGGTCCAGGGCCGGCGCGGGCCCGGAGGCGGGTTCGACTCAGACCAGGCGGGTCAGCCAGCCGTGGGTGTCCTCGGCCCGGCCGGTCTGCACGTCCAGCAGCTGCTGACGGATGGCCATGGACACCTCACCGGGCTTCTCGTCCTCGGAGCCGATCACCTCGTCGTGGCTCAGCAGCCGGCGCACCGGGGCGATCACGGCGGCGGTGCCGCACGCGAAGACCTCGGTGAGGTGCCCGGAGCTCTTGCCCTCGCGCCACTCGTCCAGGGTGAACGCACGCTCCTCGACCTGCAGTCCGCGGTCCCTGGCGATCTGGATGACGGAGTCGCGGGTGATGCCCTCCAGGATGGTGCCGGTGAGCTCGGGCGTGACCAGGCGACCGTCGTCGAAGACGAAGAACACGTTCATGCCGCCGAGCTCCTCGACCGCTCCCCCGCGCTGCTCGTCCAGGAACAGCACCTGGCTGCAGCCGTGGGCGTCGCCCTCCATCTGGGCGATCAGCGACGCCGCGTAGTTGCCTCCGCACTTGGCGGCACCCGTTCCGCCCCTGCCCGCCCGGGCGTACGTCCCGGAGAGCCAGATGTCCACGGGCTCCACCGTGCCGAAGTAGTTGCCCGCCGGGGACGCGATCACGGAGAACAGCGCCTCCTTGGAGGGGCGCACCCCCAGGAACGGCTCGGTGCCGATCATGAACGGGCGCAGGTAGAGGGACTCGCCGTCCCCGGACGGCACCCACTTCCGGTCCTGGGACACGAGCTCGCGGATCGCGTCCACGAAGGTCTCCTCCGGCAGCGCGGGCAGGGCCAGGCGCTGGGCGGAGCGGTTCAGGCGCGCCGCGTTGGCCTCGGGGCGGAAGGTCCACACGGAGCCGTCCTCGTGGCGGTACGCCTTGAGACCCTCGAAGATCTCCTGGCCGTAGTGCAGCACGGAGGTGGAAGGGTCCAGGCTGAGCGGACCGTAGGGCTGCAGCCGGGCGTTGTCCCAGCGGCCCGTGCCCTGCTGCACGTCACCCTGCCAGTCGATGCAGACCATGTGGTCCGTGAAGAACTTGCCGAAGCCCGGGTTCTGCAGGACGGCCTCACGCACCTCGTCAGTCGCGGGGTGCGGGTTGAGCTGCCTGACGAATTCTGTGCTCACGGTGGTTCTCCTTCGAGCGGGTTGCTGTGTCCGCGAGCCGGGGTGACGGCGCGGACGTGACGTGTGTCTCACCAGTATGCAGGGCGGCGGGGTTCGCGCCGGACAGCTACGCGCCCAGGCGCGCCACCACGTCGTCCCCCACCTGGGAGGTGGACCGCGCGGTGGTGCCGTGCTCGCGCAGGTCCTCGCGGACGGCGCGGTCGATGCGCGCGGCGAGCTCCGGGTGGCCCAGGTGCTCGAGCATCATGGCCCCGGCCAGGATGGCCGCGGTGGGCTGGGCGGTGCCGGTCCCGGCGATGTCCGGGGCCGAGCCGTGGACGGGCTCGAACATGGACGGCGCGGTGCGCTCCGCGTTGATGTTGCCGCTGGGCGCGAGACCGATTCCGCCCGTGACCGCGCCGGCCTGGTCCGTGAGGATGTCCCCGAAGAGGTTGTCGGTGACGATCACGTCGAACCGCGCCGGGTCCGTGGTCATGAAGATCGTGGCGGCGTCGATGTGCATGTAGTCCACCGTGACGTCCGGGTACTGCTGCCCGACCTCGTCGACCGTGCGCTGGTAGAGGCGGCCCGCATTGACCAGCACGTTGTGCTTGTGCACGAGCGTGAGCTTCTTCCGCTCCCGGCTTTGCGCCAGCTCGAACGCGTAGCGCACCAGGCGGCGGACGCCGTGGGCCGTGTTCACGGAGACCTCCGTGGCGATCTCGTGCTCGGTGCCGGCGCGCAGGGTTCCACCGTTGCCCGCGTAGAGCCCCTCGGTGCCCTCGCGGACCACCACGAAGTCGATGTCCCCGGGCTCGGCGAGCGGACTCGTGGTCCCCGGGTAGAGGGTGGCCGGGCGCAGGTTGATGAAATGGTCGAAGCCGAAGCGCAGCTTCAGCAGCAGGTCCCGCTCGAGGATCCCGGAGGGCACCCGCTTGTCGTTGGGGGCGGCACCCACGGCTCCGAAGAGGATCGCGTCGTGGGCGCGCAGCCGTTCCATGGTGTCGACGTCGAGCACCTCGCCCGTGGCCAGCCAGTGCTCGGCCCCCAGTGGGTACTCGGTCCTCTCCAGCGTGACACCCGCGGGTGCGGTCACGGCATCGAGCACCTTGACGGCCTCGGCCACCACCTCCGGGCCGATCCCGTCCCCGGGCAGGACGGCGATGGAGTGGCTGCGGGGACTCTCGGCTGCGGTGGTTTCACTCATGCGCCCAGGCTAGGGCCGTGACGCACCGAACATCCACATGATGAACGCTCGTTCCGCATGGTGAGACGGCGGGGCGGTCCCGGGGGGACCCTCGGATGCCCCGCCGGGTTGACGACGACGCCCGCTCGCGCTGCGCGGACGCGGCACCTGCGGATGCGGCGCCGTCCACGGATGCGGTGCCGCGCGGGCACGGCCCCGTCCACGCGCAGAGTTCGGACCGCTCGCCGAGGCCCTCCTCCATGGCGATCGGCTGGATCCCGTCCCCGCGTGGAGTTCGGACCGCCCGCAGGCTGCCCCACCCCACGCAGGGTTCGGAGGTGCGCAGAGCTGGGACCGCGAGCGAGGTTCAGTCCGCGAGCGCCGCCGGCTCCTCGTAGCGCGGGAACACACCGCTGGGCTTGGGCAGCACCGTGCCGGGAGCCAGGCGCGTGCCCAGGGCGGAGAACATCCGTGCCTCGCCCTCGGGCTGGCCCAGCTGCTCCAGCAGGCGGGCCATGGAACCGGGCATCACCGGCTGCACGAGCACGGCCACGATGCGCAGCACCTCCGCGGTCACGTACAGCACCGTGGCCATGCGCTCGGGATCGGTCTTGCGCAGCACCCACGGCTCCTGCGCCGTGAAGTAGCGGTTGGCGGAGGCGATCACACGCCACACGGACTCCAGCCCGCGGTGGAAGGCGAGAGCCTCGAACGCGGACCGGTACTCGGCCACCACGTCCTCGGCCTGGGCGAGCATCGCGAGGTCCTCCGCGGTGAACTCCCCGGGCTCGGGGACCTCGCCGCCCAGGTTCTTGGCGACCATCGACAGGCTGCGCTGGGCCAGGTTGCCGAGGTCGTTGGCGAGGTCCGAGTTGATGCGCCCGGCGATCGCGTCGTGCGAGTAGTTGCCGTCCTGACCGAAGGGCACCTCACGCAGCAGGAAGAACCGGAGCTGGTCCAGCCCGTACTCCTCGACCATGGCGTGGGGGTCGATCACGTTGCCCACGGATTTGGACATCTTCTCGCCCTGGTTGAACAGGAAGCCGTGGGCGAAGACCTTCCGGGGCAGCTCGATCCCCGCGGACATCAGGAACGCCGGCCAGTACACGGCGTGGAAGCGGGCGATGTCCTTGCCGATCAGGTGCACGGACGCGGGCCAGAACTCGCGGAACAGGGGTGCGTCCGTGTCCGGGAAGCCCAGCCCGGTGAGGTAGTTGGTCAGGGCGTCCACCCACACGTACATCACGTGGTCCGGGTTGCCCGGCACGGGCACGCCCCAGTCGAAGGTGGTGCGCGAGATCGAGAGGTCCTGCAGTCCCCCGCCCACGAAGGACGCGATCTCGTGCGAGCGGGTCTCGGGCTGCACGAAGTCCGTGCGGTACAGCTCCAGCAGGCGGTCCTGGTAGCGGGAGAGCCGGAAGAAGTAGCTCTCCTCCTCGGTCCAGGTCAGCTCCGTGCCGGTGCCGATCGAGTAGCGCTGACCGTCGGCGCGCACCTCGGTCTCGTCCTCGGCGTAGTAGGCCTCGTCCCGCACGGAGTACCACCCGGCGTAGGTGTCCAGGTAGATGTCCCCGTTGGCCTCCATCCGCTTCCACAGCTCCTGCGAGGCCGCGGCGTGGTCCTCGTCCGTGGTGCGGATGAAGCGGTCGTAGGAGATCCCCAGCTCGTCGTCCATCTCCCGGAACCGCGCGGAGTTCGCGTCCGCGAGCTCGCGCGGGGTGGTGCCCAGCTTCTCCGCGGTCTGCTGCATCTTCTGCCCGTGCTCGTCCGTGCCGGTCTGGAACCGGGTGGCCACGCCGTCCAGGCGCTGGAAGCGCACCAGGGTGTCCGCCGCGATCGCCTCGTAGGCGTGGCCGATGTGCGGCGCCCCGTTCGGGTAGGAGATGGCCGTGGTCGCGTAGAAGGGAGTCTGCTCAGTCACCCCTCCACTCTATCGACCCGCGCCCGTCCTCCCCGCCCGCTGCTCCGCTGCGCGCCAGCGCCGGACCCGGCGCCACCGCTTTCGACACCCCTGGGTTCGGCGCCACCGCGTTCGACTACGCCGGGTACGACGACGCCGCGGTGCGCGTCCCGTGGGAGGCGCACCGCGGCGTCGTCATGGGGTGTGGCGTGACCCGCCGCCGCGGGCGACGGGTCACGCGGGCGCGGATCAGCGCGCGGCGGTGCCCTCGGTGTAGTCGGCGTCCGTCTGCTCCCACGCGAACAGCGAGCGCAGCTTGCGGCCCGTGGTCTCGATGGGGTGCTTCTCCTCCTTGGCGCGCAGCTCCTTGAACTCCTTGGCGCCGGAGGCCTGGTCCTTCATGAAGCGGTCCGCGAAGACGCCCTCCTGGATGTCCTTCAGGACGTCCTGCATGCGCTCCTTCACGGAGGGGTCGATCACGCGGGGGCCGGAGACGTAGTCGCCGTACTCGGCGGTGTCCGAGATGGACCAGCGCTGCTTGGCGATGCCGCCCTCGACCATCAGGTCGACGATCAGCTTGAGCTCGTGGAGCACCTCGAAGTACGCGATCTCGGGCTGGTAGCCGGCCTCGGTCAGGACCTCGAAGCCGTACTGGACCAGGTGGGACATGCCGCCGCACAGCACGGCCTGCTCACCGAAGAGGTCCGACTCGGTCTCCTCGGTGAAGGTGGTCTCGATCACGCCGGCGCGGGTGCCGCCGATGCCCTTGGCGTAGGACAGGGCGAGCTGCAGAGCGTTGCCGGAGGCGTCGACCTCCACGGCCACCAGGTCCGGCACACCGCGCCCGGCCTCGAATTCGCGGCGCACGGTGTGGCCCGGGCCCTTGGGAGCCACCATGGCCACGTCCACGCCCTGGGGCGCCTCGATGTAGCCGAAGCGGATGTTGAAGCCGTGGGCGAAGAAGATCGCGTCGCCCTCCTCCAGGTTGTCCTTGATGGACTCCTCGTAGACCTGCGCCTGGACCTGGTCCGGGGTCAGGATCATGATCACGTCCGCCTCTTTGGCGGCCTCCGCGATGCTCATCACCTGCAGCCCCTCGGCCTCGGCCTTGGCGCGGGATTTCGAGCCCTCGTTGAGCCCGATGCGGACGTCCACGCCGGAGTCGCGCAGGTTCAGGGCGTGCGCGTGGCCCTGGGAGCCGTAGCCGATGATCGCCACGGAGCGGTTCTGGATGATCGAGAGGTCGGCGTCGTCGTTGTAGTAGATCTTTGCCATGAGCTTGCTCTGTCTCCTTGGGTAGCGGGTGGGGTTCTTGCGGGCCGCGGCGCCGTCGGACGGGCACCGCGGCCGGGTCTCGTGGGCCCGCGCGCCGGCGCGAACGGGCGGCGGGTCAGTGCCGCAGGGCGCGGTCGGACATGGACTTGGGGCCGCGGCCCAGGGCCACCGTGCCGGCCCGGACGATCTCCCGGATGCCGAAGGGCTCCAGGACATCGAGCAGCGCGTGGATCTTGTCCCGGGAGCCCGTGGACTCGATCACCACGGACTCGGTGGAGACGTCCACGATGGTGGCGCGGAACAGGTCCGCGGCCTGCGTGACCTGCAGCCGGGTGGAGGCGTCTGCACGGACCTTGACCATGATGTGGTCCCGCTGCACGGAGGCCTCCGGAGCCAGCTCCACGATCTTGATCACGTTGACCAGCTTGTTCAGCTGCTTGGTCACCTGCTCCAGCAGCTCGCCGTCCGCGTCCACCACCACGGTGATCCGGGAGATCCCGGGCAGCTCCGTGGGGCCCACGGCGAGCGAGTGGATGTTGAAGGCGCGGCGGGCGAAGAGCCCGGCCACCCGGGTCAGCACGCCCGGCTTGTCCTCCACCAGAACGGAAAGAGTGTGTCGGCTCATCGATCAGTCCTCCGTCTTCCACTCGGGAGTCATGTTGCGGGCGATCTGGATCTGGTCGTTGGAGACCCCCGAGGGGACCATGGGCCACACCATGGCGTCCGCCGAGACCACGAAGTCGATCACCACGGGGCGGTCGTTGATCTCCAGCGCCTGCTGGATGGTGGCGTCCACGTCCTCGTCGCGCTCGCAGCGCAGGGCCGCGCACCCGTAGGCGTCCGCGAGCTTCACGAAGTCCGGGATCCGGCGGGAGTTGTGACCGGTGTTCAGCTCGGTGTTGGAGTACCGGCCGTCGTAGAACAGGGTCTGCCACTGCCGCACCATGCCCAGCGAGGAGTTGTTGATCACGGCCACCTTGATGGGGATGTCGTTGATCACGCACGTGGCCAGTTCCTGGTTGGTCATCTGGAAGCAGCCGTCCCCGTCGATGGCCCACACCACGCGGTCCGGCTGGGCCACCTTGGCGCCCATGGCCGCGGGGACCGCGAAGCCCATGGTGCCCAGCCCGGCAGAGTTCAGCCACTGCCGGGGGCGCTCGTAGTCCACGAACTGGGCGGACCACATCTGGTGCTGCCCCACCCCGGAGGCGTACACGGCCTCGGGTCCGGTAAGGGCGGAGATCCGCTCGATCACGTGCTGCGGGCTGCCGTGGCCGTCGTCGGTGCGGGTGTACCCCAGGGGGTAGGTCTCCCGAAGCGAGTCCAGGGCCTGCCACCACGTGCTCAGGTCCGGCGCGCCGGTCTCCTCGAACTCCTGGCGCACGGCCTGGGTGAGGTCCGGGATCACCGTGGCCAGGTCCCCCACGATGGGCACGTCCGCGAGCCGGTTCTTGGAGATCTCGGCGGGGTCGATGTCCGCGTGGATCACGGTGGCATGGGGGGCGAACGTGTCCAGCTGCCCGGTCACGCGGTCGTCGAAGCGCGCACCCAGGGTGATCAGCAGGTCCGCCTGCTGCATCGCGTAGACCGCCGGCACCGTGCCGTGCATCCCGGGCATGCCCAGGTTCTGGCGGTGCGAGTCCGGGAAGATCCCGCGGGCGGTCAGCGTGGTGACCACGGGGGCTCCCGTGAGCTCTGCCAGCTCCATGAGCTCGGCCGGGGCGTCGGCGCGCATGGCCCCGCCGCCCGTGTACAGCACCGGACGCTGGGCCTCGGCGATCAGCCGTGCGGCCTCCTTGATCTGCTTGGAGTGGCCCCGAGTCACAGGACGGTAGCCGGCGAGCTCCACGTGCGGCGGCCAGCTGAAGGTCATCTCCCCCTGCTGGGCGTCCTTGGCCACGTCCACCAGCACCGGGCCCGGGCGGCCCGTGGACGCCAGGTGGTAGGCCTCGGCGAGGACGCGCGGGATCTCCTGCGCGTCGGTCACCAGGTAGGAGTGCTTGGTCACGGGCATGGTCATGCCCACGATGTCCGCTTCCTGGAAGGCGTCGGAGCCGATCGAGGAGCTGGCCACCTGGCCCGTGATGGCCAGCATGGGGATGGAGTCCATGTTGGCGTCGGCCAGGGCCGTGACCAGGTTGGTGGCTCCCGGCCCCGAGGTCGCGAGGCACACCCCCACGCGGCCCGAGGCGAGCGCGTAGCCCTCCGCGGCGTGTCCGGCGCCCTGCTCGTGGCGCACCAGCACGTGGTTGATCTTGTCCGTGTCCAGCAGGGGGTCGTACGTGGGCAGGATCGCCCCGCCGGGCAGCCCGAACACGTCCGTGACACCGAGCATCTCGAGCGAGCGGATGATGGCCTGCGAGCCCGTCATCTGCTCGGGGGCGACGGCGTCGGCGGCCGTGCCGGTGAGACGCACCCGGTCCGAGTCCGCGGACTGGGCCGTGGGTCCGGACGGCGTGCGCCGCTGGGCCATCACCGCCGGTGAGATCGGCTGGTCCTTGCTCATGGTGCTGTGTCCTTTGTGTGCGTGGTGGCGACTGTGCCGGTCGGGGTGGTGTCCGGCGAGGGGCGGGGGTGGTGCCCCGGTACATGAAAAAGGCCCTGTCCACGGGTTCCGTGGGCTGAGGGCCTTGGCGGTGTGCGCGTCGAAGCTCCTCAGGCCGGTCGTCCGATGAGGACGACCAGTACGAGGTCCCGAATGATGCGCTGTGCCGAATTCATGACCTCATCGTGTGACGCAGCCAACCCCCGTGTCAAACTGCGGACACCCCGTCTCACATCGTGAAACCTCCGGGCTTCACCAGGAACTGCGGGGCGCGCCCCTGCCGGATCAGCTCCAGCTGCTCCAGGATCAGCCGCCGGACGCGCGGCCGGTAGGACACGTTGGAGCCGCCCACGTGGGGCAGCACGATGGAACCGGCCGCGCCCATGAGCGGGTGGTCCCCCGGGAGGGGCTCCGGGTCCACGACGTCCAGGGCGCAGCGCAGCCGGCCCGCGAGCACCTCGGCGGTCAGGGCGTCCGTGTCGAGCACCGGCCCGCGGCCCACGTTGACCACCAGGGCGTCGTCGGGCAGCAGCCGCAGCAGCCGCTCACCCACGAGCCCCGCGGTGGAGTCGTTCAGGGGCAGCGCGAGCACCAGGATGTCCGTGCGGGGAAGGATCTCGGGCAGCCCGGCGATGCCGTGCACGTGGCCGGAGGCGTCGTCGCGGGCGGTGGAGGCCACGCGGGTGAGGTCCACTTCGAAGGGCTCGAGCCGTGCGGCCACCGCACGCCCGATCTCCCCGACCCCCACCAGGGTGACCCGGGAGTCGGCGACGGCGCGGGAGAAGAAGGACCTGTACACGCCCTCGTGCTGCTGCAGCACGGCACGGTCCAGGTGGCGCTGGGCGGCAATGATGAGGCCCAGGGCGATCTCCGCCGTGCCGGCCGCGTGCACCCAGCCGGCCGCGGCGAGAGCGGTGCCGTCCCCGAGGAGCTCGGGCACGCCGTCGTAGCCCGTGGACTGCAGCTGGAGCAGGCGCACGTGCTCCAGGACCGAGGGGTCCCTGCGCCAGCGGCTGCTGTAGTAGGGAGCCACCGCGATGTCCACGTCCTCCCGGGCGCAGCCCTGCGGCTCCCCCTCCAGGTCCCACAGCACGCACCGGAAGTCCTCGGTCACGGCACTGATCTCGTCGAAGAGCCGCTGCTCGGGGAGCGAGATCACGCGCAGTGGGGACGAAGGGGCACGGGAGGTCGAGTCGCTCATGGGCCCGATTCTACGGTGGGCGGCCCCGCACGGACGCCGCCCGTGAGCCGCCCCCACCCCCTCGGAGACCGGATTTGACTCCCCCCGCCGGACTGCTAAAGTTATCTCTCGTTGCGAGGGAGAAAGCAACGGTGAGAGCCGGGGCAACCACCCGAACAATACCCGCGCCTCTAGCTCAATTGGCAGAGCAATTGACTCTTAATCAATGGGTTCAGGGTTCAAGTCCCTGGGGGCGCACCACCTGGAAGCCGGATCGTTGCACGCGGTCCGGCTTCCGTCGTGTCCGGACACCATCCGGTGCAGGAACCGCGTGCCGTTCGACCGCGAACGCCACCGTTCTGTGCAGCGCAGGTGGGGCCCCAGACGGGCGGCACGTCTCGGCGGGCCGCTGCAGCGGAGCGAAGGGGCGGAATGCGCCCGCGAAAACCGTCACGACCCCGCCGTGGTGGAAGAGACTCGCACCCGGGGCGTGGCCACGGCGGTCAGTGCGACGCCGCCGCGGCGCCGGTCAACGAGCTGCGGTGCCCCGCCCCTCAGTCTCCTGAGCCCCGGCGCCTCGGGCGCCGGCATCCTGAACACCGGTCTCCCCCGAGACGTCCGCACCGCACGCGGCACGGTCCTCCTGGACCTCCATACGCCACCGTGCACCGCCGAGGGTCGAGATGATCTCCACGAGCCAGCACCGGAACTGCTCGTCCGAGCCGTCGTCCCCTCCGAGCAGGTCCTGCTCGATGCTCGCGGCGTCCGCGAGCACCTGCTCCCCCGCCGACGAGATGCTCACCACGTGGGAGCGGCGGTCCCGTTCGCTCCGGGCCCGGGTGACGTGGCCGTGGGACTCGAGCCGGTGCAGGGTCTTGCCCATGGTCTGCGCCTGGACCCGCACCTGGTGCGCGAGCTGGGCCTGAGTCATGCTGCCCTCGCAGCGCAGGACGTCCAGTGCCATGACTCCCGCGTGGGTCACCCCGAGCGAGGCGAGCTCCTCGTTCCACGCGTGCTCCACGAGTCGTGCCGCCGTGGACAGCAGACGGTTCGTGGGCCACGGGTTCCTGTGGGGCATGTGCTGATTGTATCCACTCGGTGTGCTTCGGTTGCATTACAGTACAGTGGCGATGTCGTCAACTCCGGGCGGGTGCACACCTCTCGGCGTCACCGTCGGTGTCGCGCCGCAGCGGCGCCCGGCACGCCCCCGCGTGCGGAGCATCCCCGTCCCGGACGTGACAAGCTCGTCCTGCACCCCTGCACTGTACGCGAGGACGCGTCCATTAGGGAACATCTGTCACCAGAGGAAGGACCCCACCATGACCTCTCGCCTGAGCCCCGGCGACACCGCCCCCGACTTCACCCTCCCGGACGCCCACGGCGGGCACCTGTCCATGGCCGACCTGCGGGGCGAGCGCGCCGTCCTGTACTTCTACCCGCGGGCCGCCACGCCCGGCTGCACCGCGCAGGCCTGTGACTTCCGGGACAGTCTGACGTCCCTCGGTGCCGCCGGGTACCGGGTGGTCGGCATCTCCCCGGACGCCCCCGAGGCCCTCGCCCGCTTCTCGGCCGAGCACGACCTCGGCTTCCCCCTGCTCTCCGACCCGGACCACCGCGTGGCCGAGGCCTACGGGGCGTGGGGCGAGAAGAAGAACTACGGCAAGGTCTACGAGGGCCTGATCCGCTCCACCGTGGTGCTGGACGAGCACGGCACGGTGGACCTCGCGCAGTACAACGTGCGCGCCAAGGGGCACGTGGCCAAGCTGCGACGGGACCTGGGGCTGGATTCCTGAGGCCGCGGCGTCGTCGTCCCCCGCGAGCACCCGCGGCGGGCGCGCCCCGACTGGTTAGGATGGGGGACGATCTCGGGGCCGCGGGCGCTCGCCCGCCCGTGCCCCAGGACTGCGCGAGTGGTGGAACTGGCAGACACGCAGGATTTAGGTTCCTGTGCCCCAGGGCGTGCGGGTTCGACTCCCGTCTTGCGCACGACGACGCACGGGGTGCCCGACACCGCCGGGCACCTCGAGGAGACGGCGGCAGAAAGGGCGTGCGGTGAGCGCTGAGAACGCTTTCGGGCGGCGCACGTTCCTGGCCGCCGCGGGTCTCGGCCTCGCGCTGGCCGGGTGCGGCGAGCGCGGCGCCCGCTCCGGCGGCAGCCCGTCGGTGCCGAACGGCACGTTCGTGCTCGCCCACGCCGCGGCGCCCACCGGGCTGGACCCGTCCCGGCGGAACTCGCAGGAGACCTCACGGATCTCCACGCAGATCCTCGAGGGCCTCGTGAGCGCGGACCGTTCCACGGGCGAGCCCGCGCCAGGACTCGCCGAGTCCTGGGAGATCGCGGACGACAAGCGCTCCGTGACGTTCACCCTGCGGGACGACGTCCGCTTCCACGACGGCACCGAGCTCGACGCTGCCGCGGTCAAGGCCAACTTCGACAAGTGGCGGGCGCAGGCCGAGTCCGGCGAGCCGTGGGCGCACCGCAGCGCGTTTGCCACCACCTTCCGCCACGGCTACACGGATCCAATGGTGTCCACGTCCTACGCCGGCGTGGAGGTCCGGGACGAGCGCACCGTGGTCCTCACGCTCACCCGCCCGTACAGCCCCCTGCTCTCCGCGCTCACGCAGCCGGCCTTCGGCATCGCCTCCCCCGGCAGCATCGAGGCGGGCACCGAGGACGAGCACCCGGTGGGCACGGGCCCGTTCCGCTTCGACTCCGCCTCGGGGACCACTGTGAAGCTGGTGTCCAACGAGCGCTACTGGGGGGACCTCGGCCAGGTGGGTTCCCTGGAGATGCGGGTGATCCCGGACGCCGAGGTGCGCTGCGCGGCCCTGCTGGGCGGAGAGGTGGACGCGTACGACCTGGTCGGCCTAGACGACTTCGCCCCCCTCGCCCGGGAGGGCGTGCAGGTGCTCTACCGGGACCCCTACGCCGTGTCCTACCTGGGGCTCAACCAGCGCGTGCCGGCCCTCAGGGACGTCTCCGTCCGCCGCGCCGTCGCCGCGGCGATCGACCGCCGCGCCCTCGCCACCTCCCTGTTCCCCAACGGCACCAACGTGGCGGACCAGTTCGTGCCCGCGCGCTTCAACGTCAACGGCGAGCACCTGCAGCTGCCGGGCTACGACCCCCAGCACGCCAAGGACCTGCTCCGGGGCAGCGCGTACAAGGGTGAGCGGCTGAGGTTCTGCTACCCCCGCAACACCTCGCGCATGTACCTGCAGGAGCCGGAGCGCGTCTACGCCCAGATCTCCGCGCAGCTCACGCGCGCGGGATTCCGCATCACCCCCGTGCCCGTGGACTGGGAGGACGGCTACGTGGAGACCGCCACCGACCCCGGGGCGGACCACGCGCTGAGCCTCCTGGGCTGGAGCGGCAGCTTCCGGGACCCGGACAGCTTCTTGGGGCCCCTGCTGGGCTCCTCGCAGGCGCGGCTCGGCTGCGACGACGCCGGGCTGAGCACCGCGGTCAACCGCGCCGCCGCCATGGCCCAGGGAGATCCGCGCACCGCGTCCTACAAGGCACTCAACGACCGTGTGTCCGAGGTGGTCCCCGCGGTCCCGCTGTCCCACCCCGTCTCCGCGGTGGCCGTGAGCTCCCGCGTGGTGAACTTCCCCCTGACCTCCACGGGCTTCGAACGGTTCAACGAGATCCAGCTCTCCTGAGGCGCCCGAGGGCCCCGCCGCACGTTGGGAGTTGGCCGGGGCTGGGGATACCCTGGATGACGAACGCCGGGGCGCAGTGCCGCGCCCACCCTGCACGCACGGGAGAAACAGTGACATCACCTCAGCCCACCGAAACCGCCGACGTAGTCCTCGTGGGCGCCGGCATCATGAGCGCCACGCTGGCCACGCTGCTCAACGACCTCCAGCCCGAGTGGAGGATGCTCGTGCTGGAGCGCCTGGACGCCGCCGGGCTCGAGAGCTCCAACGCGTGGAACAACGCCGGCACCGGCCACTCCGCCCTGTGCGAGCTCAACTACGCCCCGCAGGCCGCGGACGGCACCGTCAGCGCGGAGAAGGCGCTGACCATCAACGAGCAGTTCCAGGTGACCCGCCAGATGTGGAGCTCCCTCGTGGAGAACGGCACGCTGGAGGACCCGAACACCTTCATCAACCCCGTGCCGCACGTGTCCATGGTCTTCGGCGACGACCACGCCGACTACCTCCGGGCCCGCTACGACGCGTTCAAGCCCAACAAGCTCTTCGAACGCATGGAGTTCACCGAGGACCGCGACCTCATCGCCCAGTGGGCGCCCCTGACCATGCACGGCCGCGGAGCCGGACGCGTGGCGGCCACCTTCGCCCCCGAGGGCACGGACGTCGACTTCGGCGCGCTGACCAACCAGCTGCTGAACCACCTCCAGGGCCGCAACATCACCGTGGAGTACGGCCAGGAGGTCACCACCCTGGACCGCCAGAGCGACGGCTCCTGGCTCGTGTCCGTGGTGGACCGCCTCAACAGCGACAACAACCGCGTGATCCGCGCGGGCTTCGTGTTCCTGGGCGCGGGCGGCGGCGCCCTGCCGCTGCTGCAGAAGTCCAAGATTAAGGAGGCCAAGGGCTACGGCGGCTTCCCCGTGTCCGGGCTGTTCCTGCGCAACACGGATCCCACCGTGACCGCCCAGCACAACGCCAAGGTCTACGGCCAGGCCTCCGTGGGAGCCCCGCCCATGTCCGTGCCCCACCTTGACACGCGCTACGTCAACGGCCGGCGCGCCATCATGTTCGGCCCGTACGGCGGTTTCAAGCCCAACTTCCTCAAGCACGGCTCCCTGCTGGACCTGCCCAAGAGCGTGCGCGCGCACAACCTGTACCCCATGACCCGCGCGGGCATGGCCAACCTGGACCTCGTGAAGTACCTGGTGGGCGAGCTGACCAAGACCCGTTCGCAGCGCATCGACGCCCTCCACGAGTACTACCCCACCGCGGAGGAGTCCCAGTGGGAGCTGATCGAGGCGGGCCAGCGCGTGCAGGTCATGAAGTCCGATCCCCAGAAGGGTGGCGTGCTGCAGTTCGGCACGGAGCTGGTCACCAGCGCGGACGGCTCCATCGGCGCGCTGCTGGGGGCCTCCCCCGGCGCCTCCACCGCCGTGCCGATCATGCTGAACCTGCTGTCCAAGTGCTTCCCCGCCAAGATGTCCGAGTGGGAGCCCCGGATCAAGGAGCTCATCCCCGCCTACGGCCGCAAGCTCAACGACGATCCCCGCCTCACGGACGAGATCATGGGCCACACGGCCTCGGTGCTCGGCATCAAGTAGCACCCAGACCGACCGTCTCCATGCGGGGGTCGTTGCGCATCGTGCGCGACGGCCCCCGCGTCGTCGTGTGCCCCCTTGCGTGGACAGACCGGGGTGGTTCGGCCAGAAGTGTGGACACCCACGGCCGGAAATGCACGGGGGCGCGCTCGTAACATGTAGATAACGTTCATAGGGGGTGAACGTTTCTACTAGGGGGAAATGTATGACGTCAAGGGGGAGTATCGAGGCGTGGGATGCTTTGAGCCGCTGTCATGTGTCGGTGACCCGGCAGCTGCAGCGGGACGTGGACCTGCAGGGCCTGTCGCGCCGTGAGTTCGAGGTGCTGGCCACGCTGCACGGCGCCGACCGCGGCGGGCTCAGACTGCGGGATCTCAACAGCCACGTGCTGCTGACGCAGTCCAGCCTGTCCCGGATGCTCGAACGCCTCGAGAACAAGGGCCTCGTGACCCGCCGCCAGGACTCGCAGGACCTGCGGGGCGTGCGGGTGGCCCTGACCGAGGCCGGGGGCCGGCTCTACGAGCGGATCTCCGCGGACAACGACCAGAAGGTCGCGGACGTCATGAGCACCGCTCTCGACGCCCAGGAGATCAGGGTGCTCACGCGGCTCAGCGAGCGCATACACCAGTACGCGCTCTCGCTGTCCCGCTGAGCGCCGGCTCGGCCCGCAACGGGCCGGCCGGGCCCGCGTCCCGTCCGCGCACCGCCCACCCGCGCCGCACTGCGGCACCGCACCGCGCCCGTGAACCGTTCACGGGCGCGGTGCTGCATCCGGAGGTGTTCGAGGGACCGCGGGGCGGGAAGTCAGTACACTGCTCGGAGCACCTGCGTCCAGCAGACACCCCTCGAGAGGACCCCCATGACCGACCAGCACCTGGAGTCCACCGCGGCCAGGGACGACGCCGCGCCCCACCCGGACCACGACTCCAAGCCCGACTCCCCCGGCAAGCTCAAGGGCCAGTCCTGGGGGTACGTGTTCAAGCGCGCGCTGTCCGAGTTCACCAAGGACGGCTGCACCGATCTCGCGGCGTCCCTGACCTACTTCGCCGTGCTCTCCGTCTTCCCGGCCCTGCTGGCGCTCGTCTCGCTGCTGGGCGTGTTCGGCCAGGGCGAGGCCACCACCAAGGCCATCCTGGACTTCCTGAACCAGTACGCCCCGTCCGCGCTCGTGGAGCTGCTCTCCGATCCCATCTCCCAGCTCACCACGCAGTCCGGAGCGGGACTCGCGCTGGTGGTCGGCATCGTGGGCGCTCTGTGGACCGCGTCCGGGTACACCGGGGCGTTCTCCCGGGCCCTGAACCGCATCTACGAGGTCTCCGAGGGGCGCCCCTTCTGGAAGCTCAAGCCCGTGATGCTGCTCGTCACCCTGATCGTGGTGCTCATCGTGGCCGCCGTGATGGTCATGGTGCTGCTCTCTGGCGACCTCGCCCAGACCCTGGGCGACGCCGTGGGGCTGGGCTCCACCGCCGTGACCGTGTGGAACTGGGTCAAGATCCCCGTGGTGCTGCTCCTGCTGGTGCTGCTGATCGCCATCCTGTTCTACGCGACCCCCAACGTGCAGCAGCCCAAGTTCCGCTGGATGAGCCCCGGTGCGGCCATCTCCCTGGTGTTCATGATCGTCGCCGGTCTGGCGTTCGCGTTCTACGTGGCGAACTTCGCCAAGTACAACGCCACGTACGGGGTCATCGGCTCCGTGATCATCCTGCTGCTGGGGCTGTGGATCATGAACAACGCGCTGCTGTTCGGGGCCGAGGTGGACGCCGAGCTCGAGCGCGGCCGCCAGCTGCAGGGCGGGATCCGCGCCGAGGAGACCATCCAGCTGCCCCCGCGTGACACCGCCCAGGTGGAGAAGCTGCGCGCCAAGGAGGAGAAGCTCGAGGCCGAGGGTCGCAAGATCCGGCTGCACACCGAGCACGTGGACTACTCCAAGCCCTCGCAGGACTGACACCCGGCCGGTCGGCCCGCCACCCACGCGGTGCGCCGACCACGGACGGGGCGTGACAGGGGCCCGCACGGTCGAGACCGTGCGGGCCCCTTCGCGTGTCCCCGGGGGTGTTTCCCCGAGCGCCCGCCTCCTCGGGAGCGGGTTGTCGCCCGCCCCGGGCTTTTGCGTGCACCGGGGCTCCTCGCGTGCCAGGCCCTCCCTCGCACCCTGGGCTTCTCACATGCCAGGTGCCCCCGCGTGACGACGTCGCCCGGTGCCGGACCCGGGTCGGCCGCGGTGTCCGCCGGGCGGGGAAGCGCGCGGGGCCGACCCGGGCCGGCCGCGGTGTTCGCCGGTCGGCGAACCGCGCGGGGCCCGGGTGCCGCGAAACCGGGCACCGCGCATACTGGGAGGGACAACCAACCGAGCACCCTGACGGAGGCAATCGCATGCACAAGGTCAAAGGCGTAGTGGCGCTGAAGAAGGACGCCCCGGCGTCCGTGGAGACCATCCTGGTCCCGGATCCGGGGCCCGGGGAGGCCCTCGTGGACGTCCTCACGTGCGGGGTGTGCCAGACGGACCTGCACTACAAGGTGGGCGGTGTCGGGGAGGACTTCCCGTACCTGCTGGGCCACGAGGCCACCGGCGTGGTCAGCGCCGTGGGTGAGGGCGTCACCGAGGTCTCCGTGGGCGACCACGTGATCCTCAACTGGCGGGCCGTGTGCGGCGAGTGCCGCGCGTGCCGCCGGGGTGAGCCCTGGTACTGCTTCGACACCCACAACGCCACGCAGAAGATGACCCTGGAGGACGGCACCGAGCTGGAGCCCGCGCTGGGGATCGGCGCGTTCGCCGAAAAGACCCTCGTGGCCGCAGGCCAGTGCACCCGCATCGAGACCCCCCTCGAGGACGAGCAGTACGCGGCCGTGGGTCTGCTGGGCTGCGGCGTGACCGCGGGCATCGGCGCGGCCATCAACACCGGCGCCGTGAAGCGCGGGGAGTCCGTGGCCGTGATCGGCTGCGGCGGTGTGGGCACTGCGGCCATCGCGGGTGCCGCACTGGCCGGCGCCACCACGATCATCGCCGTGGACGTGGACGACGAGAAGCTGCGCACCGCCCAGCGGCTCGGCGCCACGCACACCGTCAACTCCCGCTCCGCGGACGCCGTGGAGGGCATCCGCGAGCTCACCGGCGGGTTCGGGGCGGACCTCGTGATCGATGCCGTGGGTGTCGCGGACACCTTCATGCAGGCGTTCCGGGCCCGCGATCTCGCGGGGCGTGTGGTGCTGGTGGGGGTTCCGAACCCGGGCACCACGGTGGACCTGCCGCTGGACGAGGTGTTCTCCCGGGGAGGCTCCGTCAAGTCCGCGTGGTACGGGGACACGCTGCCCTCCCGCGACTTCCCGATGCTCGTGGACCAGTACGTCCTCGGTCGTCTGGACCTCGACGCCTTCGTGTCGGAGCGCATCGGCCTGGAGGACGTCGAGGCGGCGTTCGACACCATGCGCGCCGGCAAGGTGCTGCGCTCCGTGGTGGAGCTGGCACGGTGAGCGCCCACCCGGAGACCGTCCTCACCGATCCCAGCGGTGGCGTGACCGTCCAGAAGTGCGTGACCGAGGGAACCTTCAACCTCGACGGCGGCTCCTGGGAGGTGGAGAACAACGTGTGGATCGTCGGTGGCGCCGCCGAGTGCGTGGTCATCGACCCCGCGCACGACCCGGACGCGGTGATCGCCGCGGTCGGTGAGCGCACCGTGACCCACGTGCTGCTCACTCACGGCCACGACGACCACATCAAGGCCGTCCGGGACTTCGTGGAGCAACTGGGCACGGACGCCCCGGTGCTCATGAGCCACGAGGACCTCATGCTGTGGCACGACGTCCACCCGCAGGGTCCCGAGCCCGAGCCGCTGCACGACGGTCAGCAGCTGGTGACCGGGACCGTGGAGTTCACGGTGCTGGCCACGCCGGGGCACTCCCCCGGCTCCGTGGTCTTCCACGCCCCGCAGCTCGGGGAGCACGGCGTGATCTTCACCGGGGACACCCTCTTCCAGGGTGGTCCGGGCGCCACGGGACGCTCGTACTCGGACTTCCCCACGATCATTGCCTCGATCGAGAAGCGGCTCCTCGCCCTCCCGGAGGACACCCTGGTGCTCCCCGGGCACGGTGACCCCACCACCGTGGGCGAGGAGAAGCCCCACCTCGGCGAGTGGATCGCCCGCGGCCACTGAGCCGACGCCGACGCGCCCCCGAGCGCGTCGGCCCGACCACCGGCCGGGTGGCGTTCCGGCCGTTGCCCGACGACGCCGCCGCGGAACCGCCATGCGAGAGCACGGTTCCGCGGCGGCGTCGTGCTGTGCGGAGGGGTGCAGCTGTGGGGAATGGTGGAGCCGGGCGGGACGGTGGCGGCGGGCGGAATGGTAGGGACGGGAGGGGTGCTTGAGCCGGGCATCGACGTCATGCGGGGCGCACGCGTGCGCGGTGGCGTGACGCCGCGGCGGCATCGTGCCCAACCGCGGAGTGGCTCGGGTACCGGCCGCTCAGATCCTGGGATCGGGGCCGGGGGTGCGACGCAGTCCGTAGCAGAACACGAGGGCGGACCCCAGCAGGGCCATGGCGGCGGCCACGGGGATCATCGCCGCGGACATGTAGTCCCACCGCACCCCGAGGTACGCGCACACGATCAGCCCCACGGCCGTGGCCGCGCCGGTGGCGATGTTCATGAGGGCCACGAGTCCGAGGTAGCCGCGGGCCATGTCCACCTGGCCCGCGCAGCTGTGGATGCACAGCAGGCACGGGCCGGAGAAGAAGCCGACCGCCATGAGCACCAGGGCGTAGCCGAGCGCGCCGGAGGGCCCGGACAGCAGCATGGAGGTCAGCAGCGCGCCGGTGGCCACGAGCACCCACATGTTGGCCGCCGTGACCCGGTGCCGGAAGCGCACGGCCAGCGTGGAGCCCACCGCTGCCCCGAAACCGAGCAGCGCGTACATGACCCCCATGCTTTCCACGGTGTCCAGGGACACCGAGTACACCGCAAGGCAGCCCTGGGCCGCGCCCAGCAGCGCGTTGAGTGCCGCGATCCCGTAGAGCACCCCGTGGCGCAGCCGGAACGCGGTGCGCCGCTGCGCGCGGGTGGGCCAGTGGTCCTGGCGCCACAGGTGCACGGGCATGTTGGCCTGCGGCTGACGCGCCGAGGGGTGCAGCACGAACAGCAGCATGATGAGCACGGACAGGATTGCCGAGGCCCGCAGCACGGACGAGGGGCCGGCCAGCACCGCCAGCAGTCCCGTGAGCGCGGCGCCGAGCACGGTGGCCAGGGCCTCGTTGACGGATTCGCGCCGCATCGCGGCCCCGAAGGCCCCGGGGCGCTCTTCACCGGCGAAGACCGACGCCCACCGCAGTCGCGCGGCGAGGCCCATGGGTGCGAGCGACAGGCCGGCCACGAAGAACGGGGCGAACTCGCCCGCGGCGTCCCAGGTGGTGGAGACCGCGCTGACGTCCACGCGGGAGAGCTGCCACATCACGATGCCCTGGATCACGGAGATGGCCGCGAGCGCCCACAGCCGCCACCGGACCGTGGCGAACACGGCCATGCCCAGCCCGCACACGGCCATGCCCAGACACAGGGCTGCGGCCCCGAGCGCCGCGGCCCACGCGGAGGAGGCCGAGACGGCGAGCCACGTGAGCACGCCCAGCGGGGCCATGACCTGCGGAAGGCGCAGCAGCAGCGTGATGGTGCTCAGCTGGAGGTCGCTGCCGATCCGTCCGACGCGGGGAGCCCGGGCTGCGGAGGACGGCGCGCGGTCACGGGTGGTGGAGTTCACGAGCGTCAGCCTACGCGGGAGACCACGGGTCCGCCTCGATGCCGAGGTGGGAGCCCTGGGGGGTCTTAGTCACGACCAGTTGCGTGTCGATCCGCTGCTTCATCTCGCTGACGTGGGACACCACGCCGATCACCCGTCCGTCACGGCGCAGCCCGTCGAGGGTTTCCAGCACCTGCTCCAGGGTCTGCTCGTCCAGGGAGCCGAAACCCTCGTCCACGAACAACGTGTCGATGTCCCGGCCACCGGCCTCCGCCCGCACCACGTCCGCGAGCGCGAGGGCCAGCGCGAGGGAGGTGAAGAAGGACTCACCCCCGGACAGCGTCTCGGTGCCGCGGCGCACACCGGTCCAGGAGTCGTCGATCTCGAGGCCGAGCCCCGACTTGCCGCCGCCCCGGGTCTGGTCCGTGTGCACCAGGGTGAAGCGACCGGAGGACATGCGGCTGAGGTGCTCGGAGGCCACGGCGGCCACCTGCTCGAGCTTGGCCGCGAGCACGAACGAGGTCAGGGTCATGCGCAGGGAGTTCTCGGAGGACGTGGCGGTGGCCACGTCCGCGAGACCGCCGAGCGTGGCCGCGCGCTCCCGGATGCCGCGGTGGCGGGCGTCCTGATCCGGGATCTGGCTCGCGGTGGCGGTGATGTCCTCGACGAGGGCGTGCAGACCCCCGAGCTGCCGGGTGAGCCGGTCACGCAGCATGTCCAGATCGTCGCGCGCGAGGGCCGCGCGGGACAGGGCGGCGTCGGAGAGTTCCTCGCGTTCCGGCCCGTCGAGGGCCGCGGCGCGGCGCATCTCCTCCGTGGCGAGCTCGGCGTCGAGGGCGGCGGCATCCCGCTCGTGGGCCTCCCACCAGGTCCGGAGCTCCCGGGCCTCCCCCGGTTCCAGCAGTGCGCGGGAGACGTCCGCCGCGCCGTCGAACGGTGAGGCGGACACCGCGCGTTCCAGAGCGTGCGTGCTGAGTCGGGCGTGCTCCCGGGCCTGCTCGTGCGCCCTGTGGGCGCTCTCCCAAGCGTCGAGGTGCTCCAGCAGCTGCTCGGCGTGCTCCAGGAACCGCGGGGCGTCCCTGAAGCCTCGCAGGCTCTGCGCGAGCTGCTCGCGCTCACGGTCGCAGTGCTGTGCCGCCGCGTCCACCCGGATCCGTGCGCTGGCGGCCTCGGCACTCGTGCTCGCAGCACGTTCCTCCACCTCGGCGAGCGTCTCGCGCCCCGAGGCGACCGCGCGGGCGATGCGCTCCGCCCGCTCGAGCCGCGCGACGAGCTCGGTCTCCTCCTCGGCGGCCCGCCGTGCGCGTTCCACCACGGCGTCGAGATCCTCCTCCGCCCCGCGTCCCAGGGCCTCGGCGGCGGCGTGCTGGGCCCGCTGCCACGTGGCGTGGGAGGCATCCGCAGTGTCCTGTGCGGCGTCCCGTGCGGCCCGGGCACGCTCCAGGTCCGCCACCGTGACCTCGTCACCCGGAGCCGCGGTGGCCGGTTCGGGGTGGCACGTGGAACCGCACACCGGGCACGGTGCCCCCGGTGCCAGCTCCTCGGCCAGTGCCGAGGCCGCGTGCTCGAAGCGCAGCGCCTCCAGCCCCTCCACGTGACGGGCGGCCTCCCGGCGGGCGGTCTCGTCCCGCTCGTAGTCCCGGCCCCGCTGCTCCGCCGTGGCCCTGGCGTGCTCGTAGTCCCGGCTCGCCTCCACCGCGGCCCGTGCACTGCGGGCCCGCTCTCGCACGAGGGCTTCGTCCCTGGTGTCCGAGCGCAGCTGCTCCAGGTCGTGCTCCCGTTCGGCGAGGGCCACGCGTTCGCCCTCCATCCGCTCCCGCAGCTGCTGCTCCGCCCCCTCCAGCTGCTGCAGGTGCCGGGTCTCGCGCTCCATGTCGGCCCGGTCCCGCTCCAGGGCCCCGGCCCGTTCGACGGCCCGGCGGGCCGCCTCCCGCGCGGCCACGGCGGCATCGCGCAACGACGCCGAGAACGCCCTCGCCGCCAGCTGCTCGTCCAGCAGCGGGGCGTGCTCCGCCAGCACCTGGCGGCCGGAGCGCCCCGGCGGGCTCTGCGGGGCGAGTTCGGTGCGGAGATCGCTGACGCGCTGCGCCGCCTCCGTCTCCTCCCGGGTGGCCGTGCGAGAGGCCTGGACGACGTCCTGGAGCTGGTGCGCGGCGTCGTGCTCCTGCAGCGTGCGGGCGGCGTCCTGCGCGCGCTCGTGCTCCTCGGACAGTTTTTCGCGCCGTCGGGTGAGGCTGTCGAAGTGGTCCAGCCGTTCCCGCGCGGCCTCGAGCCCAGCGGCCCTGCGCTGGGCCACCGTGAACTCCTCGGCGGCTCGCTGACGAGCGCGGTCCACCGCGTCCACGAGCGCACCACCGGCCCCGGCGAGGTCCGCCCACCGGGCAGTGACGTCGCGGGCATCCTCCGGACCGCGGCCGTCGTCCTCATTGCCCGTGGCGCTCGGGGTCTCCCCCGTGGGGTCCGTCCACTGCGCGGGCCCGTCCGATGGCCCGGTCTCGTCCACCGCCTGTTCCCGCGGCGCCCACGACGCCACCGGGGTCCCCTCGACCTCGTCCTGGGCTCGAGCGGGCAGCTCCTCCACGGCCGCGAGCAGCCTGGCGCGGAAGCGTTCCAGCAGCTCCTCGGTGCGCTGCGCCTCGGCGCCCGCGTCCCGCAGCTGCTGCTTGGCGTGATCCGCCCGGGCCTTGAGCTCGTCCTGGATCCCGGCGTACACATCGGTGCCGAAGAGGGTTTCCAGCAGCTCCTCCCGTTCCTTGGACCCGGCCTGCAGGAAACGGGCGAAACGGCCCTGGGGCAGCATCATGACCTGGGTGAACTGCTCGCGGTCCAGCCCGATCGCGTGGTGGATCTGCTGCCCCACGTCGTCCGGCCGGTAGCCACGCTCCATCCACTGGCCCTCGACCGACTCGCGCAGCAGCACGGTGGCGTGGCGTTCGGTCCATCCCGAGGCGGCGCGCGAGGAGGGCTCTCGCCACGCGGGCGTGCGGCTCACGTGCCAGCGGCGACCCCCGGCCGAGAACTCGACGTCCACCCGTGGCCCGGTGTGGGGGTCGGCGTGGTCGCTGTGCTGGGCCTTGCGTCCGCCCTTGGCCGCCGTGGTGGGTCCCGTTCCGTAGAGCGCGAAGCAGATCGCGTCCAGCACGCTGGTCTTGCCGGAACCCGTCTCCCCGTTGAGCAGGAACACCCCGGCGCGGTTGAGCCCCTCGAAGTCCACGACCTCCTGGCCGGCGAACGGCCCGAACGCCGTGATCTCCATCCGGTGCAGTCTCATCGCCCGGCTCCCTTCTCGCACACGGCCGCCACCGCGTCGTCCAGCTCGGCGGCCTCGGACGGCGAGAGCGACCGGCCCCGGACGTGGTCGTAGAACCGGGCGCACAGCTCCCCCGGGCTGGCGACACCGGCGACTCGTGCGCTGTAGCCCAGCGGGGTGGCGGCCCGGCTTCCCTCCGGTTCCCAGCGCAGCTCCACGGTGTGGGGGAACCGGGTGCGGACCCGTTCCATGGCCGCGGCGGGGCGTTCGGCGTCCGTGAGCACCACCTGGCACCAGGCGTCCTGGGCACGGGTGTGCTCCGGCTCCGTCAGCAGCGCGTCGAGCTGTCCCCTGAGCCGGGCCAGGCGCATCCCGGACGCATGGTCCAGGGGCGTCACCCCGTGCACGCCGTCGGACCGCACGTCCACGAGCCACGCACCCTTGGAGTGCTCCGCCTCCGAGAACGAGTAGGCCACGGGCGATCCGCTGTAGCGCACGGTCTCGATGACGCGCTGCCGTCGGTGCAGGTGGCCCAGGGCGGTGTAGTCGTGTCCCGCGAAAATCTCCGCGGACGCCGTGCCCAGTCCGCCCGAGTCGACCACCCGCTCCGAGTCGGTGGGCTCGGCGCCCGTGACGAAGGCGTGGGCCATCACCACGGTGGGGACCCCGGGACGGTTGCGGGCGTCGTCGATCCGCGCCGTCACCGCACCCAGGACACCCTGGTGGGTGGGTGCACAGTCCAGGAGGGGCGCGGCGGCGCGCGGTTCTAGGTAGGGGATGCCGTAGACGGCCACCGTGGTGTCCTCCGCGGCGGCGACGGGGGAACCGGCGGAGGGCTCTCCCGCCGGCACTGCGCCCCGGGACACCGTGAGCCGACCGTCGCGCTGCGTGAACAGCGCCGGCCGCCATGCGTCCTCAAGTGTGGTCAGCAGGTGGACGCCGCCATGGGACATGATCTGCGACCCGAAGCCGAGACGGGCCGGGGAGTCGTGGTTGCCGCTCGTGAGGACCACCTGGGCCCCGGCCTCACGGATCTCACCCAGTGTGCGGTTGAGCAGCTCCACCACCTCCGTGCGGGGCTGGGCACGGTCGTAGACGTCCCCGGAGACGAGCACCACCGAGACGTCGTACTCACGGACCCACGCGACGATCTCCGTCATGGCCCGAGCCTGGACGTCCAGGATGTCGACCCCGTGGAACGTGCGTCCCAGGTGCCAGTCGGAGGTGTGCAGCATCAGCATGGGCTCACCGTAACGGGGCCCTCGGACATCCACGAGCGGATCGGCACCCGGTGCAGATCGGACGCCGGGCCGTGAGGGCAACGCCCCCCCCAAGTCCATGATTATGCATCGTTTCCAGGGCGTGGGCGCCTGAAACATGATGAATTCTCCGCGGTGGTCGCGCGGTCGGCACCCCGCTGACCTGGCGTCATGCATGTGCATGTTCTCCGTTGTCCACAATTGCGTGAATGCGCCCCCTGAGGCGAGCGTTCCCGCTCTATGCTCTGGGAAATGTCCGGTGCATCACACCGGGTCCGCGACGCAGGGAGTTCACGGCACATGCAGCATGCACGGTCCGCACGAGTGGGGGCACGCGCCCTGGTGGTCGCCGGAGTCGCGGCACTCACGCTGAGTGGCTGCGGGGGTGGCCCCGCGGCGGACGGCTCCGCCTCCCCCCAGCCCACCGCGTCCAGCGCTTCCTCGCACGACGACGCCGCCTCGCCCAGCACCCCACCCGCCTCTGCCAGCGCCTCCACCACGGGATCGTCGTCCCCGCTGCCCGAGGACTGGCGCCCCCAGGAGCCCACCGTTCTCGCGACGGGCCAGAAGGTCCCGGACGACTACGAACCCGCCACCCTGGAGCATCCCGCCCGCAACGTGCCGAAACCGGTGATGCCCAAGGAGGCCGCGCAGGAGACAGAGGCCGGCGCGCAGGCGTTCCTGAACTACCGGGCGGATGCGCAGTGGTACTCCATCCAGACTGGCGACACGAGCATTATTCGAGAGCTCACATCGACGACGTGTGATCGATGCTCCGCCCAATACGGACGCATTGAGGAAATATATAAGTCCGGGTCTTGGATGGCTGGAGGGTCCGAGTCTGCAACCATCCTCCCCGGCACGTTCGTGAAACGCACGACAGGCGAGTACACGATGCCAGTGAATGCAAAAAGTGCAGGGTTCCTGGTTGTGGATCATGGGAAAACCGCAAGTCGGCAAGCCCCATATGAAAGTGATAAAATTCTAGACACTTCGCTCATTTACAGCGGCGGGAACTGGATCTATGTAACGGCCTCTCCTCGGGGCTCATTGTGATTTACTCCCAGTGGTACACAAAAACATGCGCGCTTATTGCGGTTGCATCAATTTTATTTCTAGCTGCATTCACGATGCAGAGTCCCGCGAGCGCAGCTGACTCCGCAGACGGATGGGGTCAGGGTGACGAAGCCGGTCTCGCAACTTCCGATGCACAAGCAAGCGGCTCCGATATTTCAATTTCCCTCAGTAAAACGGTGCATCCTAATGGAGGTACTGCAGGAATCGGAGGTCCTGCAGGTCGCACTGGCGGCCAATCTGGCTCTGCTTCTGACACATGGAACCCCGATACCGATCCAGATTTTCAGCGCGCTCTGCGGAATGCCCTGATGTCGAATGACGACTCCATCTTCTTCAACGCCCGCCTCATGGACACGGCCAAGAACCGGACCACGTACGGCCTGCAGGACCCGTGCACGGGTGAGAAGGGCGCCGCCCTGCGCGGGTGCCGCTCCCAGCAGGAGTGCACAGACGATTCCGGTGCGGCCGGCGTGAACATGGACATCGTGGTGGGCGGGGCCTCGGACGGTCAGCGATCGGCACGCGGCACGCAGATGTGCGTGTCCAACGCGCAGGCGGACGGCGCCGGGGAGGACGGCTTCGTGTCCCTGCCCGTCTTCACCATCCAGGACTTCCAGCGGCTGGCGGTGGCGCCCGCGGAGAGCCACGTGCAACCCGCACCCGACACCCTCAAGAACATGAACACCAACGTGTACGCGGTGGCCCAGCCCCAGACGTTCACCACCACCCTGGGCGGGTACCCCGTGTCCGTGCGCGCCTACCCCGTGCAGTACACCTGGAACTACGGCGACGGGGCCACCCTGGGCCCCACTCCGCTGACGGGCGCTCCCCTGGCCGACGGTCAGTGGGACGTTCCCACCGACACGTCGCACGTGTACCGCTCCACCGGTGACTTCTCCGTGGTGCTGACCACCTCGTTCTACGGCGAGTACAACATCGCCGACACCGGGTGGCAGCCGGTCATGGGCTACAACCAGGTCACCTCGCCCCCCGTGGGGCTGAGCGTGTGGCGGGCCACCGTGCACAACGTGGCGGACGACTGCAGGATCAACCCCTCGGGCGTGGGCTGCCCGGGCTCGACCCGCTGACCCGTGCCGTCCCCGGCCGTGCCGTCTCTAGCCGTGGCCACCCCCGGCCCGCGGGCTTCCTAGACTGGGCCCATGACACGTGAGCACCCCACCGAACTGCTGGACCGAGACCACGGGCTGGACGCGGCGTCGGACTCCTATCCGGGGTCGGTGCGCGGCGTGGTCCTGGCCCCCTGGGTGGCCTCCGGTGGTCCGGGGCCCGACCAGTCCACCCAACTGGCCGCCCGCACGGTCAGCGCACTGAACGAGGTGGCCCGCTGGGCCGCGGACGGGCAGAACGCCGATCCCACCGCGTGTGCGTGGTTGGCGTACCTGCGCTGGGCGGTCGAGAACGGCGCGCGGCTGCCAGAGGATGCACCCCACCCACCGTCCGACGGCTTCGACCGGGAGCACCCCACTCTCGCCGCGCCGGGTGAGCACGGCGGGGACACGTTCGATGCGCTGACCACCGGCGCTCTGGGCGAGGTCATGCGGCCCGTGCTGCCGCTCGCCGGCAGCCCCGAGCTCCTGGCCCGCACCGCCCCCTACGGTGTGCTGCCGGGCATCGGCTGGAAGCCTCTCGTGGCCCTCGCGGTCGATTCCGCGGCCATCACCCACGGCAGCCCGGAGGCCCAGACCGCCGCGGTGGGCATGGCGCTGGCGGTCCACGCCGCGGTCCGCGCCCGTGCGTCGGGGGCGGAACTGCGTGAGGTGGTGGCCGAGACCGCCCGCGTGTGCGGCCTGCTCACCCGCCCCGCCCCGCACACCCTGGACCTGCTGCACGCGTGCACAAACCCCGGGTCACGCCGCGCGCTGCTGGACCCCGCAGAACCGGCCCCCGCACCGGAGCACGCCGCGTCCACCGCCCTCGTGCGCGGACTGGCCGCCCTGCTCGAAGCGGCCGCTGGCACGGACGCCACGGCGCAGGACTCCGGGGACGACGTCGCCCGGTGCGCCTCCGACATGCTGCCCGGGGACGACACGGTCCAGGCAGCCGCGCGGGCCGTGACCACCACCGTGGCGGCCGCGCGCTGGGGACTCGAGGCTCCCGGGGAGTCCGCGCAGGCCCCGGTGGCACTCGCCACCCGCTCCGAGCTCCTCACGCTGGCCGAGACCTGGCTCTCACTCTGGCGGCCGTGACCCCGCACGGGAGCACGCACCGCTGAGGTGCGGCCGCGGCAGCCCCTGCGCTGCGCGTGGTTCCGGATCAGATCGGGCGCGTCACAGCAGCGCCCGTTGGAGGCGCACACCGTAGTGGGCGGCGAGATCCGGCATCGTGTCCGCCCCGCTGCGCCGGGCGAGGTCCAGGACGATGCCCGCGCACGCCAGCGCGTCGCTGAGGGCGTTGTGGTGGTCCTCGACCTCCGCGCCCGCCGCCCGGGAGGCCGAGGGCAGGGCATAGGAGCGCAGCGTGTACGCCGCGCGCGCGAGGCGCAGCGTGCAGGCGTAGTCCCACGGCCTCGGGTCCCGACCGCACGCGCGGTTGGCGGCCTTGACCACGCCGGTGTCGAACACAGCGTTGTGCGCGACGAGCACGGCGTCGGGGTCCTCTGGCGTGATGTTCTCGCACATCCAGTCCCACAGCCTGTCGAACGTGGGTGCGTGCGTGACCTCGGCGGGCCGGATGCCGTGGATCCGGACGTTGCCGGGTTCGAAGGCGTCGTGGCCGGCCGGCGGCCGGATGAGGGAGTACCTGGTGTCGACCACCTGCCCGTCCCGCACCCGCACCACGCCCAGGGCGCACGCGGAGGCGAGGCTGCGGTTGGCGGTCTCGAAGTCGATGGCGGTGAAGCTGACAGGCACGTGTCCACCCTAGGGACGGGGTCCGACACGGGCACCGGGCCTCACGCGACGGCGACCGCCCGGGTCTCGTACCACGCGTCCGCCTTCTCCACGGCCTGGCGGACCTGCGCGGTGTCGAGCTCGTGGTGCAGCGCGTACGCCACGGCCTGCAGCGGGAAGATCCTGGCGTGCAGCCGGGCGCGCTCGAAGCACTCCTCGTCGGTGGCCGCACGCACGCTGGGCCAGCCGAACCACAGACCCAGGGACGCGACGTCGTAGGCGGGATCGCTCAGGCACGCGTGGTCCCAGTCGATCACCCCGACCAGGTGATCCCCCTGCCACAGCATGTTGGAGCCCATCAGGTCACCGTGCACGAGCCGCGGCGTCACGTTCTCCAGCGCCACGAGGTCCTGGATGGCGTGCAGGGCGCGGTCCCGGTTGCGGGGCAGCAGCCGGGGCAGCACCTGCTCCAGCAGCACGTGGCGCCGCCGGTGCCCGCCCCAGTGCTGACCGGGGCGGTCCAGCCATGGCTCGGCCGCTGATGCGTCCGCGTGGCGGATCTGCTCGAGCACCCGGTGCAGCTGCGCGGGGTCCACGGGGCCGGGATCCCGGGGTGCCCCGGGGATCCACGTCATGCCCACCGCGGTGTAGCGCCCGTCCTGGATCACGGGAGTCAGGGGGCGGGGCACCGCGAAGTCGAACTCCGGCAGGCGGGACAGTGCGCGTGTGCGGCGCCTGACGTTCTCCCCCGACATGGGGTTCTTGGCAATCCGCACGCTCATCATGTGCCCGGCGTTGACCACGATGTGCGCGGACCCGCCCGCGTGCAGCTCCCACTCCGAGCGCTCCACGCTGACACCGGCCTCCGCCAGGACCGCTTCCACGGCTCGGGCGAACGGGAGGTATCCGCAGGCGAACGTCATGGGTCAGACCTCGGACTCCGGTTCGAGCGGGGCGCCCGCGTGGCCGCTGCCGGACGCGTGCAGCAGGTCGAGCAGCGGCGGCAGGGCCGCTGCCATGGCCCGGGCCCGGTGGCTGATCCGGTTCTTGTGCTCGGCGTCCAGCTGCGCGAGGCTGCGCCCGTTCTCCCCCTCCGGGGCGAAGACGGGGTCGTAGCCGAAGCCGTTCTCCCCCGCCGGGGCGGTGAGGATGTGGCCGGGCAGCTCGCCCGTGACCACGTGCTCGGTGCCGTCCGGGGCCGCGAGCGCCGCGGCGCACACGAAGCGCGCGGACCGGTGCTCGGGCGCCACGTCGCCGAGCTGGGCGAGCAGCAGGGCCAGGTTGGCGGCGTCGTCGCCGTGGCGACCGGACCAGCGCGCGGAGAAGATCCCCGGGGAGCCGCCCATCACGTCCACGGCGAGCCCGGAGTCGTCGGCGAGCGCCACCAGACCGGTCGCGGCCGCCGCGGCGCGGGCCTTGAGCAGCGCGTTCTCGGCGAAGGTCACCCCAGTCTCGACGACGTCGCCCAGGCCGGCCGCGCCCGCGTCCACCACCGCGGCGGGATCGGTGATGCCGGCCGCCGCGAGCATGGCCCGCAGCTCGCGGACCTTGCCCTGGTTGTGCGTGGCAAGCACCACCCGCGCGCCGGGCGTGTCACCGGCCACGGGTGCTCTCCAGGGTCTCCCGCTGGATCTGCGCGAGCTGGGAGCAGCCCGCGACCGCGAGGTCGAGCAGCGCGTCGAGCTCGTCGCGGCGGAACGGGGCGCCCTCCGCGGTGCCCTGGACCTCCACGAAGTCGCCCGAACCCGTGACCACCACGTTCATGTCGGTCTCGGCGCGGACGTCCTCCACGTACGGCAGGTCCAGCATGGGGACACCGTCGATGATGCCCACGGAGACCGCCGCCACGGAGTCGGTCAGGGGGTTCACGCGGCGCTTGAGCACGCCGTTGTCGTGGGCCCAGTTGATGGCCTCGGCAAGCGCCACGTAGGCGCCGGTGATGGAGGCGGTACGGGTGCCGCCGTCGGCCTGCAGGACGTCGCAGTCGAGCACCACGGTGTTCTCACCGAGGGCCTCGAGGTCGATGATGGAGCGCAGCGAGCGCCCGATCAGCCGGGAGATCTCGTGGGTGCGCCCGCCGATCTTGCCCTTGACGGACTCGCGGGCGGAGCGGGTGGACGTGGCGCGCGGGAGCATCGCGTACTCCGCGGTGACCCAGCCGCGCCCCTCGCCCTTGAGCCAGCGGGGCACGCCCTCCGTGAGCGAAGCGGTGCACAGCACGCGGGTGCCTCCGAACTCGATCAGCGCGGAGCCCTCCGCCTGCTCGGACCAGCCGCGGGTGATCGTGATGGGCCGCAGCTCCGCGACGGAGCGTCCATCGGCCCGCACCACGGCGGGTGATGCGGTGCCGCCCTCGCCCGTGGGGTTCGCGGTGGATCGTGCCGGATCGGTAGGCGAAGTCATGGGTGCCAGACTAGTCCGCGGTTCCGGCCCGTGCCAACGCATCGAACGAACGATCGGTCGGCCCGGCGACGTCGTAGCTCCTGCCGGGCAGGGCCACGGACACGGGCCCCGCGAACACCTCGGCGGCCTCCCCCGCCGTGACCTCGGGGTCGTTCCACACGGGCAGGTGGGTCAGCAGCAGGCGCCGCACGTGTGCCGCGGTGGCGGCCTCCCCCGCGCGTCGGCCGGTGAGGTGGATCCCGCGCAGGTGGTCCTCCCGGCCCTCCTCGTAGGCCGCCTCGCACAGGAACACGTCCGCGTCCCGCGCCGCGGCCACCAGCTCGTCGCACGAGTCGGTGTCCCCGGAGTACGTGAGCACCTCGGTGCCGTGCGGCCCGTGGTACTCCACGCGCAGCGCGAACGGCTCGGGGCAGGGGTGGTTCACCGGGAACGCGGCGACCGTGAAGGGGCCCACCGTCACGGGCCGGCCCGGCTGCCACACGTGGAAGTCGAACTCCGTGGCCATCGAGTGCTCGGGGGGCAGCATGTGCAGCTGGTTGAGGTAGGTGTGCGTCGCGGAGGGCCCGTAAAGGGGTATGGTCCCGGCGTTCCAGCCTCGGGGATCCCACTTGACCGCCACGTGGAGTCCTCCCACGTCCACGCAGTGGTCCGGGTGCAGGTGGGAGAGCATGATCGCGTCGATCGCGTGCAGGTCGATGTAGCGCTGGAGCGTGCCCAGGGCTCCGTTGCCCATGTCCAGCACGATCCGCCACGTGCGCCCCTCCGCGTCCTGGCCCGACACCAGGTAGCAGGACGCCGGGGAGCTCGGGCCCGGGAAGCTGCCCGAGTTGCCGACCACGGTGAGGATCATGGGATCGCGCCTTTCTGCTGCCGGCTCAGCGCTGAGCCGGGTGGATCGTCGAGAGGGAGCCCGTGGGGTACTGCTCGGCCACGGAGGAGGTGTGGCGCACGCGCAGCACCTCCGGTCCCAGGAAGCGCTGGGCCAGGACCTCGAAGCTCGCCGGGTCCCCCGTGGCGAGGAACTCGTGGTGGGGCGCCAGGGACGGGTCCCGCTCGAGGCCGTTGTCCAGCAGGCTGCGGTAGACGTCGCGGGCGGTCTCCTCGGCGGAGGAGACCAGGTTCACGCTCTCGCCCATCACGTAGGAGATCACGGCCGTGAGCAGCGGGTAGTGGGTGCAGCCGAGCACCAGGGTGTCCACCTGGGCGTCCTTGAGGGGCTGCAGATACTCCTGGGCGGTGCTCAGCAGCTCGGGCCCGGAGGTCACACCCCGTTCCACGTACTCCACGAAGGCGGGGCACGCCACGGACGTGATCTCCAGCTGCGGGGCCGCCGCGAAGGTGTCGTTGTAGGCCCGGGAGCCGATGGTGGCCTCGGTGCCGATCACCCCCACGCGTCCGGAGCGCGTGGTGGCCACGGCGCGTCGCACAGCGGGCTGGATCACCTCGGTCACGGGGATGCTGTACCCGCGCGTGTAGCGCTCACGGGCGTCCCGAAGCACCGCCGCCGAGGCCGTGTTGCACGCGATCACCAGCAGCTTGACGCCGGAGTCCACGAGGTCGTCCATGATCCGCAGCGCGTTCGAGCGCACCTGCGCGATGGGCAGGGGGCCGTAGGGTCCGTTCGCGGTGTCCCCCACGTAGAGGATCTCCTCGTTGGGCAGCTGGTCGATGATGGACCGGGCCACCGTGAGCCCGCCCACACCCGAGTCGAACACGCCGATGGGCGAGTTGGGATTCGGTCCGGGGCGACGTTCGGGCTCAGCCTGCATAACGGAAAACTGTAGTGCGTCCCGGCGCCACCCGCCCACATGAGACGAACTGTGCCGGTGCGTACGGCTCACGCGCCGGGCAGGGTCTTCAGCAGCGCGTTCATCAGGGACTCCTGCAGCCAGGACACGAAGTTGTACACCACGCCCATGTACTGCTCCACGGACTCGGCCCGCCCGAAGTCCGTGAGCTCGCCCACCCGTTCGGCGTCCTCGGTGGAGTCGATGCCCAGCCGCGCGGCAAGCACCAGGCGGACGTCGTTGAGCGAGCGCGCGAAGTCCTGCGCCTGCTCGGTGCTCAGCACGACGGGCTCGGCCTCGAGCGCGAGGGACGAGGCCCGCAGCGCCGCCATCTTGCGTTCGCGCAGCGAGCGGTCGGTGAGCCGGCGGAACTCGGCGGCCTGCTCCGGGTCCGACGACGCCGCGGGCAGCAGCCTGCGCAGCGCCGGGTCCTGCGGCTCGGGGACGTCCTCGTCCCACCCGACGAGCGCTTCCAGGGGGTCCTCCGTCTGCCGGGGCTCGGGCTCGAGGGTCTCCCCCACGTCCGCGAACAGCTTCTGCAGCAGCCGCACCTCGGGTGCCTCGAAGCGGCCCACGATGCCCTTGCGCGTGCGCTTGAAACCGTGCGCCATCAGTTCTCCCCCGCCTTCTCGTACGTGGCCCACAGTCCGTACCCGTGCAGCGAGCTCACGTGGGCCTCGGCTTCCTCCAGGGAGCCGGTGAACACGATCGAGCGGCCGCTGTGGTGGACCTCGAGCATGAGGGTGCGGGCCTTGGCGTCCGAGTAGCCGAAGTGCGCCCGGAACACGTAGACCACGTAGCTCATGAGGTTCACGGGGTCGTCCCAGACCACCACGTTCCACGGGACGTTCATGGCGGTGGCCGCCTGGTCCTCGCGGGCCACCGTGGGGGACTCCGCAGGGGCCGCGCTCACCAGGACGCCGGGCGCGAGGACGGGGGCCGGAGCAGCAGAAGTGGACATCGCACCCATGGTAGCCGTGGGTCGCGCGGATGTGCTCACCGTGAACGGCGCACTAGGCTGGCAGCGTGAACGAGCACTCCTCCTGGCACCCACAGCCCACGTCCCTGTTGACGGACCACTACGAGCTCACGATGCTGCAGGCCGCGCTGCGCGCGGGCACGGCGTCCCGGCGCAGCGTGTTCGAGGTCTTCTCCCGCCGCCTGCCGCACGGCCGCCGCTACGGGGTCCTCGCCGGGGTGGGGCGCGTCCTGGAGGGCCTGGAGCAGTTCCGCTTCACGGACGAGCAGCTGCGCTTCCTGCGTGACACCCGCGTGGTGGACGCCGCCACGGTGGCGTACCTGGAGAACTTCCGCTTCACGGGCCAGATCCGCGGCTACGCGGAGGGCGAGACCTACTTCCCGCACTCCCCGCTGCTGAGCGTCGAGTCCTCCTTCGCCGAGGCGTGCGTGCTGGAGACCTACATCCTCTCCGTGCTCAACTTCGACTCCGCCGTGGCCTCCGCCGCCTCGCGCATGGTGGGTGCCGCGGGTGACCGGCCGTGCATCGAGATGGGGTCGCGCCGTGCCCACGAGCAGGCGGCGGTCGCGGCCGCCCGTGCCGCCGTGGTCGCGGGCTTCGAGTCCACCTCCAACCTGGAGGCGGGCTTCCGCTACGGCGTGCGGACCGTGGGCACGGCCGCCCACTCCTTCACGCTGCTGCACGACTCCGAGGAGCAGGCCTTCCGCGCGCAGCTCGACGCCCTGGGCGTGTCCACCACGCTGCTGGTGGACACGTACGACGTCGAACGGGCCGTCCGTCTGGCCGTCGAGATCGCGGGCCCGGACCTGGGCGGCGTGCGCCTGGACTCGGGCGACCTGGTGACCCAGGCGGCCTCCGTGCGCGCTCTGCTGGACAAGCTCGGCAACCCCAACACCCGCATCACGGTCACGAGCGACCTGGACGAGTACGCGATCGCCGCGCTGCGCGCCGCCCCCGTGGACTCCTACGGCGTGGGCACCCGCCTGGTCACGGGATCGGGGGCGCCCACCTCCTCGATGGTCTACAAGCTCGTCTCGCGCGAGGGCGTCTCCGGCACCATGGAACCCGTGGCGAAGGCCTCCTCCGGGAAGGCGTCGGTGGGCGGCGAGAAGCACGCGCTGCGGCGTCGCAATCCGCAGGGCGTGGCCACGCACGAGATCGTGGGCGTGTCCCACACGCCCCAGGACGACGGCGACGACCGCCCCCTGCTCGTGGACTACGTCACCGGCGGGGAGCTGCGCGAGGGCTTCACGGGCCCGGCCGGCGTGCGCAGGGCGCGCGAGCGCCATGCGGCCTCCGTGGCCGAGCTGCCCCGCGCCGCCCGTCGGCTCTCCGAGGGCGAGCCCGTGATCCCCACCGTGATCGAACCCGGAACCGCACACTGAGCAGGGAGGACACCGTGCGCACTGCACTGCTGATCGTGGACGTCCAGAACGACTTCTGTGAGGGCGGCAGCCTGGCCGTCGCCGGGGGCGCCGCGGTGGCCGCGGGGATCTCCGAGTACCTCGAGGACCACCACGCGGACTACGCCGCGGTCGCGGCCACGCAGGACTGGCACGTGGACCCGGGAGAGCACTTCAGCGACACCCCGGACTGGGTCACGAGCTGGCCCGTCCACTGCGTGGCGGACACCCCGGGCGCGGAGACCCACCCGGACCTCGACACCGAGCACGTCACCGAGTTCTTCCGCAAGGGCGCGTACGACGCCGCCTACTCGGGTTTCGAGGGATTGTCCGCCCCGGACGTGGACGTCCCCATGGGAGAGCCCGAGGAGGCCGCGGACGAGGACCGCGTGAGCCTCGACGACTGGCTCCGCGAGCGCGACGTCGAGGCCGTGGACGTGGTGGGGCTCGCCCTGGACCACTGCGTGCTGGCCACCGCACGCGACGCGGTGGACGCCGGCTACGAGACCCGGCTGCTGTTGCCTCTCACGGCACCCGTGTCCGAGGAGGGCGGCGAGCGCGCCGTCGCGGAGCTGGAGGACGTGGGGGTGGAGGTCCTCACCGACCTGCCCTGACGTCTCCCCGCCGGGCGCGGCCCCGTGGGCTGCAGCTCGGTGTGGGAGGGGAGCCGGCCCGGTTCGGGAAGCAGTCCCGAGCGGCGCCGCGCCCCGGGCGCTACTTGCGGCCGATGAACCAGCGCTGCAGCATCGCGAGACGCGCGTTGAGCTGCTCCTCCGAGGCCTGCGCGACGGGCGGACCGCCGCACTTGGTGCGCAGCTCGTTGTGGATCACGCCGTGCGGTGTGCCCGTGCGCGCGGACCACGCCGAGACGTTCTTGGACAGCTGGGCCCGCAGGTCCTTGAGCCGCCGGTGGTCCGGGACCGGGGGCTGCTCGGGGGCCGTGCCGCCGCCCTGCCGCTGGGCCGAGCGCGACTGGCGCTCCCGCAGCAGCTCGGAGACCTGCTCGGGATCCAGCAGGCCGGGGATCCCGAGGTACTCGGCCTCCTCCTCCGAGCCCACGGCCGCGCCGCCGCCGAACGCGCCGCCGTCGAAGAGCACACCGTGAAAGGACGCGTCCGAGTCCAGGGCCTGGAAGTTGCCCTGCGCGAGCGCGGACGAGGCACGCTCCTCACGGTTGGCCTCCTCCAGCAGGTCGTCGTCCCAGCCGGTCTCCATGGGCTGGTCGAAGTCCACGACGTCGGGCACGCTCTTGGGCTTGTCCAGCGCGTGGTCCCGCTCCTCCTCCATGGAGTTGGCGAGCGCCATGAGCACGGGCACCGACGGCAGGAACACCGACGCGGTCTCCCCGCGCTTGCGGGCGCGCACGAAGCGGCCCACGGCCTGGGCGAAGAACAGCGGCGTGGACGTGGACGTCGCGTAGACCCCCACCGCGAGGCGGGGCACGTCCACCCCCTCGGAGACCATGCGCACGGCCACCATCCAGCGCTTGTCCGACTCCGAGAACTGGTCAATCTTGTTCGAGGCGGCCTTGTCGTCGGAGAGCACCACGGTGGGCCGCTCCCCCGTGAGCGCGTGCAGCTGCTCGGCGTAGGCCTTGGCGTCCTGGTGGTCGGTCGCGATCACGAGCGCCCCCGCATCCGGCACGGTGCGGCGCACCTGGGTCAGGCGCTGGTCCGCGGCGCGCAGAACGGACGGGATCCACTGGCCCTGCGGGTCCAGGGCCGTGCGCCACGCGTGGGACGTGATGTCCTTAGTGAAGCCCTCCCCCAGCTGCGCGGCCATCTCCTCACCCGCCGAGGTCCGCCACCGCATCTGCCCCGAGTAGGCCATGAAGATCACGGGGCGCACCACGTGGTCCTGCAGCGCGTTGCCGTAGCCGTACGTGTAGTCGGCCGTGGAGCGGCGGATGCCGTCCCCGTCCTCCTCGTAGCGCACGAACGGAATGGGCGAGGTGTCCGAGCGGAAGGGCGTACCCGTGAGCGCGAGCCGACGGGTGGCCGGCTCGAAGGCCTCGCGCAGCCCGTCACCCCAGGACAGCGCGTCACCCGCGTGGTGGATCTCGTCCATGATCACCAGCGTGCGTCCGGCCTCGGTCCGGGCCCGGTGCAGCAGCGGCTTGTTCGCCACCTGGGCGTACGTCACCGCCGCACCCATGTAGCCCCGCCCGTGCTGGCCGTCCGCGTTCTTGAAGTTGGGGTCGATGGCGAGCCCCACGCGAGCGGCGGCGTCCGCCCACTGCCGTTTCAGGTGCTCGGTGGGGGTCACCACGGTCACGCGCTGGACCACACCGGCGTCGTGCAGCTTCTTGGCCACGGTGAGCGCGAAGGTGGTCTTGCCGGCGCCGGGGGTCGCCACGGCCATGAAGTCCCGCGGCTGCGCCTGCTCGTAGCGCTGGATGGCCTCCGCCTGCCAGGCACGCAGCTTGGGGGCAGTGCCCCACGCCGCTCGATCCGGGTACGCCGGAGGCAGGTCGGCCGCCGCCCCGAACAGGGACATCTGGTCGTTCTCAGACACGTGGTGCTCGTCCTCTCCGCGCGCTGTGGCGCGCGTTTCCACCGTTTCTCCAGAGTTCTTGCGGACGACGCCGCCCGGTCGGGTCCGCGGGCAGGGGTTGCCCCGCGCCCGTTCCGCACTTCCCCGGTCCTGTCGCCCGTCCTCGGCACCCCTCGCCCGACGACGCCGCCGCGGCGCAGTTCCCGGGGATCGCTCGAGTGGTGCCGACGTCCGAAGCCGGTGTCGACTTCCCGTGCCGGCACGCGCACCGCGGCCGGGTCAGGCGCGAGGTGCCGATCACCGGCGTCGAAGAACGGGCCCGTGCCGTCGCGCGGTGCAGTCCGCAGCGCCGTCGCCCGGCACGGCAACGGCGCCCGCTGCGCGGGCGCCGCCGGTGTCCCGCGGGGCGGGACGGGGGTGCTGCGGTGGTGCTGTCAGTTCTCGGGCTGGTCCTTGCCGGGGCGCAGACCCTGGTAGATCTCCTTGCACTCCGGGCACACCGGGAAGCGCTGGGGATCGCGACCGGGGGTCCACACCTTGCCGCACAGGGCGATCACGGGTTCGCCGGACAGCGCCGACTCCATGATCTTCTCCTTGCGGACGTAGTGGGCGAACCGCTCGTGGTCACCGGGTTCCGCGAACTGGCGGGTCTCCTCCCGCTCGATCGTGGCGGTTCCCCCCACGGTCTCCGTGCCTGACTCGGTGCTGTTCAGCACCCGGGAGGACCGCGAGAAGGGGCCCCCGACGTGCTGGGCTTCGGTGGTGTCCATGTCCACCACTGTACCCCGTGAGCCCCTTCCCCGATCCCGGCTCAGCGGTAGCCCGCGACCTCCTGCAGCATCTCCGGCCCGCGGGCATCCAGCCACTTCCCGCCCAGGCGCACACCGATCCACAGCAGCGCCGCGCCCTCCGCGAGGGCCACCGCCACGGCGATCCAGCCCCACAGCGCGGCACCCGAGCCGAGGAACACGAACAGCGCGACGATCGAGGGCAGCGCGAGCACCATGATGAGCCCCATGGTGACGAACTGCACCACGAGGTTCAGCAGCGTGAAGCCCTGCGGAGTCTTCAGCGGCGAGGCCCCCGGCGGCGGCGTGGGGTACGTGTAGCGCGCGGAGACCACCGAGACCAGCCCCGCCCCGCACAGCAGCAGCGCGAGGCAGACACCGAGCATCGCCGGCAACGCGTCCCAGCGCTGCACCCGGGCCAGCCACAGCCCGGTGACGATCAGCAGCAGTGGCGTGGTCACGATCAGCATGGCCACCACGCGTCCCAGGCGGTCGGCCCACCCGGGCACCGGGGCCAGCAGGTGCAGGCTGAACGCGGTGTTGTCGTAGGAGATGTCCGCCGAGATCGAGTAGGACATCAGCAGGGCGACCAGAGGGGGCAGCAGCCACATGGCGGTTCCCCCCTCACCGCTCATGAACCAGAGCGCCGCGCCCATGGCCGGAACCATGAGCAGGGACGCCGAGTACCGGGGGTCCCTGAGCCAGTAGGTCAGACACCGCGCCGCGACCGCGCCCCACGGAGCGGACGGGAAGCGGTCGAGCAGACCCATGCCCACCACGGACCTGCCCGTGGCGCGCGCGGCACCCCCGGCGGCGTCGCCCAGTGCCCGGTCCAGCGCGAACCGCGCCGCGACCGCGAGCGCCACGAGGGTGGCCAGCACGATGAGGAGGCGGAGCAGGGCGGCGCCCCAGTGCCCCTGGGCAACGTCACCCGGGACGGCCCAGACCGCGCCGAGCGGCGTCCAGGACAGCACCGCGGCCCAGCCGGGCAGCCTGTCCCACACGCGCTCCACGCCGGTGGCCACCGACGTGATGATCGGGGCCAGCAGCACGACGAGGAGCAGGCTGAGCACCGAGACGATCTCGGTGGAACGCCGTCCCTTGGCCAGCCGAGCCGCCAGCGCGGCGGCGCAGCGCGCCCCCGTGAACGCCAGCAGCGCCGCCAGGGCCGCGCACAGCGCGGCGGCGACCACGGCGGGCAGGGAGGAACGCCAGCAGAACAGCCACCCGACCAGCGCGATGACCGTGAGGATCCCGGGAATCCCGATGACCGCGCCGACCACCTGACCGGCCAGCACCCCCGGGGTGCTCAGCGGGAACAGGCCCAGCCGGGCGGGGTCCAGCGTGGCATCAGCCTTGGAGGTGAGCACGGGCACCACCCACCAGCCCAGCAGCACGGTGGTGCCACCCAGGACGGACGCCGCGGTCACCACCTCCAGTGGCTCGGACCCCAGGAAGAACATCCCACCCAGCAGCATGGCCAGGATGGACAGGGCGTAGAGCCCTCCCAGGACGGTGCCCACCAGGATCCACGTGCTGCGGGTCAGCGTGTTGACGAGGATGTGCCACTTCAGCCCCGCGAGCCGCCGCGCCTCCTCGAGCACGCGCAAGCGGTGGCTCACGTGCTCCTGCCCGGACGGCGCGGGGCGCACGGAGGCGGGGACGGCGGCGTCGGGCACGGGTTCCTGCCGCTCGGGCGCGAAGGGCCGGTCGGCCGCCCCACCGGGCACGGCCGTGCCGTGGGCCGCCGCGGGAGCGCGGGTCCCGGGGTCGATGCCGCCCGGCACGGCAGCCGTGCCGTCACGGCCGTGCGCCGACGGCTCCGGCAGCGCACCGCCGGGGGTCTGGTTCACTCCGGTCGAAGCCACTGCAGCCCCTCCCCCGCCTCGGTGCGGCCGCCCACGAAGGACACGAAACGGTCCTCCAGGGACATGCCGTCGCAGACCTGCTCCATGGTCCCCTGGGCGAGCACACGCCCTTGGTCCATCACGGCCACGTGGTCGCACATGCGCTGCACCAGGTCCATCACGTGGCTGGAGACCACCACGGTGCCGCCGGACTGCGTGTACTGGTGCAGCAGGGAGCGGATGTTGGCGGCGGAGACCGGGTCCACGGACTCGAACGGCTCGTCCAGCACCAGCAGGCTGGGCGCGTGGATCATGGCCGCAGCCAGGGCGATCTTCTTGGTCATGCCGGCGGAGTAGTCCTGCACCTGGCGCCCAGCGGCGTCCTGCAGGTCCATCGCGGTGATCAGGTCCTCGGTGCGTTCCTTGACGAGCTGGCGGTCCATGCCGCGCAGCAGACCCGAGTAGGCCACGAGCTGGCGGCCCGTGAGCCGGTCGAAGAGGTGGGCCCCGTCCGGGAGCACGCCCATGCGGCGCTTGGCCGTGACGGGGTCACGCCACACGTCCGCGAGCTCGTCCCGGCTGCCGCCTCCCACGAGCACCTGCCCGGAGGTGGGGCGCAGCAGGCCGGTGGCCATGGACAGCGTGGTGGTCTTGCCCGCACCGTTGCGCCCCACCAGGCCGTAGAACGAGCCGCGCGGCACGGTGAGGTCCACGCGGTCCGCCGCGGGCCGGGCTCCGTGCCCGTAGATCTTGGTGAGCTCCCGCAGCACGAGTGCCGCGGCACCCGTGGCCGCTGCCCCGCTCCCGGGGACCCCGGCAGCCGGGCGCGGTGTGGTGTCCGACCCCGCGGCGTCGTGGTCCTGAGGTGACCACGGCGCGGGCGCCGTGCCGTCTCGTGGGGCCTGGGTCTCGGCCGGGGGCGCGGCGTCCGCAGCGGGCTCGCGGCGCGGCGTCGTGGGTCCGTTCGGTGGGATGCTCATGGCCCCACGCTAACCGGCGCGCACGGGCGCCGCGCCATGTTGCGCCACGCTCGGGGCCGAGCCGCCGGCCGGGACGCGGCCCGGATCAGAACAGCGCGCGCATGAGCTGCGAGCGCGCCGCGACCACGCGGGGATCGTCGGCGCCCACCACGTCGAAGAGGTCCACCAGGCGGGCCCGGGCGGCGTCCTTGTCCTCCCCGGCCGTGGTGCGCACCACGGTGAGCAGCCGCCGGAAGGCGTCCTCCACGTGACCGCCCGAGAGGTCCAGGTCCGCGACGTCGAGCGCGGCCGCGACATCGGAGGGGTTCGACGCCGCGGCCTCGCGCACCGCAGTGGCGTCCATGGCGCTGACGCGCTGCAGCAGATGCACCTGGGCGAGGGCGAGCTTGGCGTCGTGGTCCCCCGGGTTCTCGGCCAGGGCCCGGTTGTAGCTGGCCTCCGCGCCGTCCAGGTCACCGGCCTCGAGCTTCTCCAGCGCCTCCTGGTGCAGCGGCGGCAGGGGCGCCGGCTCGGCCTGGGAGGTGGGTTCCGCGGTGCCGGTCACCCCGTTCTGCTGCGCGAGCGCCACGAGCTCCGTGAGCAGCTCCCGCACCTGCTGCTCGGGCACCGTGGAGTTGACCAGCGGCACCACGCGCCCACCCAGCAGGGCGACCATGGTGGGCACGGTCTGGGCCTGGAAGGCCTGCGCGATCTGGGGTTCGGCGGAGACGTCCACCGTGCCCAGCAGCAGCTTGCCCGCGAACTCGTCCACCACCGCGGCCACGGTGTCCGCGAACTGCTCGGACTCGGGGCTCTGCGGCGCGTGCAGCACCACCACCACGGGGTAGGACGCGGACGCCTCGGCGTACTGCTGGAAGGTGGCGGTGCTCAGCGCCACGCGGTAGCTGCCGGCACCCGCCCCGGAGCCCGACGCCGCGGCGTCGCCCCCGGTGCCCCCGGCCGGGGCGGTCGCGGCGCCCAGGTCCACGGCACCGCGCACGGACGCGGGAACGCTCGGCTCGGCGTCCGTCCGGCCCGAGCCGGGAGCCCCGGTCGGGGAGCCCGCACCGGGACCGGCGGACGTCGGGCGGGGCTGCGGGGAACGGGGGAACTCGCTCATGTGTACCTCCTGTGGCCCCACCCGGGCACCGGTGTGGGGCGTCGTGGGCTGGCTGCCGGGCGCTGACGCCCGGGCATTCGTGCTGCTGCCATTATGGGCACCACGCCGTGGGGATCCTCCACCCGGCAGGCGTTGTACGCTTCCGGCGTGAGCACCAGCCCCGGTTCCCAGCACAAGCAGCCCGCGCGCTTCCGCCCCTCCCGCCGCAAGTTCGAGGTTCCACCCGAACCGCGTGAGGACGGGACCGGGCAGCCGCGCGCCCCGTGGGACCACCCGGTCCCCGCGAAGGCCCACCCGGTGCAGACCGGGTTCCTCCTGACCGTGGGCGTGGGTTTCGCACTGCTCGGCTACTACGTGCTGACCAACGTGGGCGGGCTCGTGGGGTGGATCGTGACCGCGGCGTTCATCTCGCTGGGCCTCGATCCCCTCGTGCGCTGGCTCGAGTCCAAGGGCATGCCCCGTGCCCTGGCCGCGGCCGCGGTGATCCTCGCCCTGGCCCTGGCCCTGACCACCTTCATCCTGGTGGTGGTGCCGCGGATGGTGGAGCAGGCCCAGCAGTTCGCGGCCCGGGTCCCCGAGTTCGTGGACAGTTTCATGCACTCCGACCTCTACCACGCGCTCAACGACCGCTTCGACATCGCCGCCTCGGTGCAGAAGGGCGCCAGCGGCCTGCAGGAGAGGCTCGCCTCCGACGAGAACTTCCTGGGCGGGATGTTCGGCTCCGTGGTGAACGTGGGCGGGGTGGTGCTCAACGGCGTCACGGGGACGCTGATCGTGATGGCCCTGACGCTGTACTTCCTCTTCTCGTGGCCCACCATCAAGGCGTGGTGCTACCGCCTGGCCCCGGCCAGCAAGCGCGCCCGGGTCACCCACCTCGGGGACAGGATGATCAACGGCGTGGGCAACTACGTGATGGGCCAAGCCTGCGTGGCGCTGCTCAACGCCACGGTGGCCTTCATCCTCATGAGCATCACCGGAGTCCCCTACGCCTCCCTCCTGGTGCTCTTCGTGGCCCTGCTCGCGTTCATCCCGCTGGTGGGCGGGGTGATCGCGGGGGTCTTCGTGAGCCTCGTGGCCACCCTCGGCGGGTGGAACACGGTGGTGCCCTACGCCCTGGGCTACTTCGCCTACCTGCAGGTGGAGGCCTACGTGATCTCCCCGCGGATCATGTCCAGGGCCGTGGCCGTGCCCGGCGCCGTGGCCATCGTGGCCGTGGCGGCCGGCGGCGCGCTCTGGGGCGTCCTGGGTGCGCTGATCGCCATCCCCACCGCCGCCGCGGGGCTGCTCCTGGTCCGGGAGGTCTTCGTCCCCCGCCAGGACGCCCGCTGACGCCGGCCCACGACGACGCCGCCGCGCCCGGTCCCGCGCCCCGCAGCCGCACCTGTCCCGCGAGCGGGCGAGACCGTGAGTGCTGCACGGGCGCGCGTCTCACGCGGGCGGGGTGAGCCGGTGCCCGCCGTACGGGTGTGCACACCGGTGTACACCGCGGTGGCGGGTGATGGGGTGCCTCCCGTTCGGCAGCACGCCGCGGTGGGTGCGCCACGTACCGTCCCGGTGGGCACGCCGGCGCACACCGCGGTAGCGGGTGATGGGGTCCCTCCCGTCCGGCAACACGACCTGGTGGGTGCGCCGGCGTGCCGTGCGGATAGGCTGTCCGGGTGCGTTTAGTGATTGCCGACTGCTCCGTTCGCTACGAGGGGCGGCTCAATGCCCACCTGCCCCTGGCACGGCGCCTCATCATGCTCAAGGCGGACGGCTCGGTGCTGATCCATTCGGACGGCGGCTCCTACAAGCCGCTGAACTGGATGAGCCCGCCCGCCACCCTGCGCGTGCGCGAGCCCTCCGAGGAGCTGCTCGCTGACGGTGTCAAGGAGGTGTGGGAGGTCCAGGCCGGCAAGTCCGACGACCGGCTGGTGATCCACATCATGACCGTGCACAGTCGGCTCGAGCACGAGCTCGGCGCGGACCCCGGGCTCATCAAGGACGGCGTGGAAGCCGATCTGCAACGGCTGCTCGCGGAGCAGATCACGCTGCTCGGGGAGGGCTTCTCCCTGGTGCGCCGTGAGTACCCCACCACCATCGGACCGGTGGACATCCTCGCGCGTGACGCCAACGGCGCCACCGTGGCCGTGGAGCTCAAGCGCCGCGGTGACATCGACGGGGTGGAGCAGCTGACCCGCTACCTGGAGCTGCTCAACCGGGACCCGCTGCTGCGTCCGGTGCGCGGAGTCTTTGCCGCCCAACAGATCAAGCCCCAGGCCCGCACCCTCGCCCGGGACCGCGGGATCGAGTGCCTCAGCCTGGACTACGACGAGATGCGCGGCAACGTGGACACCCAGTCCCGGCTCTTCTGACACCGCCCGGGCCCCCCGCCGTGGCGCGACCGCGGCACGGGATCGTCGTCGCCGTCACCAGCCGAGCCCCGCCGAGGGCATGCTGTCTCCTGCGCGTCCGTGCAGGCACGGGAGCCCCTCGGGAGCCACGTCACAGTTGTGCTCAGCGCCCTGAGGACTGTTGACCCTCGACCGCCGGTGTGTGATGCTTGTGATGTTCTCGCTTCATGTTTGACATGCTCGCAGGAATGGTAGCGAGCGTGAAGTTCTGACTGGCGCTGTGGCACAACACATCGTGAGCCGCATCCACAGCCTTCTCGCGGTACCAGTTCAGGTGCACAACCGTGTGCACGCACTACATACTCCAGAAGGAGATGCCCCATTATGGCTCAGGGCACCGTTAAGTGGTTCAACGCAGAGAAGGGCTTCGGCTTCATCACGCCGGACGACGCTGACGGCGACGTCTTCGTCCACTACAGCGAAATCCAGTCGGGTGGCTTCCGCACGCTCGAGGAGAACCAGCGCGTCGAGTTCGAGATCGGCCAGGGCCAGAAGGGCCCCCAGGCCACCGGTGTGACCGTCATCTGACAGTCCCCTCGGACCCGGAAGGCCCCGCCACCCCATGGGTGGCGGGGCCTTCCGCATGTCACGGCCAGCACCTCCCCGCTCCCCTGCTCACGGGCGCAAGGGCGTTCCGCAACGCGCGCGGTCGGCAGCGGGTGGTCCCTCCGCAGCTCAGCCGCGGCCCGCGCTGACCCTGCGCTGGACGGCCACCCCGGCGGCGGAGAGGTTCTCCACGAAGTGCTCGTAGCCCCGGTCGATGTGCTCCACCCCGGAGACCTCCGTGGTGCCCTCCGCGGCCATGCCCGCGATCACCAGGGCCGCTCCGGCGCGGATGTCCATGGCCTCGACGGGAGCGCCCGAGAGAGTGCGAGCGGGCACGCCGTCCACCCGGGCGTGGTGGCCGTCCAGGTGCACCCTGGCCCCGAGCCGTTCCAGCTCCGCGGTGAAGCCCCAGCGGGCCTCGAACACGTTCTCGGTGATGATCCCGGACCCCTCCGCCACCGCGTTGAGGGCCACCACGAACGGCTGCAGATCCGTGGGGAAGCCCGGGTACGGCAGCGTGGACACGTTGATCGCCCGCGGCCGCTCGGGTCCCCTGACCGTGAGTACCCCCTGCCCCGTGGTGATCTCGCAGCCGGCCGCGCGCAGCTTGTCCAGCACCACGGCCATGTGCTCCGGCTCCGCTCCGGCGATCTCCACCGTCCCGCCCGTGACGGCGGCCGCGAACGCCCACGTGCCGGCCACGATGCGATCCGCCACGGTCCGGTGCGTCACCGGGTGCAGGGCTGACACGCCCGTGATGGTCAGCGTGGTGGTGCCCAGCCCGTCGATCCTGGCACCCATGGCCTGGAGCATGCGCCCGATGTCCACGATCTCGGGCTCACGCGCCACGTTCTCCAGAACGGTGACCCCCCGCGCCGTGGTGGCCGCCGTCATGAGGTTCTCGGTGGCACCGACGGACGGATAGCCGAGGCGGTAGGTGGCGCCCACGAGTCCGCCGGGGGCGCTCGCGCGCAGGAACCCCCGCTCGATGCTCAGTGTCGCGCCCATGGCCTCGAGCCCCGCACGGTGCATGTCCAGACCGCGGGTGCCGATCGCGTCGCCGCCCGGCAGCGCGACCTCCGCACGCCGGCAGCGGGCCATCAGCGGACCCAACACGGAGATCGAGGCACGCATGGCGCGCACGAGGTCGTAGTCGGCCTGGTGACCCAGCTCCTCGGGGACGTCGATCGCCACGGTTCGCCCGGCGGCGTCGTAGTGCACGTCGCAGCCCAGCCGGCGCAGCAGCTCCGCCATCACGGTGACGTCCTGGATCTCCGGGACGTTGGTGATGGTGGAGCAGCCCGGGGCGAGCAGGGCCGCGGCCATGAGCTTGAGCACACTGTTCTTGGCCCCGTACACGGGCAGCCGCCCCTGGACCACCGTGGGTCCGTGAACCTCGATCGTCTCTTCCACGTTTCCTCCTCGGGCGCGGTGGCGCCCCTCCTGCCGTGCTCCGGCGGGCGTGGCGTCCACGCACCCCGTCACAGGGTGGCCGAACGGCGACGACCCCCGCACCCCAGCGGGGCACGGGGGTCGACGTCGACCTGGCGGTTGCGGATCAGGCGGACCGCTGCTCCGCGTCCAGGGTGACCTTGTCGGCCACCACCGTCACGCGGTTGTCGTCCACCGACACGAGTCCGGAGTCGATCCGGCCGCCGAGCCGGTCCCCGTCCACGCGGTCGATCGCGAACTCGCCCGGCTTGAGCAGACCGGCCATGGACTCGTGACCGGGCATGATGCCGATGTCGCCCTCGGTGGTGCGCACACGGACCAGCCGCGCGGCACCCGCCCAGATCTTGCGATCCAGGGCGACGATTTCCACGATGAGCTCGGCCATGGCTTACTTCTCGCCCGTCTCGGCCTTGATCTCGTCCCAGCGTCGCATGACGTCGTCCAGACCGCCCACGTTGTAGAACGCCTGCTCCGGAACGTTGTCCAGCTCGCCGTCGCAGATCTTGCCGAAGGCCTCGATGGTCTCCTCCAGCGGGACGGTGGAGCCCTCCACGCCGGTGAACTGCTTGGCGGTGTAGGTGTTCTGGGACAGGAACTGCTCGATGCGGCGGGCGCGGGAGACCACGACCTTCTGCTCCTCGGAGAGCTCCTCCACACCCAGGATCGCGATGATGTCCTGCAGCTCCTTGTTCTCCTGCAGGATCGACTTCACGCGGGTGGCGACGTCGTAGTGCGTCTGGCCCACGTACTGCGGATCCAGGATGCGGGAGGTCGAGGACAGCGGGTCGATCGCCGGGTACAGACCACGCGAGGCGATCTCACGCGAAAGCTCGGTGGTCGCGTCCAGGTGCGCGAACGTGGTCGCGGGGGCCGGGTCCGTGTAGTCGTCCGCGGGCACGTAGATGGCCTGCATGGACGTGATGGAGTGCCCGCGCGTGGAGGTGATGCGCTCCTGCAGCACACCCATCTCGTCCGCGAGTGTGGGCTGGTAGCCCACGGCGGAGGGGATGCGGCCCAGCAGCGTGGACACCTCGGAGCCGGCCTGCGTGAACCGGAAGATGTTGTCGATGAACAGCAGCACGTCCTGGTTCTGCACGTCGCGGAAGTACTCCGCCATGGTCAGACCGGTCAGGGCCACGCGCAGACGCGTTCCGGGCGGCTCGTCCATCTGGCCGAACACGAGGGCGGTGTCCTTGAGAACGCCCGCCTCCTCCATCTCGACCCACAGGTCGTTGCCCTCACGAGTGCGCTCGCCCACACCGGCGAACACGGAGGTGCCACCGAAGTTGCGGGCCACACGCGTGATCATCTCCTGGATGAGCACGGTCTTGCCCACACCGGCGCCTCCGAACAGGCCGATCTTGCCACCCTTGATGTACGGGGTCAGCAGGTCGATGGACTTGATGCCCGTTTCCATCATCTCGGTGCTGCCCTCGAGCTCCGCGAAGGACGGCGCCTTGCGGTGAATGGGCCAGCGCTCCTGGATGTCCAGCTCGTCGGTGGGCAGGTCCAGCGCGTCACCGAGCACGTTGAAGATGTGGCCCTTGACCACGTCGCCCACGGGCACGGAGATGGGGGCGCCGGTGTCCTGCACCGGGGTGCCGCGCACCAGCCCGTCGGTCTGCTGCAGGGAGATGGCACGCACCACGTTGGTGCCGAGGTGCTGGGCGGTCTCGAACGTGATCCGTCGGGGCTTGCCGTTGAAATCGTAGTCCGCGGTCAGTGCGTTGTAGAGGCCCGGAACCTGGTTCTCGGGGAACTCGACGTCGACCACGGGACCGATGACTCGGGCGATGCGGCCGACGCCGCCGCCCGTCACCGGCTGTGCGGCCTGGTCATTGATGGTGGCAGTCATTTCTCTCACTTCGTTTCGGCTGGCAATGGGCGGGGCGCGGGCCTAGAGGGCCTCGGCGCCACTGACGATCTCGGTCAACTCGGTGGTGATCTCCGCCTGGCGGGCGTTGTTCATCAGACGCGTGTACTTCTTGATGAGCTCCGTGGCGTTGTCACCGGCGGCCTTCATGGCCCGCTGGCGCGAGGCCAGCTCGCTCGACGCCGCGTGGCACAGCGCCGAGTACACCCGCGCCCGCACGTAGCGCGGCAGGATCTCGTTGAACACTTCCTCCGGGTTCGGCTCGAACTCGAAGTGGCTGGCGTGCTCCCGCAGGTCCTCGAAACGCTCGGAGACGTCGTCCCCGAGGTCGTTGGCGTCCGCGATCTCGAGCGGCAGCAGCCGCAGCACCCGCGGCTCCTGCGTGACCATGGACTTGAACTGCGTGTACACCAGCAGCACCTCGTCCACGCCCCCGTCCTCGTGCGGGGCGCTGATGTCGTGCATCAGCCGCTCCGTGAGCTCCTCGGCGCGCTCCGTGCTGGCGTTGTCCGTGTTGCCCGTCCAGAATTCGTCGTACTCACGGTGCCGGAAGTCGAAGTACGCCTTGGCCTTGCGGCCCACCAGGTACACGCGAGCTTCCTTGCCCTGCGAGCGCAGCAGCTCCAGCAGCTCCTCCGTGCGCTTGAGCACGTTGGAGGAGTAGGACCCCGCGAGACCGCGGTCCGAGGTGAAGACCATCACGGCAGAGCGCCGCACCTGGTCCGGGACCGTAGTCAGGGGGTGGGAGATGTTGTGCTGCGTGGCGATCTGGGAGGCCGCGCGGGTCAGCGCGTTGGCGTACGGGTACGCACCCTCGAGAGCCTGACGGGACTTGTTGATGCGCGAGGTCGCGATCATCTCCATCGCCTTGAAGATCTTCTTCATGGACGACGTGGACGCGATCTTCTGTCGGTAGACCCGAATCTGCGCTCCCATGGATTTTCCTTTCGGCACCGCGGTGGTGCGCCGGGTCCCGGCGCACCACCTCAGCGGCTACTTCTTGACGATCGTTTCCTGGTTCACAGCGGTCGCGCCCAGGGACTCGTGCTCCTCGACTCCGGGCTCGATCCCGTGCTTGGAACCGTGGAAGTCGCGCTTGACCTCCGCCACGGCCGTCTTGAGGGCGGCCACGGCATCGTCCTCGAGCTTGCCCGTGGAGTTGATCGAGTCCATCACGTTGGTGGTCCGGCGCACCTGGTCCAGCAGGGCACGCTCGAAGTCCGCCACGTTGGCGACGTCGACGTCGTCGAGCTGGCCGGTGGTGCCCGCCCAGATGGAGACGACCTGGTCGGCCACGGGGTACGGCGTGTACTGGGGCTGCTTGAGCAGCTCCATGAGACGCTCGCCGCGGGTCAGCTGCTGGCGGGACGCCGCGTCCAGGTCCGAGGCGAACATGGCGAACGCCTGCATCGACCGGTAGGACGCGAGGTCCAGCTTCAGCGTGCCGGAGACCTTCTTCATGGCCTTGACCTGCGCGGCACCGCCCACGCGGGACACCGAGATGCCCACGTCCACGGCGGGGCGCTGGTTGGCGTTGAAGAGGTCCGACTGCAGGAAGATCTGACCGTCGGTGATGGAGATGACGTTGGTCGGGATGAACGCCGAGACGTCGTTCGCCTTGGTCTCGATGATCGGCAGACCGGTCATCGACCCCGCACCGAGCTCGTCTGAGAGCTTCGCGCATCGCTCCAGCAGGCGGGAGTGCAGGTAGAACACGTCACCGGGGTACGCCTCGCGTCCCGGGGGACGCCGCAGCAGCAGGGACACGGCACGGTAGGCCTCGGCCTGCTTGGAGAGGTCGTCGAAGACGATCAGCACGTGCTTGCCGCCGTACATCCAGTGCTGGCCGATGGCCGAGCCAGCGTAGGGGGCGAGGTACTTCAGACCCGCGGACTCGGAGGCCGGGGCCGCCACGATGGTGGTGTACTCCAGCGCGCCGTTGTCCTCGAGGGTCTGGCGCACGGCCGCGATGGTGGAGGCCTTCTGCCCCACCGCCACGTAGATGCAGCGGACCTGCTTCTCGACGTCGCCGGACTCCCAGTTGGAGCGCTGGTTCAGGATGGCGTCCACCGCGATGGCGGTCTTGCCGGTCTGGCGGTCGCCGATGATCAGCTGACGCTGCCCGCGCCCGATCGGGATCATGGCGTCGATGGCCTTGATGCCGGTCTGCAGCGGCTCGTGCACCGACTTGCGCATGGTCACGCCCGGGGCCTGGAGCTCGAGCTCACGGCGGCCGTCGGTCGCGATGGGACCGAGGTCGTCGAGGGGCTCACCCAGGGGGTCGACCACGCGACCGAGGTAGCCCTCGCCCACGGGCACGGAGAGGACCTCTCCGGTGCGGTGGACCTCCTGGCCCTCCTCGATGCCCTGGAAGTCGCCGAGCACCACGACGCCGATGTCGCGGGTGTCGAGGTTCAGGGCCAGGCCCAGCACCCCGTTCTCGAACTTGAGCAACTCGTTGGCCATGACGGAGGGCAGACCCTCCACATGGGCGATGCCGTCCGCCGCGGACGACACGCGCCCCACTTCCACTCGTTCTACGTTGCCGGGATCGTAGGACGCCGCGAAATCGTTCAGCGCGCTACGGACTTCATCGGCATTGATGGTCACATCGGCCATCTGCTGTCCCTGCTCTCTACGTCGTGTGATCATCGCGTCAGCAATGACCAAGCTTGTATTTGTCGCGATGCGTTGCCCCATCGCCGTGCAGCCGCTCGGGCGGCCCGTGGAGGCAACGCGACGAGATGCCGGCACCGACCGACTCCCCGCGATCCTCGCTCCACGAGAGGATCAGGCCCCGATCCGCTGCTGCAGCTGGCCCAGCCGGTGCGTGAGCGAACCGTCGATGATCTCCTCACCGACCTGCACGCGCAGGCCTCCGACCAGCGAAGGATTGGTCTCGGTGGTGAGCTTGAGGTCCCGGCCGTACAGGCGGTTCAGACCGTCCTGCAGCCTGGCCAGCTGCTCCTCGCCCAGCGGTCGGGCCGTCTCCACGCGAGCGATCCAGCGCTGCTGCCGGTCCGCGACCCACTGGGCGAACTGCTCCAGCAGCCGACCGGGGAGGGATCCGCGCGGAGCGCTCACGGCGCGCTCGATCAGCAGGGCCGCCTCGTCGGACTCCGTGTGCGCGAGTCGACGGGCCAGGGTGACCTTGGCCTCGGCACTCGCGCGGGAGTCCGAGAACGCCCGCTGGACGTCCGCGGAGCGGTCCAGCATGGACTTGAACCGGATGAGGTCGTCCACGAGGGCCTCGAGGGCGTGTCCGCCCCCGCGGTTCTCCGCGGCGGCCGCCGCGACGAGCACCGCGGTGCGTTCGATCCCGTCCCCCAGCTGGCGCTCGGTGGCGCTGCGCTGGGAGGCGAGCTCGGCCACGATGTCCACGGCCACCTCGTTCGCCCGCCCGTCGAGGAGCGTGTGCACGAGACGTGCGCGGTCCTCGCCGGAGCGGGAGGGATCCGTGAGGGCACGGCGCAGTGCGCCGTTGGCGTCCACGATGTCCACGATCTCGAACAGCTGGTGCGCGATCTCGGGGGTTGCGGCCGCCGCCCAGCGGTCCACGTCCACGGTGAGCGGACGGTAGGGTTCGTTCGATGCTTCTGCCATTACCGTGCAGCTCCCGTGCGACCTTGCTCGGCATCCAGGTCCGCCAGGAAGCGATCCACCACGCGGTTGGCGCGGTCGTCGTCGTTGAGGGACTCACCGACGATCTTGGACGCGAGCTGTGTTGCCAACGTGCCGACCTCGTCCCGCAGGGAGACGACGGCCGCGGCACGCTCGGCCTCGATGGCCTTGTGCGCGTTCTCGGTGATCCGAGCCGACTCCATGTTGGCCCGGTCCTTGAAGTCCGCCAGGATCTTCTCGCCCTCTGAGCGAGCTTCCTCACGGATCTTCTGGGCCTCGAGGCGGGCACTTTCGAGCTGCTGGTTGTACTCGTCGCGAGCCGCCTTGGCCTCGGCCTGAGCGGCCTTGGCCTTGGCAAGTCCACCCTCGATGGCGTCCGCGCGGTCCTTGAAGACCTTCTCGAACGCCGGGACGATGTACTTGATCGCGATGAAGAGCAGAATCACGAACCCGATGCCGGTAATCAGCATTTCCCAGACGTCCGGGATGAGAGGATTGGCCTCTTCGGCTGCCAACACCATTGCGTTCATGAGCGCGATTCCTGTTCTCTAGTTAGGGCTTGTCCGATGGGCCTTGCCCTACTTGATGAACGCGAGGACCAGGCCCAGGATGGCCAGGGCCTCGACCACTGCGAAGCCCATGAACAGCATGGGCTGCAGGACGCGCTGGGACTCGGGCTGGCGGGCCACGGACTGCATGTAGGCAGCGAAGATGAGACCCACACCGATGCCACCGCCGATGGCAGCGAGACCGTAGCCAATGACGCTAAGCGAACCTTCCATTGTGGATATTTCCTTTCTGGGTGCCCGCGGGTGCGGGCCGTGGTGCCGTTACGGGAGTCGTAAGCGGGCGATGGTCAGGGGTGAGCGGCCCGGGGGTCGCGCTCCTTCGTGGGGCTAGTGCCCCTCCTGCAGTGCGCCCTGTACGTACACGGCGAACAGCAGGGTGAAGATGTAGGCCTGGAGGACCTGGATGAGGACCTCGAGGAAGTAGATGAACAGTCCCAGCACGATGCCGAACACGGAACCGCCGATGCCCATCACGCCGCCCACCTCGGTGGCGAGGAACGCGGTCAGGGCCGCCGCGACCATGATGGCCATGTGACCGGCGAACATGGTGGCGAACACACGCAGGGCGTGGGTCACGGGGCGGATGATGAGGTTCGAGAGGAACTCGAGCGGGATCAGGATCACGTAGAGGATCTTGGGGACGTTCGGGGGCATGGTCATCTTGACCATGAACTGCCCGAGGCCGTGGCGCTTGATGCCCACGCCCACCCAAATCACGTAGGCGATGGCCGCGAGGATGTACGCGGAGCCCGGGTGGGAGAAGGTGGGAAGCTGCAGCACGGGGATGGACCCGAAGAGGTTGTTCACCAGCAGGAAGAAGAAAAAGGTGAACAGCAGGGGCACGAACGGGCGGAAGTCCTTCTCGCCGATGATGTCGCGGCCCAGGTGGTTGCGCACGAACCCGTAGCCCATCTCACCCAGGTATTGACCCTTGGAAGGGACCATGGCTCGGCGCCGGATCACGAACATGAAGAAGCCAGCGATCAGCACCACCGAGAGGAGGATCAGCAGGGTCTGCTTGCCGAAGGCGAACGAACCGACCTCGAAGAACGGGGGAAGATGCATGTCTTCCGTGGACGGGGCCACGAATTCGGCCGGAATCCTCAGGGCGGGGTTCAATACGGGTCCTTTCTGCGGTATCCAGACCGGTCACGCGCCGGGCCGTGGGCCCGGTTCGGCTGACGTCCTTGTCTCCGAGGGGGTCTTCTGCGGGGTGGTGCTGCGGTTCAGAGCGTCCCTCATGTGGAGGTAGCCGAGGTACACCCCGGCGGACGCGCCGAAGACGGCTCCCGCGATCACTATCCACCGTGTTCCCAGCAGGTGATCCAGGAGCCAGCCTATCAAACTCCAAAACGCCGCACCGACCACGACGTACAGCAGCACGGCGAGTCCTCCGCCGAGTCCTCCGCGCTCCACGAGCTCCCCCGCCGTGTGCAGGGTGTCCTGGCGTGCGGCCCGGGTGTAGCGCTCCGAGGCGGAGCGCAGCCCCGGTGTCCGGCGCGGCCCTCGGGGATCCTGTGGCGTGGTCATGGTGTCTCCTTCTCGGAGGGGGCTGCGGGTGCGGCGGCGGCCACCAGTCGGGCCTCCCGCGTGCTCACGCGGTGGGCCAGCACGGCGGAACCCACCGTTGTGGCCGCGAGCACGGTGAGCACTGCGGTAAGGAAGGTCCCCGGCGCCAGCCAGGGGGGCGTCCCGGGGACGAGCAGCAGCCACCCGAACGCGAGGACCTTGATCAGGTAGAGGGCCGCGAGCGCGGGGGCGGTGGCCGCCGGTGCGGTGCGGAACAGCTGGGCGGCCACCAGTACGGTGGCCCCGGCGCTCAGCAGCACGAGTCCCCCGCCGAAGCAGGCGGAGCGGACGCCGTCCCCGAGGCCCGGGCGGTAGGCCGCGACGAGCAGCAGCACGGCGAGCAACATGGCCCCGGCGGCGGCGGCGCGGGCTCCCGGCGCGTACGACGGGCGGCCGGGGGCGGCGGCGTCGTGCGGGGTGGCCGGCGCGGGAGCGCTCACGCGCGCGGCTCCCGGCCGGCGGGGCGCCTGCGGGCGAGCAGGACCGGGGCGGCGAGGTACGCGACCACCACGAGCACCACGGCGAGCCCGGCGACCACCGAGCCCGTGCCGTTGGCGCGCAGCCCGTAGAGCGAGATCAGGCTCACGAGCACCGTGGCCGCGGTGACCGTAAGGGCGGACTGCACGTGGCTGAGACCGGCGTCCGTGAGCCGCTGGTAGGCGTGCTGGCGGTGCGGCTTGTACCAGACCTCGCCGCGGCGGATCCGCAGCACGAGCGTCACGGCGGTGTCCGCGAGGTAGATGAGCAGGGGCGGCAGCAGGAACTCCACGTACACGCCCGAGAGGAACGCGCCGATCGCCATCGCCGCAATGGCCCCGCCCAGCACGTAGGAGCCCACGTCCCCCAGGAACACCGTGCCGCGGCCCAGGTTCCAGGGCAGGAAGCCGAGGAACGCACCGGCCAGGGCGAGGCCTGCGCACACCATCCAGGCCATGTCGTTGACGCCGCCGGCCCACGCGTAGAGCAGGCCCACCGCGCCGCCGTGCAGCCCGGAGATACCGTTGATCCCGTCCATGAAGTTGGCGATGTTGATGTAGGCCACCGTGGCCGCGACCCCCACGGGCCACCACCACGCGGGAATGCCCAGGGCCACGATCAGCGCGGCGGTACCCAGTGCGCCGATCAGCGCCTGCACCCCGAGCCGCACGCCGATGGACACCCCGCGGTAGTCCTCGGCCCAGCCGAGCGCGGCGCTGCCGACGGTCATGGCGAGCACCACCAGGGCGATCGAGCGGTCGACGGGGATCAGCCCGGTCACCAGGGCCGCGCCGTAGCTGAGGATCAGCGCGAGCGCCACGGCCAGGCCCATGCCGCGCAGCACCGGGCGGGAGTGCGAGGACCTGTCCGAGGGGATGTCGACGACGCCCCACCGCGTCAGCAGCGGACGCACCGCGAACGGCAGCACGGCCGAGAGCGCGAACGCGAGGCCGAGGGTCCAGGGCGCGAGCCCCAGGATCATCCGCAGCGCGTCGCCGTCGGACAGCGCGGCCGGACCGGTCACGAGGTCCGGGACCCAGGCCCCCGCGGCGGGCGCGAGTCCCAGGGGGTGCGCGTGGGGTGCGAGCCACGGCTGTCCGGGCCCCGCGGCCGCGATCTGCGCGGCGGCAGCACCGGGAATGACCGCGCCAGGGAGGCCGGACGCCCATGCGGCGGGGACCAGGGAAACGGACACTGCCACGGCGCTCATGAGTCCCCTCCCGTCCGCGCGGTGCCACCGGGGTGGCCGGAGCCCGGCTCGTCCGGGGGCACCGGGGTCGTGGCGGCCGAGGTGGCGCCACCGGGAGCGGAGGAGCCGGACGATCCCGGGGCGGCGTCGTCGTCGCGCCGACCGCCGGAGGTGCCCGAGCGCTCCGCGGCGCGCGGCACCGAGAAGTCGGTGATCCTCGGCTGGGTGCTGACCGCGACCTGCGGGATGGAGCCGGTGAACATCATCCCGCCGCGCACCTTCCACACGTGGCGGTCCAGGTTGGCCGGGTCCAGGCGTTCGGCCTTGGCGTGGGAGATCTTGGGGTGCAAGGGGCGCTCGTCCGTCTCCCCCGCCCCGATGAGGTCCTCGTGCAGCTTCTCGCCGTGGCGCAGCCCGGTGATCTCGATGCGGATGTCCTCCCGCCCGGACATCGAGCGCAGCCGCTGGGCGATGTCCATGATCCGCACGGGCTGGCCCATGTCCAGGATGAGCACCTCTCCCCCGCGGGCGATCGCTCCGGCCTGGATCACCAGCTGACAGGCCTCCGGGATGGTCATGAAGTAGCGGGTGGCGTCCGGGTGGGTGACCGTGATGGGCCCGCCCTGGCGGATCTGCTCCGCGAACAGCGGCAGCATGGACCCGCGCGAACCGAACACGTTGCCGAAGCGCACGGACGCGTAGCGCTTGCCCGTGCGGTCCCCCATCCAGGCGGTGAGCTTCTCCGCGACGCGCTTGGAGTGTCCCAGGGCCGTGGTGGGGTTGGCCGCCTTGTCCGTGGAGATGTTCACGAACACGTCCACGTCCACGGCGGCCGCCGCGCTGAGCACGTGCAGGGAGCCCATCACGTTGGTCTTCCAGGCCTCGTCCGGGTACTGCTCCAGCAGGGAGACGTGCTTGAGGGCCGCGGCGTGGAAGACCACCTGGGGGCGGCGGTCCTCGAAGACCTTGGACACGGCGTCGGTGTCCCGGATGTCGCACAGCACGGTGTCGTTGCCGTCCAGCAGCCCGCGGCCGGTGATGGAGATCTGGGTGGCCTGCAGCCCGGACTCGTCCCGGTCCACCATGATCAGCTCGGACGGCTCGAAGCCCACGAGCTGGCGGCACAGCTCGGAGCCGATGGAGCCGCCGGCACCGGTGACCAGCACGCGCTTGCCCGTGACGTAGCCGGCGATCGCGTCCACGTGGATGTCCACGGGGCGGCGCCCGATCAGGTCCTCCATGGAGATGTCCCGCAGGTCCACGCTCTGGTGCGCGCCGGTGAGCATGTCGCTCAGCGGCGGGACGGTCATCACGCGGGTGCCCGTGCCCTCCACGGCGTCGGAGACGCGGCGCATGGTGCGGGGGTCCACGTCCGCGACGGCCACGATCAGCACCCCGGCGCGCGTGTGCTCCAGGACGGAGGCGGCGTCGTGCAGGGTGCCCATGACCGGCACGGAGGAAATCCGCAGGTGCTTCTTGGCGGGGTCGTCGTCGAGCAGGGCCACCGGCAGGAAGCCCGAGGCCGGGTCCTGCATCATGCGGTGGACCAGGAACGTGCCGAGCGCACCGGCGCCGAAGATCACCACGTTCTGGGCCTGGTCACCGGGCTTGGCCGTGGACTCCTGGTACATGCGCTTGAGGTAGCGGAACGCGGCCATCAGCAGGCACGCGAAGGGGAAGGCGATGAAACCGAGGGACCGTGGGATCCACAGCGAGACGCCGAAGACCAGCAGCACGCCCTCGAGCAGGGCGGTCACGATCACCGTGACCACCACCAGCAGCTTGGCCTCCTCGAAGCTGCCGAACGAGTAGCGCCCCTTGTACAGGGCGAAGGAGAACCCCACGAGCAGCTGCAGCACCACCGCCACGAGGCACGCGACGACCACCCCGCCCACGGAGACCAGCTCGATGTGCAGCTCGAAGCGCAGCAGCACGGCCACCCACAGCGCCACGATCCACGCAACCGAGTCCAGGATCATCTGGATCCACAGCCACGCGACCGGTTTGTCCGCTCGGGGGGTGGTGACGGGGTTGACCATGGGGTGACAAGTCCTTTCGGGTGCGCGGCTCAGCCGTTGCGGGGGCCCACCATGAGCCGGTAGGCGGTCTCGCGCACCCGCAGGGGCACGAACCGGTAGCCGCCACGCACCATGACGTTCGTGGCCCATTGTAGGAACCCCACGTGCCCGAGGGACCGCAGCCGGGCCTGCAGACCCAGTTCGGCCCGCAGCACGCGGTAGCCGCCGCGGCGCTCGTAGGAGCCCGCCGAGATCCGGTAGCCCACCAGGGGTTCCGCGACGTTGCGCACGTCCGCGCCCGCGTGCAGCATCCTGGCCCACAGCCAGTAGTCCTCGGCCATCGGGACGTCCTCGTAGCCGCCCACGGCCTGGACTGCGCTGCGCCGGAACACCACAGTGGGGTGGGAGATCGGGTTGCGGCGCCGGCTCACGGCCGCGATCCGCTCGGCACCCACGGGTGCCGTGCGCAGGGCCACGGGCCGGGACTCGTCGTCGCCGATCTCGTGCATGGACGCGCCCACAAGGTCCGCGCCGTCCTCCACGAGCGGCAGCTGCAGCTCGAAGCGCCGCGGGTAGGCGACGTCGTCCGCGTCGGCCCGCGCGACGACGTCGTGCGCGCACCGTGGCAGGGCGGCGTCCAGGGCGTGCGCGAGGCCCTGGTTGCGCGCCAGGCGCAGCACCCGCACGGGCACCGGGGACTCGGCCTCGAGGCGGTGGATCTCACGGTCCAACGACGCCGCCACGGGGCCGTCCTGGACGATCAGCACCTCCGCGGGCGGGCGGGTCTGCTCCACGGTGTTGGACTCCACGGCCCGACGCAGCCGCTCCGGCGTGTCCGCCCGGTACACGGGCAGCAGCACCGAGAACGGGACGGGGAACCCGGCAGGGTCCAGGGCCTCAGCGAGGGCCACCGAAACCCCGCCCGCGCATGCCGTCCGTGTAGAGCTTGGCCCAGGTCCGCAGCCCCTTCAGGTCGCGGTTCCTGAGGTAGTGGGCGGGGTAGCCGATCGCGTCCGCGCCCAGCTGCACCACGCGCTTGTAGTGCCACGAGACGTAGCCGCGGTTGCGGAAGAAGTGGCGCTGCTTGAACTCCCCCGGGGGGATCAGCACCTGCAGCCTGCCCGGGACCACCACGTGCTCCTCGTCCCATCCCGGCGGGTGGGACACCGCGGTGGTGGTGACCGTGCCGAACGGCAGCCCGCTCCGGCGCAGCCGCACGAGGAAGTCCACCTCGTCCCCGCGCAGGAACAGCTTGAAGTCCGGCAGCCCCACCCGGAAGAACACGGACTCGTCCACGAGGGCACCGTTGAAGAAGTTGGCGTACGAGTCCAGGAAGCCCAGGGGCTCGAGGTCCGCGCGCCGGTGGGTGATCCCGCCCTCCAGTCGGTACGGGAAGGACAGCAGGCTGTGGTCCTGCGGGGCCACGATCAGCGGTGAGACCACGGCCAGGCCGCGGTCGCGGGCGGCCGCGCGAAGGATCCGCAGGCAGTCGGGGTCCTCGGGGTGGGCGTCGTCGTCCATGAGCCACACCTGCTGCGCACCACTCGCGAGCGCGGTGAGAATCGCCAGGGCGAAACCGCCGGCACCGCCGAGGTTGGCCTCGGAGCGGCGGTAGTTCAGCTCGAACGCTCCCCCGATCCGCTCGCGCAGCTCCGCCTCGTCCAACGGGGTGCGCCCGGCGTCCACGAGGCTCAGACTCGCGACGGGGTCGGTCTGGACCCGCAGCGCGTCGATCAGGGTGGCGACGTCCTCGGGGCGGTCCTGCGTGACGCACGCGACACCCACGTTCGTGCCCGACTGGGCGGCGGCCTTCGGACTGCTTGCGGTCATGACGCCCCCGGGACGACTCGTGGTGTGCGGTGCTGATCCGTTCCGCGGCGGGCCCGCCCGGTGGGGAGCGTGCCGGGTGCCGGTGAACTGTCGGAGTCTATCAACGCGCACCCGGAGGCCGGCTGGACGTCGGGGCACCCGCGCCGTGCCGGTGGAGGTCCCCGGAGCGCTCCGGGGCGCTACCGTACGATGGACGCACCACCACGGGAGGAGACACACAGTGACGGTTCACAGCTGGCGCGTGCTCGGAGCCACGGGCTTCATCGGTTCCGCCATCACCACGGCCCTGCAGGCACGGGAGATCCCGGTGACACCGGTGGCCTCGCCGCGTCTCGCCTCGCCGGCCACGACCGTCCACCACCTCGTGGAGCACGCCCAGCGGCTGGAGTCGGTGATCGACTACCTGGCCGACTCCTTCGCGGGAGCGGACACGGTGGTCAACGCCGCGGGCCTGGCCGCCCCGGACCAGACGCACCAGCAGTCCCTCACCGGGGCCAACGCCCTGCTGCCGGTGCTCGTGGCCCTGGCGGCCCACCGCACGGGGGTGCGCCGGGTGATCCACATGAGCTCGGCCTCCGTGCAGGCGGACGCCCCGGTGCTCGACGAGTCCATCCGCACCGCCCCGTTCTCCCCCTACTCCTTCTCCAAGGCGCTGGGCGAGTCCGCCCTGTACCGCCTGCACTCCGAGTGGCGCTCCGAGCAGGGCGCTCCCCAGCTCACCGTGATCCGGGCGACCTCGGTGATGGGCAGCGAGCGCCGCACCACCCGTATGCTCGCGCGCTTCGCGTCCTCCCCCCTGAGCTCCGTGGCCGGGGACGGTTCCGCGCACACCCCCGTGACGTCCGTGACCGCGCTCGCGCAGTTCACGGTGGCGGTCGGCGAGTTCCCGCGGCCCCTGCCCCCGGTGATCCTGCAGCCCTGGGAGGGCGCGACCACCGGTTCCGTGCTGCGCGACGCGGGCCGCCGCGATCCCCTGGCCCTGCCGCCGTGGCTGTGCCGCGCGGCGATCGCCTCGGCGCGCTTCGCCTCGGGAGTCGCGGGCCACCGCTACGCCGGGGCCATCCGCCGCCTGGAGGTCACGTGGTTCGGCCAGGAGCAGGTCCCCGGGTGGGCCCACGAGAACGGTGTGCTCCCCGAGCCCCACGTCCAGGAGGTCCTGCGCCAGGCGCACCTGGCCCTCGGACGCTGAGACCCGGCGGGCCGCGGCGCCCACCCGGTCCGCGGACATCTTCCTCAAGGCCCGGTGGCATGCGACCCGGGTGCACGCGTCGGTCCGGCTCGTCCGCCGCATGCGCCGGGAACGACGCCGCCGAGGTGCGGTGCCACCGTCCGCCCAGTCCGCCTCTGCCGTGCGATCCGCGCGCTGGGTGCGCGTGCGCCGTGCGATCGGCGGGCGTGCGCCGTGCGACCCGTGTGTTGGGTTCACGCATGCCGTGCGAACCGTGCACGTGCGCTCAGTGCGCGGGGCGGTCCTCGCCGGGCAGATCGTGGTGGGCCCGCATACTCGCGCTCTCGTCCCGGTCCCCCGCCACCAGCAGCTGCGCCTCGTCCATGCTGAGCGCCCGGGTGCCGTTCCAGCGCGGTTCCGGTGAGCCGTCACGGTCCCGGAGCTGGTCCACGGAAGCGGTGTCCGATCCGGCGGCATCCTGCACCATGGCGGTGATGAGTTCCTGGTCCGCGGTGTCCGCCCCGCTCTCCCCGGCCGGAGAAGTGGCCGGCACGGCAGAGCCGTCGGCGTGAGCAGCGGCGTCGTTTCCGGCACCCGAGCCCGGAACCGACGCACCGGTCGTCCCTGGCGCCGCGCTCGCGGGATCCGCGCCGGGCTCGGTCGGTGCGGGCGCGTCCTCCGTGCCACCCCCGTGCACGGCCGGCACCACCTCGCGCAGCCGCTGCAGGGTGATGGCGCCGTGGCGCAGCACCACCGGGGTCTCCCCCGTGCAGTCCACGATGGTCGAGGCGGCGTCCCGCGCACCGGCGGCCGGTTCCCGGACGGGCCGGGGCCCGGCCTCGAGGTACAGCGCCACGCGGTCCTGGAGCATCTCCCGGGCCTGCTCGGCCGTGCGGGCCGCGGGCATCCCCGTGCGGTTGGCGGAGGAGACCGCCATGGGGCCCACCCGCTCCAGCACCGCGCGGGTCACGGCGTCGTCGGGAACACGCAGGGCCACCGTCCCGTGGGTCTCGCCGAGGTCCCACCCGAGCGAGGGCCGCGCCCAGCACACGATGGTCAGGGCACCGGGCCAGAACGCCCGGGCCAGGGCGCGGGCGTCGTCCGAGATCTCGTCCGCGAGGGCGTCCATGACCTCCGGGCGGGCGATGAGCACGGGCGGGGGCATCTCCCGCGTGCGCCCCTTGGCGCCGAGCAGCCCCTGCACGCCCGGGGCCGAGAAGGCGTCGCACCCGATGCCGTAGACGGTGTCGGTGGGCAGCACCACGCACTCGCCGTCCCCGGCCACCTCCGCGGCCCGCGCCACGGCGGCTTCCAGCTCCTCCTGCGTCCCGCAGGACATGATCTCGCTCACGAGCAACTCCTCACGCTCTCCGTCTGTCTGTGTGCGTTCCGCGCGCCGTCGCCGCGCCGCCCGGCCGGGCTGACCCGCCGGCGCGGTGGCCGTGCCCGGCCGCGGCTCAGCTGCCGGGGTCCCCGGGCAGCACCGCGCTGGTGGCCCGGGGACGGTCCGTGAGGTCGCGGTGCAGCTCCACGTTGCGGAAACTCCGCTCGCGCAGCGCGTGCGCCACGGCCTCGACCTGGGACTCCGCATGCTCCATGATGAACGACCCCCCGGGGCGCAGCACCCGCACGGCCGTGTCCATGGCCGCGAGCGGGTGGCGCATCCCCGTGGCGTCCCCGCCGTAGAGGGCCGTGGCGGGATCGTGCTCCCGCACCTCGGGATCACGCGGGACGTCCGTCTCGGGGACGTAGGGCGGGTTGGTGACCACCACGCAGAACCGCCCGGCGGTGGGCACCGAGACGTCCCGGTAGTCGCACTCCAGCAGCCGCACCCGGGTGCCCGCGAGGTTGCGACGGGTCCACGCCAGGGCGGCGGGCTCCCGCTCCACGGCGGTGACCCGGCACGCGGGGTCCTCGCTCGCCACGGCCAGGGCGATGGCCCCCGAGCCCGTGCCCAGGTCGATCACCGCGGGATGGACCTCGCCGGCCTCGCGCCACGCACGCGCGTGGTCCAGGGCGAGCTGGACGAGCAGCTCCGTCTCAGGACGGGGCACGAAGACCCCGGGCCCCACGGCGAGCTCGAGCTGGCGGAAGGGGGCCGTGCCCGTGATGTGCTGCAGGGGCTCGCGCGCGGCCCTGCGGTGCACCAGCTCGCGGTACCCCTCCGGCTCCGGAGACCCCAGGATCGCCCGGGCCTCGGTCTCACCGCGGGAGAGCCCGAGCGCGTGGGCGGCGAGCAGGGCGGCGTCGTTGTCCGGGGAGGCCACACCGGCCGCGGTGAGCTCGGCGCGGGCCCACGCGATGGCCTGGGCGAGTGTGCTGCCCACCGGGTCAGCCCCTCCGGCCCGCGGACCCCTGCTCCGCCGAGTCCTGGCCCAGCTGCTCCAGGCGGGCCTTCTCGTCGAGCTCGACCGCCGAGGCGATCACCGGTTCCAGCGCGCCGTCCAGCACGTGGTCCAGGTTGTAGGCCTTGTAGCCCGTGCGGTGGTCCGCGATCCGGTTCTCCGGGAAGTTGTAGGTGCGGATCCGCTCCGAGCGGTCCACGGTGCGCACCTGGGACTTGCGGGCGGCGGCGTTCTCCGCGTCGATCTGCTCCTGCTGGTGCGCGAGCAGCCGGGCGCGCAGCACGCGCATGGCGGCCTCACGGTTCTGCAGCTGGGACTTCTCGTTCTGCATGGACACCACGATGCCCGTGGGCACGTGGGTGATGCGCACGGCGGAGTCCGTGGTGTTCACGGACTGCCCGCCCGGGCCCGAGGAGCGGTAGACGTCGATCTTGAGGTCGTTCTGGCTGATGTCGATCTCGTCCGGCTCGTCCACCTCGGGGAACACGAGCACCCCGGCGGCCGAGGTGTGGACACGGCCCTGGGACTCGGTCACGGGCACGCGCTGCACCCGGTGCACCCCGCCCTCGTACTTGAAGCGGGCCCACGCCCCCTCGGACGGGTCCGAGGAGCTGCCCTTGACCGCCAGCTGGACGTCCTTGTAGCCGCCCAGCTCGGTGGGGGTCGAGGAGAGGATCTCGGTCTTGAGACCGGACTGCTCCGCGAAGCGCATGTACATGCGCAACAGGTCACCGGCGAACAGCGCGGACTCGTCCCCGCCCTCCCCCGCCTTGACCTCGAGGATCACGTTGCGCCCGTCGTCCGGGTCCCGCGGGACCAGCTTGCGCCGCAGCGCCTCCCTGGCCACCGCGAGCTCCTCCTCGAGCGGCTTGACCTCCGCGGCGAGCTCGGGGTCCATGCTCCCGAGCTCGCGCGCGGCCTCGAGGTCCTCGGAGAGCCGCTCCACCCGCCGGTGCGCCTCCACGATGCCGTTGAGCTCCGAGTAGCGGCGCCCCAGCTTCCGGGCCCGTCCGGCGTCCGCGTGGACGGCGGGGTCCGCCAGTTCACGCTGCAGCTGGGCGTGCTCGTCCAGCAGCGGCTGAACAGGATCGGACATGGGGTGGACTCCTTGATCGACGGGTGGGACGGGCGGACCGCGGGTGCGGTTCCTAGTGGCCGGCCAGCGTGGTCTTCTGGACCTGCATCAGGAACTCGGCGTTGGACTGCGTGTCCCGCAGCTTGCTGGTGAGCAGCTCCAGGGCCTGCTGCTGCTCCAGACCGGAGAGCACGCGGCGCAGGCGCCACATGATCTTGATCTCCTCGGGCGAGAGCAGGTTCTCCTCGCGGCGGGTGCCGGAGGAGTTGACGTCCACGGCCGGGAAGATGCGGCGGTCCGCCAGCTGGCGGGACAGGCGCAGCTCCATGTTGCCGGTGCCCTTGAACTCCTCGAAGATCACCTCGTCCATCTTGGAGCCCGTCTCCACGAGAGCCGTGGCCAGGATGGTGAGCGAGCCGCCGTTCTCGATGTTGCGCGCGGCGCCGAAGAACTTCTTGGGCGGGTACAGCGCCGCGGAGTCCACACCACCGGAGAGGATGCGCCCGGACGCGGGAGCCGAGAGGTTGTACGCGCGGCCCAGGCGGGTCATGGAGTCCAGCAGGACCACCACGTCCATGCCCATCTCCACGAGGCGCTTGGCGCGCTCGATCGCGAGCTCCGCCACCGTGGTGTGGTCGTCCGCGGGACGGTCGAAGGTCGAGGCGATGACCTCGCCCTTCACCGTGCGCTGCATGTCGGTGACCTCCTCGGGGCGCTCGTCCACGAGCACCATCATGAGGTGCACCTCGGGGTTGTTGGTGGTGATCGCGTTGGCGATCGACTGCAGCATGAGGGTCTTGCCGGCCTTGGGCGGGGAGACGATCAGGCCGCGCTGGCCCTTGCCGATCGGCGCCACCAGGTCCACCACGCGGGGACCGATCTTCTTGGGATCGGTCTCCAGGCGCAGCCGCTCCTGCGGGTACAGCGGCACGAGCTTGTTGAACTCCACCCGCTCCTTGTTCTCCTCCGGGGTGCGCCCGTTGACCGAGGTCAGCTGGACCAGGGCGGAGAACTTCTGGCGGGAGTTGTTGTGCTGCTCGCCCTCGCGCGGGGCACGGATGGCGCCCACCACGGCGTCGCCCTTGCGCAGGTTGTTCTTCTTGACCTGGGACAGGCTCACGTACACGTCGGACGGGCCCGGCAGGTAGCCGGAGGTGCGCACGAACGCGTAGTTGTCGAGCACGTCCAGGATGCCCGCCACGGGCAGCAGGACGTCGTCCTCGGTGATCTCGACGTCGTCCACGTCCGGACCGTTGTTCCGGTTGCGGCGGTTGCGCCGCTCGTTGCGGTCGTTGCGGTCCGAACGGTCCCCGCGCTCGTTGCGGTCGTTGCGGTTGCGGTTGCGCCGGTTGCGGCGGGAGCCGCCCTCGCCGTCGTTGCCACCGCGGTCGTTGCGGTTGCGGCGCTCGTTGCGGTTCTGGCCGTCCTGGTTGCCGCCGTCCCCGGAGTCCTTGGAGTGGCCGTCCTTCGAGCCACCGTCCCGGGAGCCGTTGTCCTTGGAACCGTTGTCCTTGCCGCCGCGGCGGTTGTTCTGCTCCTGGCCGCCGTCCTTGGACTCGCCCTGCTGGTTGCGCTGGCGACCGCCCTCGGAGCGGCCGTCCTGCTTGCCGGGCTTGTCCTCCGAGGAGAAGCTGTCCCGGTCCTGCTGGGAGGACTTCTCGCCGCGGTTGCCGCGAGCCCGCTGGTTGCGCCCGCCGCGGCCGTCCTTGGAGTCCCCGGACTGCTCGGACGAGTCCTGGGAGCCGTCCTGGCGCGCCGGGCCCTGCTCCTCGGCCTGATCCTTGCCGCCCTGCTCCGCGTCCGGCTGCTCCTGGGCGGACCGGGCACCGTGGCGCTCGCCTCCGGCGGTGGCACGGCGGGAGCGGCGCGAACCGGACTGCCGCTCGGCGCCCTGCTCGTCGGCGTCCTCGGAGGACGTGGCCGCGGAGGACTCGTCGGAGCCGTTGGCCGGGGCGGCGTCGTCGCCGGAGGAGGTGTGGCGTTGGGAGGCCTTGCGAGCGGTCTGCTCGATCTTCTCCTCCACGGCCTTGTCCCGGGCGGCGACGGCGCCGCCGCGCTGGTGGGCCTCGATGGCCTCGACCAGCAGGGACTTGCGCATGCGGCGCGCACCCGTGATGCCGAGCTGCGCGGCGAGCGCCTGCAGCTGGGCGAGCTTGAGGCCGGAGAGGCCGGTGCTCTGGGCGTTCGAGGATTCCGTTCCCTGTTCGGGGGCGGTGGATTCTGTCACGAAGGTTCCTTCTGACTCGGTGGGGGCTGCGGCCTTCAGATCGCCGACAGCCCGACGTTGTGGGTGTGGGCCGCGCGCGGCGGGCCACGGAAGACACGCGCAGTGAGCACGCGCGATCGGCAATGGATTCCCCCGATTCTCCCGCTCGAGCGGACTGCCACATCACAGAGGTGGCGGGGCTGCACGGGAGAGGATCGCAGAGAGGCGACGCCTTCGAACACCTGCGGTGGGTCACTGCGCACGGGGCTCAACTGCGGGGCTGCACCGTCCGGCAGGCGGAGGTGAACCCGGGGCCTATTGCGTGGATGACTCCACTTTAGCACCCTCGGTGGGCACCCGCAGGGCACGCACACGCCACGCCACGGGTGTTCCACCCTCGGCAAGCGCCGCCGACGCCGCCCCGGCCGTGAGCTCGGCGACCGCCGCCTCGGCGGCCCGCGCGGCCCGCTCCCCGTGCGCGAGCACGAGCACGGTGGGTCCGGCACCCGAGATCAGTGCCGCGTGGCCCCGCTCGCGCAGCCCGGTCACGAGGTCGTGGCTCGGGGTCATGGCGCGTGCCCGGTAGTCCTGGTGCAGCAGGTCGCGGGTGGCCGGCAGCAGCAGCTCCGGGCGTTGACCCAACGCGGTCACGAGCAGCGCGGCGCGCCCGGCGTTGACCGCGGCATCGTGGTGCGGCACGTGCTCGGGCAGCAGGCCGCGGGCCACGGACGTGGCCACCTCGAAGTCCGGCACGGCCACCACGGGCACCACGTCCGGGTGCACGCGCACGGGCACGGAGTGGAACCGGCCCTGCTCCTCGTAGGAGATGGTCAGCCCGCCCAGCAGGGTGGGGGCCACGTTGTCGGGGTGGCCCTCCAGCGCCGAGCACACCTGCAGCACCGTGTCCGCGTCCAGGCGCAGCGCGCGGGGCAGCAGAGTGTTGCCCGCGAGCACCCCGGCGACCACGGCGGACGCGGAGGAGCCCATCCCCCGGCCGTGCGGGATCACGTTGTGGGCGCTCAGGCGCACGGGGGGCAGGGCCCCGGCGCCGGCGGCGTCGAACGCGGCCTGCGCGGCCCGCAGCACGAGGTGCTCCGCGGTGCGGGGGACGTCCTGCGCGCTCTCACCGTGCAGCTCGAACTCCAGGCCGTGCGCGATGCGGGTCACGGTCACGGTGTCGCGGTGCTCCAGGGCCAGGCCCAGCGAGTCGAAGCCCGGGCCCACGTTGCCGGTGGACGCGGGAACGCTCACGCGCACCCACGTGCCCACCGGGGCGGGCGTGTAGAGCCCGGACACCGGCTCGTGCGTGGCGTCCCGGGTGCTCACGCGAGACCGAGGGCCGCGGCGACGGACACGACGTCGAAGGGCACGCGCTGGGGCTCCGCGGCCCGGGCGTCCTCGGCCTCGGCACCCTTGACCGCCCACTGCGGGTCCTTGAGGCCGTGGCCCGTCACCGTGGCGACGATCGTGGCGCCCGAGGGCACCTCCCCCGCGCGCGCCTTCATGAGCAGCCCGGCCACGCTCGCGGCGGAGCCCGGCTCCACGAACACGCCCTCGCGCGAGGACAACCAGCGGTGGGCCTCCAGGATCTGCTCGTCCGTGACGGCGTCGATGAGCCCACCGGACTCGTCCCGGGCCGCGATCGCCGTGTCCCACGACGCGGGGTTGCCGATCCGGATGGCCGTGGCGATGGTCTCCGGCTCGGTCACGGGGTGGCCCAGCACGAGCGGGGCCGCACCCTCCGCCTGGAAGCCCCACATGGCCGGGGTGCGCGTGGCCACCGCGGGCAGCACCTCCCCCGAGGTGCCCGGGGTATCCTGCGCGTACTCGCGGTAGCCCTTCCAGTACGCGGTGATGTTGCCGGCGTTGCCCACGGGCAGCACGTGGATGTCCGGGGCGTCGCCCAGCGTGTCCACCACCTCGAACGCCGCGGTCTTCTGGCCCTCGATCCGGTACGGGTTCACGGAGTTCACCAGGAACACGGGGTAGGACTCGGAGAGCTTGCGGGCGACCTCCAGGCAGTTGTCGAAGTTGCCGTCCACCTGGATGATGTCCGCACCGTGCGCCACGGCCTGGGACATCTTGCCCATCGAGATCTTGCCCTCGGGCACGAGCACCGCGCTGCGCATCCCGGCCTGCTTGGCGTACGCGGCGGCGGATGCGGAGGTGTTGCCCGTGGAAGCGCACACCACGGCCTGCGCGCCGGCCTCCTTGGCCTTGGTGATGGCCATGGTCATCCCGCGGTCCTTGAACGAGCCCGTGGGGTTCATGCCCTCGAACTTCAGCCACACGGTGGAGCCCGTGAGCTCGGACAGCGCGGGCGCCGGGATCAGCGGGGTGCCGCCCTCGCCCATGGTCACCACCTCGGTCCGCTCAGTCACGGGCAGCCGGTCCCTGTACTCGTTGATGACGCCCTGCCAGACGTGTGCCATGCCGTGATGCTCCTCGGGTGAAGGGGTTGTCGGTTCAGCTCTCGTGCCGCGCGTGGGCGCGGCGTGCGGTGCCGGTCCGGGAGGGTGCGACGACGCCGCCCGGCCGGCTCCCGCTCTATTCTCCGGTCTCCACCGGGGTCACGGAGACCACGTCCCGGACCACGGGCAGCGAGCGCAGCGCCTCGACCGTGGCCATGAGGTCCGCGTGGCGCCCGGAGTGGGTGACCAGGCGCAGCAGGGAGGTCCCCGTCACGCGGGGGTCCTCGCTCTGCTGCATCGTGGAGATGGAGACCCCGTGGTCCGCGAACACCTGGGCGAGCCGCGCGAGCACGCCCAGCCGGTCGGTCACGGCCAGGGTCACGGCCAGCCGCGTGGTGACGTCGTCCATGCTCACAGCGGGCAGCGCCGCGTAGTCCGCGAGCGGGATCCCCTGGGCGCCCAGGGCGATGGCCCGGGCCGCGGAGACGAGGTCCCCCAGCACCGCGGACGCCGTGGGCTCACCACCGGCGCCCTGTCCGTAGAACATGAGGGACCCGGCCGCGGCGGCCTCCACGAACACCGCGTTGTAGGCGCCGTGCACGCCCCCGAGCACGTGCTCGCGCGGGATCATCACGGGGTTCACCCGCAGGTTCACGCCGTCCCCGCAGCGCTCCCCCACGGACAGCAGCTTGATCACGTACCCGGCCTCCCGGGCGGCCGCGACGTCCTCCGCCGTGACCCCGGTGATCCCCTCGCAGTGGACGTCCTCGATCGTGTAGCTGGAGTGGAACGCCAGGGAGGCCAGCACGGCGGTCTTGGCGGCGGCGTCGTGGCCCTCGACGTCCGCGGTGGGGTCCGCCTCCGCGTAGCCCAGGCGCTGGGCCTCGGCCAGTGCGTCCTCGAACGCGGCGCCCGTGGTGTCCATCTGGTCCAGGACGAAGTTGGTGGTGCCGTTCATGATCCCCAGGAAGCGCTCCACGCGGTCCCCCGCGAGCGAGTCGCGCATGGGGCGCACGATCGGGATGGCCCCGGCCACCGCGGCCTCGTAGGACAGCTGGGCCCCCGAGGCTCCCGCGGCGTCCTGCAGCTGCCGCCCGGACTCCGCGAGCAGGGCCTTGTTCCCCGTGATCACGGAGGTCCCGGCCTGCAGGGCGCGCAGCACGCGCTTGCGGGTGGGCTCGATGCCGCCGGTGAGCTCCACGACCACGTCCGCGGCGTCGATCACCGCGTCCGCGTCGGTGGTCAGCAGCTCCGCGGGCAGCTCGACGTCGCGCGGGGCGGCGGTGTCCCGCACCGCGATCCCGCACAGCCTCAGCCGCACCCCGCTGCGCAGGGCCAGCTCGTCCCCGCGGGTGAGCAGCACGTGGGCCACCTGAGAGCCCACCGTGCCCGCCCCCAGCAGGCCGACGTTGAGGACGGGGGTCTCGTGGGCGCTCGTGGCGGTGGTGTTCATGGCTCCTGGGCTCCTCCGTGGTCTCACGGCGTCGGGGTCGTGCGGCGGTTCTGCGTCCCGGGGCGCCGCGGCCCCGGGCCTGACGCCCGTGCCGTGGTCCGGCCGGGCGGCGGTGCGGTGGATCAGTGGTGCGGCAGATGGGTCGTTCGGTGGTGCGGGTCTCGGCGCGGACGGCTGTCCGGCCGGACGGCGCGCCGGTCGGGCAGTCCCCGGCCAAGCGGACCGCCGGGCCGCGCGGCGTGCGCGCACCAGCGGACCGGACCGGCGGTGCCGTGTCCGTGGCGGCGGGCGCCCCTCCCATCATGGCAAGGACGACGACGCCGCGCGGCTCCGTGACGTCCCCCGCGGCCCGCTCAGCTGGTCGTGTCCGCCCCGGCACCGGGGTCCCGGGCGAGCAGGTCCGCCATGGACTCGCGCCGCACGATCTCGCGCGGGACGCCGTCCTCCCCCACAGCCACGATCCCGGGCCGCGGCAGCCAGTTGTAGTTGCTCGACAGGGACCAGCAGTACGCACCCGTCACCGGGACCACCAGCAGGTCCCCCCGGTGGACATCCCCGGGGAGGTAGACGTCCTTGACCACCACGTCCCCGGACTCGCAGTGCTTGCCCACCACGCGGGAGAGCACCGGCGCCTCGGGAGAGACCCGGTTGGCGAGCACCGCGGTGTAGTCGGCGTCGTAGAGCACGGGCCGGGCGTTGTCGCTCATGCCGCCGTCCACGGACACGTAGCGGCGCTGCACCCCGGGGCTCACGGTGACGGTCTTGACGGTGCCCACGGTGTAGACCGTGCACCCGGAGGGCCCGGCGATGTAGCGCCCGGGCTCGAACGAGAGGTGCGGGGCGGGCAGCTGGGAGGTCTCCAGCGCCTTGGCGAGCAGGCTCGCGAGGTCCCCCGCGATGTCGGTGATCTCACGGGCGGAGTCCGCGGCCGTGTACGCCACGCCGTGCCCGCCGCCCAGGTCGATCTCGGGCAGCGCCAGCCCCCAGCGCCCTGCCACGGTCTCCCGCAGCGCCAGCACCCGCTCGGCCGCCTGCGCGAAGCCCTCGGCGGCGAAGATCTGGGAGCCGATGTGGCAGTGCAGCCCCCGCAGCTCCAGTGCGTCGTCCTGCGCGAGGCACGCGGCCACGGCCTGCAGGGCGGGAGAGTCCTCCCCGTCGGCGGCGGCGTGCAGCGAGAGCCCGAACTTCTGGTCCTCGTGCGCGGTGGCGATGAACTCGTGCGTGGACGCGTGCACCCCCGGGGTCACGCGCAGCATCACGGGAGCGCGGGTTCCCCGCTGCCGGGCGAGCGTGGCCAGCAGCTCGACCTCCGGGAGGGAGTCCACCACGATGCGGCCCACACCGGCGTCGAGAGCGGCCGAGAGCTCCTCGGCGGACTTGTTGTTGCCGTGCAGCGCAATCCGCTCCCCGGGGACCCCCGCGGCGAGCGCCACGGCCAGTTCCCCGCCGGAGGCGGTGTCGATGCCGAGACCCTCCGCCACGGCCCAGCGGGCCACGGACGTGCAGAGCAGGGCCTTGGAGGCGTAGTAGACGGCCACCTGCACCCCGAGGGGTTCCAGGGCGGCGTCGAACGCCTCGCGGACCCGGCGGGCCCGGGAGCGGAACGTGCGCTCCGAGACCACGTACGCCGGGGAACCGTGGCGTTGTGCGAGCTCCGTGACCGGGATCCCGTCCACGGTCACGCACCCGGAGGCGTCCCGCGCGTACTGCCCGGTGAACACCGCAGGGTCCAGTTCCGCGGCGTCATGCGGCACCCGCAGCCACGCGGGGGCCAGCGGGTGGCCAGTCACGGTGTCCTCACTCACCGGCTCACATCCTCTCGGGCGCGGAGACGCCCAGCAGGTCCAGCCCGTTGGCCAGCACCTGGCGCACGGCGTCGTTGAGCCACAGCCGGGTGTGGTGCACGAGCTCGACCTCCCCGTCACCCTGCGGGGTCACGCGGCACGCGTCGTACCAGCGGTGGTACGCGCCGGCCAGGGCCTCGAGGTGGCGGGCCACGCGGTGCGGCTCGCGGAAGTCCGCGGCCTGCGCGACGACGGACGGGTACTGCCCCAGAGCCGCGAGCAGGTCCGCCTCACGGGGGTGCGACAGCAGGGCGGCGTCGAACTGGGGGGCACCGGCGTCGTCCGTGCGGCGCACCCCGGCGGCCTCCGCGTTGCGGGCGACCGCGCACGTGCGGGCGTGGGCGTACTGCACGTAGAACACGGGGTTCTCGTTGGAGCGCCGGGTCAGCACGTCGAGGTCGATGTCGATGTTCGAGTCCACGGAGTACCGGGTCAGGGAGTAGCGCGCGGCGTCCACCCCCACGACCTCCACGAGGTCCTCCATGGTCACCACGGTGCCCGCGCGCTTGGACATCCGCACGGCCTCGCCGTCACGCACGAGGTTGACCATCTGCCCGATCAGCACCTCCACGGCGTCCGGGGAGTCCCCCAGCGCGGCGGCCGCGGCCTTGAGCCGGGCCACGTAGCCGTGGTGGTCCGCACCGAGCATGTAGATGCACAGGTCCGCGCCGCGGTCCCGCTTGTTCTTGAAGTAGGCGATGTCACCGGCGATGTAGGCCGCGTTGCCGTCCGACTTGATGACCACGCGGTCCTTGTCGTCCCCGTGCTCCGTGGAGCGCAGCCACCACGCGCCGTCCGCGAAGTAGAGGGAGTCCGAGGAGCGCAGCTGCTCCAGCAGCTTCTCCACCTGCCCGTCCTCGAACAGGGAGTTCTCGTGGAAGAAGACGTCGAAGTCCACCCCGAACTCGTGCAGCGAGGACTTGATCTGGGCGAACATCAGCTCCACGCCTGCGGCCCGGAAGACCTCCTGGGGGTCCTCCGACTCCAGGGCGTCAGGGTGCAGAGCGAGCACCTCCTGGGCGACGTCCGAGATGTACTGCCCGCCGTAGCCGTCCTCGGGAGCGGCCTCGCCGCGGGCGCGGGCCAGCAGGGAGCGGGCGAAGCGATCGATCTGGTTGCCGTGGTCGTTGAAGTAGTACTCGCGCACCACCTCGGCGCCCTGGGCCTGCAGGACCCGGGCGAGGGAGTCGCCCACGGCCGCCCAGCGGGTGCCGCCCAGGTGGATGGGCCCGGTGGGGTTGGCGGAGACGAACTCCAGGTTGATGGTGGTCCCGGCCAGGGCGTCCCCCGTGCCGAACGCGCTGCCCTGCTCCACGACCGACTGCGCGAGCCCACCGGCCGCGGCTGCGTCGAGCGTGATGTTGAGGAACCCCGGTCCGGCGATGTCCACGGTCTTCACGCCGGGCACCCGCGCGAGCCGCTCGGAGAGGATCTGTGCGACGTCCCGAGGGCTGCGCCCCACTTTCTTTGCCACCTGCATGGCCACCGTGGTGGCCCAGTCGCCGTGGTCACGGTTCTTCGGGCGCTCCACCTTCGCCTCGGGCAGGTCGACGCCGTCCACGACGGTGAGTTCACCGGCGGCCACGGCGTCCTGCAGGCATGCGGAGACGGCGGAGGAAAGTTCTTCAGGAGTCACCGTGACAGTGTAGCGGGGCAGGTGCATGCGGACCGATTCGCCGACCGTCACGCGCAGCGGTTCCCGCGGCCACGGACCGGTACGATTAACACGCTCGCGGGCTCGTGCGGGCCCGGCCTGGCGCGGATTCGTGCACCGAGTGCACCTGGTAGTATCGTCGAGTCGTCGTTGCAGCCCGGATGAAACGGGTGGCGCACCTGACACGCCCGCGTAGCTCAGTGGATAGAGCGTCTGCCTCCGGAGCAGAAGGTCGTAGGTTCGAATCCTGTCGCGGGCACAAGGTAGGGCCCCTGATCATGAGAAACGCCGATCAGGGGCCCTTTTGGTGCCCGGAGTGAGTAGTGGCCACGTACGCGTTGAGGTACGCAGTACGCAACGCGTCGCCGCCTGGATGCAGGTTGCCCAGGGGATGATGTACTTCAGGCGTGTAGTGAACTGGAAGATCGTCACATCGTTAAGTGATTGCGACTGTTCGTCGGGGCGGCCATCGCTTCAAATACGGGCCTTCTCTCGGAGGTTTGTTCGTCAGAGAGCCGCGGGGGAAGGACAGTCCGTGGCGATGCGGATGCTTTGGAACGTAATTGTCCGCACCCACTTGCTCTTGCGCGCCTCAATGCCGACCAACGTCCTGCCCGGCACGATACGCTCCAGGAGCGTGTTGAGTTGGGGTGTTCGGTCGAGCCTGCTCCCCCATCCTGTGCTTGCTGATCGCAAATCTCTGCGTGCAGGCCATTCACGCTAACGGGCCCCGTTGGTTGTACCTAGTGGCGCCGCAGTCGATCTGCGCCGGGTTGATCGGCGTGACCCCGCTCATCCAGGGAGGGGTGCGCGAGCGAGCCGAGCTCCGTGCATTTGTCCGTGATGATAGGAGTTTGTCGTGAAATCGCACATCAATCGCAAGGTTTTCTTCTCCATGATGGTGGGGATCGCGGTCGCGGTCGTGGCCGCCTTATTGGGGGCTGCGGCCGAGATCATCGGGTTGCTCGGCTGGATCTGTGCCGGCCTCACGTTCCTGTTCTGGGCGTGGGTCCGGTATTGGCGGGCCGATGCGCACACCACGCGTGCTATCGCCCGGGAGGAGGGAAAAGCCCGGCGAGTTGTGGACGCGCTGATCGTAGGCGCCACCGTGGTCAGTCTCGTAGCCGTCGTGTTCGGCCTGCTCCGATCGCAGCAGACCGACGTGGTCGGTACCCTTTCGGGGGTCCTGGCGCTGGTCTCGGTGGTGGTTTCCTGGGCGCTGATCAACACGGTCTACGCGTTCAAGCTAGCGAGGCTGTACTACCATGATGAGAAACACGAGTTCACTTTCGAGCAACGACAGGACCCGACCTACAGCGACTTCGCTTTCGTGTCCTTCATGGTGGGGATGACCTACACCTTCGACGCCAAACTGTCCTCGACCGAGATGCGTCGAGTGGCTTTTGGGTACTCCTTGCTGGCCTACGCCTTCGGCACGTTCGTCATCGCTGTGGCCCTTAACCTCGTGACCAGCCTCGGGCAATCCGGGTAGGGGTGCGGTCGACACCGCACAGGCCCTAATGGCCCAGGCCCTCTTAGAACCTCCACCCCCACACTGCGGGACTCTCCCTGCGGATCTGCGGAGCCTTGGCTGTCCCAATTCCACACAGCAGTGGACTCAGTTGCGCGCATCTTCGTGTCATTGTTTTTGTCATAAGTCGAGTCTTGCCACTCGCCGCGACAACTTTGTGGCGGATTCCCCCGTTCTTGTTCATTTCGACCGTTGCTTGCGGTCCGCCGTAAACGTTCGTTTGCGGGAGGGCGCGGAACGAACCGGTGACAGTTTCGGTTTGTCGGGGGCACTTTTCATGCCCTCTTCACCCCGCCCGCGCACACGAACCTCCGCGCTGTGCGGGCGCCGCCCTTCGGGAGCGCAGGACCCCGTCGTCTCAGAGCAGTGTCTCAGCGCCGCCCGCGCCGCTGCTCGCGGATCCTGTAGTTGGGGTTCAGCTCCAGGGGGTCGTACTCGTTGACCACGGAGTCCGCGCCGTACTGCTCCTCCAGCAGCTCGTCCTCCGCCACCGGCTGCGGGGCCGCGGTGCGCCGCAGCACCACTCCGGCAATGGTGAGCACCCCGCCCACGAACAAGGTTCCGAAGCCCACCACCACCATGACCCAGCCGCGCTCGTCCAGGGGCACCGCCCCGCGGTCCGCGGAGGCCTGGCTCAGGGCCACGAGCCCTTCCGGCAGGGAGAAGCAGCACACGAAGAGCAGAATCAGCCCCACCGCAGTGATGACGGACGTCATGCGCTGTCTGCGGCGGGGCTGACTCATGGTGATCACTGGCCTTCCGGTGCCACCTCCGCAGCGGAGGAGCCACCCGTGGGAGCACCGCCGGCGGGGACGCCCCGGGAGGGGGCGGCCGCCGGTGCGGCGCTGCGAGCTGTTTCCAGAAGCGTAGCGTCATCCAGTGCCGGTTCGCCCGTAGCCGCCTGCAGCTTGCGGAACTCCGCCAGCAGGTCCGCCACGGTGGCCTCTGCCTTCTGCCGGGCGTCCAGCTCGAAGAGGATCCGGCCCTCGTGCATCATGATGAGCCGGTTGCCCAGGCGCAGGGCCTGCTCCATGTTGTGCGTGACCATGAGCGTGGTCAGGTGGCGCTCGCTGACGATCCGCTCGGTGATCTCCGTGACGTGCTGGGCCCGCTGGGGGTCCAGCGCGGCCGTGTGCTCGTCGAGCAGCAGGATCTCCGGGGCCGAGAACGTGGCCATCAGCAGGGACAGCGCCTGGCGCTGACCGCCCGAGAGCAGCCCCACCTTGGCGCCCAACCGGTTCTCCAGACCCAGCTCGAGGGTCTGCAGCTCCCGCTTGAACTCCTCGCGCCTGGCGCGGGTGACACCGCGCGCGAGTCCACGGGACCGGCCACGGCGCTGCGCGATCGCCATGTTCTGCTCGATGGTCAGCGTGGGCGAGGAGCCCTTCATGGGGTCCTGGAACACGCGCGAGATCCACCTGGCCTTGCGGTGCTCGGGCAGCCGGGTGACCACCCGCTCCCCCACCCGGATCTCCCCGCTGTCCGGGATGATCGTCCCGGACACCGTGTTCAGCAGGGTGGACTTGCCCGCCCCGTTGGAGCCGATCACCGTGACGAAGTCCCCCTCGTTCACGGTGAGGCTCACCCCGTTGAGGGCCACGCGCTCGTTGACGGTGCCCGCGAAGAAGGTCTTGCGGACGTCTGTGACACTCAGCATGCGATCACGCACCCTTTCCGGCGGACGTGGTGGCGATGCTCGCGGTCACGGGGTGCTCGGTGGCACTGCCCACGTCCGCCTGCACCTCCTGCGCCGCCTTGAGGGTGCGGCGTCGCTTCCAGCGCTTGAACACGGCCATCTGCGGCAGCACGAGCGCCACCACCACGAGCACGGCGGAGATCAGCTTCATGTCCGAGGGGTTCAGCCCCGCCTGCAGCGCCACCGTGATGACCAGGCGGTACAGCACGGAGCCCAGGATCACCGCGAGGGTGGCCACCACCACCGTGCGGTGGCCGAAGATGCCCTGGCCCAGGATCACGGAGGCGAGGCCCACCACGATCATGCCGATGCCCATGCCGATGTCCGCGAAGCCCTGGTACTGCGCGATCAGCGCACCCGCCAGCCCCACGAGGGCGTTGGACAGGCACAGTCCCAGGATCTTCTGCGCGTCCGTGTTGACGCCGAAGGAGCGGATCATCTCCGGGTTGTCGCCCGTGGCCTGCATGGCCAGACCGGCGTCCGTGTACAGGAACCAGTCCAGCACCACCTTCACCAGCAGCACGCCCAGCAGCAGGAGCAGCACGCCCGCCACGGTGCCCTGCAGCCCGGCCTCGCGCAGCGGCGTGAAGACGGTGTCCTCGCGCAGCAGCGCGAGGTTGGCCTTGCCGCCCATCAGCCGGAGGTTGATCGAGTACAGCGCCGTCATGGTCAGGATGCCCGCGAGCAGCCCGTTGATGCGCGCCTTGGTGTGCAGCAGCGCCGTGATCAGCCCGGCGAGACCGCCGACCACGAAGCCCACCACGGTGGCCACCCAGGGGCTGCCGCCGTGCAGGATCACCATGGCCGCGGTGGCGGCCCCGCTCGTGAAGGACTGGTCCACCGTGAGGTCCGGGAAGTCCAGCACGCGGAACGTGAGGTACACCCCCAGGGCCATCACGGCGTAGATCAGCCCGAGTTCGATTCCAGCAATCACCGGTTCTACTCGATGACCTGGTCGGCCTTGTCCCGCAGGCTCTGCGGGATCTCCACGCCCATGGCCTTGGCGGCCTTGGCGTTGAGGATCAGCTTGGTGTCCTTCTGGGACTCCACGGCCATCTCACCGGGCTTGGCGCCGTCCTTGAGGATCTTCACGGCCATGGCACCGGTCTGCTTGCCGAGGTCCTTGTAGTTGAGACCCTGGGTGGCCAGTGCGCCGCGCTCCACGGAGTCGCCCTCGCCCGCGATGAGCGGGATCTTCTTGGACTCGGCGGCGGAGATCACGGCCTCCAGACCCGCCACCACCTTGTTGTCGGTGGGCACGTAGATGGCGTCGGTGTCGAAGGACTCCGCGGCCTGGGCGACCTCCGCCGTGGTGGTCACGGTCTTCTCCACGACCTTCAGACCCTCGGCCTGGGCGGCCTTCTTGGCCTCGTCCACCTGGATCTGGGAGTTGGTCTCGCCGGAGCTGTAGATGATTCCCACGGACTTGGCGCTCGGCTTGAGCTGCTTGACGAGCTTGATCTGGTCCGCCACGGGGTTCATGTCCGTGGTGCCGGTGACGTTGCCGCCCGGGGCGTCCTGGGAGTTCACGAGCCCGGCGTCCACGGGGTCGGTGACCGCGGTGAACAGCACGGGCTTGTCCGTCACGGCCTGGGCCAGCGACTGCGCGGAGGGGGTGGCGATGCCCAGCACGAGGTCGTCCTTGGAGGACGCGAAGTTGGACGCGATGTTGGTGGCGGTGGCCTGGTCCCCGGAGGCGTTCTGCACGTCCAGGGTGAGGTTCTCGCCCTCGGTGTAGCCGCCCTCCTTGAGGCCCTCCACGAAGCCCTCACGGGCGGCGTCGAGAGAGGGGTGCTCCACGAACTGCGAGATGCCCACAGTGACCTTCTTGGCCTCCTTGCCGTCTCCGGACTGCTCGCCGCCGGAGCCGCAGCCGGTGAGCAGCAGGGCGGCCGTCGTGGCCGCCGCGGCGACCGGGAGTAGACGCTTCATGGGGTGGTTCCTTCCATCACGGATCAATGATGAGTGGATATTACCTGCCGATCGGTCGAAAAAGAGACGCAGCTCACATGTAGGGACACGTGCGCGTGTCGCCCGTGCGGCAACCACGGCGCCTGCGTGTGTCGGGGGCGGCCCGTAGACTGCACGATTGTCATGACTGAGCCCCTCGCCACGCCCCGCATCGTGTACCCGGACAACCTCCCCGTCTCCGCGCGCCGGGAGGACATCATGTCCGCCATCCGGGAGAACCAGGTGGTGGTGGTCGCCGGTGAGACCGGCTCCGGCAAGACCACCCAGCTGCCCAAGATGTGCCTCGAGCTGGGCCTGGGCGAGCGCGGTCTGATCGGGCACACCCAGCCGCGCAGGATCGCCGCGCGCTCGGTCGCGGAGCGGATCGCCCACGAGCTCGGCGAGCGCGTGGGTGCCACCGTGGGCTACCAGGTGCGGTTCACGTCCGAGGTGGGCAGGGACTCCAGGATCAAGCTCATGACGGACGGCATCATGCTGGCCGAGATCAGCCACGACCCCACGCTCTCGCGCTACAACGCGATCATCATCGACGAGGCCCACGAGCGCTCGCTCAACATCGACTTCCTGCTGGGCTACCTCCGCCGGCTGCTTCCCCAGCGGCCGGACCTGAAGGTGGTCATCACCTCCGCGACCATCGACCCCCAGCGCTTCGCGGAGCACTTCGCGCAGCCGGACCCCGAGCACCCGGAGGCCGAGCCCGTGCCGGCGCCGGTCATCGAGGTCTCCGGGCGCACCTACCCGGTGGAGATCCGCTACCGCCCGCTCACGCAGGAGCGCAGCGGTGACGGCGGGCCGGACGAGGAGGACACCGGGGACGGCCTCGCGGACGAGGACCGGGACCCGATCGACGCCGTGTGCGACGCCGTGGTGGAGCTCTCCCGGGAACCGCGCGGGGACATCCTCGTGTTCTTCGCGGGTGAGCGCGAGATCCGCGACGCGCAGGACGCGCTGCAGAAGGTCATCGACTCCCACCGCTCCCTGGCCGGGACCCAGATCCTCCCCCTGTTCGGGCGGCTGTCCATGGCGGAGCAGAACCGGGTGTTCTCGCAGTCCTCCCACCGCCGCATCGTGCTGGCCACCAACGTGGCGGAGACGTCCCTGACGGTCCCCGGCATCAAGTACGTGGTGGATCCCGGCACCGCTCGCATCTCGCGGTACTCGGCGCGCACCAAGGTCCAGCGCCTGCCGATCGAGCGGATCTCGCAGGCGTCGGCCAAGCAGCGGTCGGGCCGCTCCGGGCGCACCTCGGACGGTGTGTGCATCCGGCTGTACTCGGAGGAGGACTTCGAGTCCCGCCCCGAGTTCACGGACCCCGAGATCCTGCGCACCAACCTGGCCGCGGTGATCCTGCAGATGATCTCCGTGGGCGTGGTCCGGGAGCCCGGCGACATCCTGGACTTCCCGTTCGTGCAGAAGCCGGACCCGCGCGCCGTCAAGGACGGCGTGGTGCTGCTGCAGGAGCTCGGTGCCCTGCGCGGGCCGGGCGCCTCTGCGGAGCACGACGACGCGGCGTCGCCGCCCGCGCGCCGGTCCCGTGGCGGACGCCGGGGCCGTGGCCGGAAGGGCGGAGCCCGCGGCCCGCTGACCCGCACCGGTGAGATCCTCGCGGCCCTGCCCGTGGACCCGCGTCTGGGTCGGATGATCGTGGAGGCGGACCGCCGCGGCTGCGCGCGCGAGGTGCTCGTGCTCACGGCGGCCCTGACCGTCCAGGACCCGCGGGAGCGTCCACTCGAGAAGCGCCAGGCCGCTGACGAGTTCCACGCCCGGTTCAAGGACAAGACCAGCGACTTCCTCTCCTACGGGCTGCTGTGGCAGTACCTGCAGGAGCAGCAGGCCGAGCTGTCCTCCTCGCAGTTCCGCAAGCTGTGCCGGCGCGAGTACCTGAACTTCCTGCGCATCCGCGAGTGGCAGGACCTCTACGCGCAGCTGCGCCAGATCGCCCGGCAGTCGGGCATCGACGTGGGCGGTTCCCGGGAGATCGACGTGGCCGCGCACCAGGACGACGTTCACAAGTCCCTGCTCTCGGGGCTGCTCAGCAACATCGGCGTGCGGGACGAGCGCAGCCGCGAGTACCGGGGCGCGCGCGGCACGCGGTTCGCGATCTTCCCGGGCTCCGCACTGTTCAAGAAGTCCCCGGACTGGATCGTCTCCGCCGAGCTGGTGGAGACCTCCCGGCTGTGGGCCCGCACCAACGCGGCGATCCAGCCCGAGTGGGCGGAGGAGATCGCGCCGTCGCTGGTGAAGCGCTCCTACTCCGAACCGCACTGGTCCCGCTCGCGCGGTGCCGTGATGGCCTCCGAGAAGGTCACGCTCTACGGGCTGCCGCTGGTCAGCGAGCGCCCCGTGCTGTTCTCCTCGATCGACCCCGAGCTCTCCCGGGAGCTGTTCATCCGCCACGCCCTGGTGGAGGGCGACTGGCAGACGCGCCACACCTTCGTCAAGCGCAACCGCAAGGCGCTCGCGGAGGTCGAGGAGCTCGAGAACCGGATGCGCCGCAAGGACCTGCGCGTGGACGACCAGGTCTTGTTCGACTTCTACGACGCCCGGGTCCCCGCGAACGTGGTCTCGCAGCGCCACTTCGACGCGTGGTGGAAGAAGGCCCGCCACCAGGACGAGCACCTGCTGGACCTCACCCCCGAGGACCTCATCGCGCCCGAGGCCCCGGCCCTGGACACGGACTCGTTCCCGCGCTCGTGGCACGTGCACTCCCCCGAGGGGGACCTCAGCCTGGACCTGGACTACGAGTTCGCCCCGGGCACGGACACCGCGGACGGTGTCACGGTGCGGATCCCCGTGCTGTTCCTGGACCGGCTCGCCCCCGAGCAGTTCGAGTGGCACATTCCCGGCCTGCGGGTGGAGCTGGTCACCGCGCTGATCAAGTCCCTGCCCAAGGCCGTGCGCCGCAACTTCGTGCCGGCCCCGGACACCGCGGCCGCGGCCGTGCGCCGGCTGGACGAGGAGTTCGACCCGCCCTCCGGCTCGCTGCTCGAGGCCCTCGCCACGGTGCTGCGCCGGATGCGCGGGCACCCCGTGCAGGCCTCCGACTTCCACCCCGAGACGCTGCCCCCGCACCTGCGGATGCGCTTCGAGGTCCGGGACGCCCGCAGCGCGGTGCTCGGCCGCGGGGACGACCTCACCGAGCTCAAGCAGCGGTTGCGTCCGCGCGTGCGCGAGGCCCTCGCGCAGTCGCTGGGGCAGGCCGCCGCCCAGCTCTACGACGCCGCGGGCACCTCCGCGAGCGCGGCCTCCGGCGGGGACGACGACGCCGCGCCCGGTTCGCGGCGCGGCCGGCGCTCCGGTCGCGACGACCGCAAGGGCCGGGGCAGTGCGCGCCCGGACGAGCGGGCGGCGTCGAGCGCGTCCCTGGAACGCACCGACCTGCGCGCGTGGCCCGAGCCGGATCCGCCCCGCAGCGTGGAGACCACCGTGGCCGGCCAGACGGTCACCGGCTACCCCACGCTCGTGGCCGTGGCGCCGGAGAAACCGGGGAGCACGGAGCCCCCGCGCGTGGACCTGCGGATCCTGAGCGACCCCGAGGAGCAGCGCGCGGCCCAGCGCGACGGCGTGATCGCGCTGCTGCAGCGCGTGCTGCCCTCCGTGCACCGCTACGTGGTGGACCACCTCAGCCAGCGCGAGCGGCTGATCTTCACCCAGAACCCCCACGGCTCCGTGGAGGCCCTGATCCACGACTGCACCGGTGCGGCGATCGACAGGCTGGTGCCCCACGACCCCCCGTTCACCCGGGCGGAGTTCGACCGGCTGGCCGAGCACGTGCGGGCGGAGCTCATCGACACGGTCTTCGACGTCACGGCGCTCGTGACCACCGCGCTCACGGAGGCGACCACGGTGCGCAAACGGCTGAAGAAACCCGGATCCCTGGGCGCGGTGCCCGCGTTCACGGACATGGCGGAGCAGGTGGACCGGCTCATCCACCCCGGTTTCGTGGCACGCACCGGGTGGCAGGCCCTTCAGCACCTGCCCCGCTACCTGGCCGGGGTCAACGCCCGGTTGGACAAGCTCTCCGGTCACCTGCAGCGCGACGCGGTGGCCATGCAGACGGTTCACGAACTCGAGGCAGCGTACCGTGCCGCCCTGGACACCGTGCCGCCCACGGTGCCCACCCCCGCGGCGCTCCGGGAGATCCGCTGGGACCTGGAGGAGCTGCGGGTCTCGTTCTTCGCGCAGGAACTGGGCACCGCGCACACCGTCTCGGAGAAGCGGCTGCGGAAGAAGCTGCGCGAGCTGGGCTGAGACCCGGCGCGGGACCGGGCCCCGCCGCCCCGCGGCTGCGATGCGGAGCCCGCTCGGGACGCGGGGCGGCGTCCCCGCGTCCCGGGCCGGTGGGCGTCAGCGCTGCGACGGCACCGTGTCCTCGTGACCCTGGGCCACGAGTGCCTCGCGGATCCGGCGGGCGGACTCGTCCATGAGCGCGGCGTCCGGGTCCCGGTCCACGTTCGCGAAGTCGAACTCCTCGATCGAGTTGGTGGGCCACACGTGCAGGTGGGTGTGGGGCACCTCGAAGCCCTGGATCATGAGGCCCACGCGCTTCGGGGAGAAGGCGGCGTCCACAGCCCGGCCGATGGCCCGGGACACCGTCATGAGATGGGTGGCCAACTCCTCGGGGAGGTTGATCCACGCGTCCACCTCCCGGCGCGGGACCACGAGCACGTGGCCCTGGGCGAGCGGCTGGATGGACAGGAACGCGACGCACTGTTCGTCGGCCCAGACGAAGCGGCCGGGCAGCTCGCCCTCGATGATCTTGGTGAACACTGAGCTCACGGTGGAGTCCTCTCCTCGGTGGGTGGCCGACGGTCCGCCGGCCGGGTCAGCTGGTGGTGATCTCCACGCTCTCGCGCGGGGACAGGTGGCGGTAGCTGGTTCCGTAGAGTCCAGCGAAGTGGGCGACCTGCGCCTCGACCACGCCGAAGCCGTTCTCCGAGAGCAGGGCGTCGTGGATCTGGAACACGGTGGTGGCCCGGGTGGCGATCACGAAGTCGATGACCTCGGACATCTTGGACCACGGCGCGTGCAGGGGCACCAGGACGGTGGGAACCGTGACCCCGCGCGGAACCGTGAACGAGTCACCGGGGTGGAACACGGCGTCGTCAACCACGTAGCCCACGTTGGCCACGGTGGGGATCAGGGGGTGGATCAGCGCGTGCTGACCGCCGTGGGTGGTCACCGAGAACGGGCCGGCCTCGAACGCGGTGTCCGCGGTGACGGCGTGCAGGCGCGAGGTGTCCCTGACGTGCTGGGAGAGCTCCTCGACCACGGCGGCCGGGGCGTGGAGCGAGAGACCGGGTGTCGACTCCAGCACGGCGGCGACACGGGGCACGTCGCAGTGGTCCGGGTGCACGTGCGTGACGAGCACGGTGTCCGCTCCGTGGAGTGCCTCCTCGACCTCCGAGAACGTTCCGGGGTCGATCACCAGCACCGCGCCGTCCTTCTCGAGCCGCACGCACGAATGGGAGAACTTGGTCAGCAGCATGGTGCCACCCTAGCGGCCCGCCGGGGCTCCGTGGAGGTCTCCGCGACCCACGGGCGGCCCCGGCGCACCCGACCCGTGCACGTGACCGCCCCCGGGCCGGACCCCGTGGTCGGGGACCGAGGACCACCCGCACGGGGACCGTCTCGCCGCGCATGTCCGTGCCGCGCGTTAAGATGACCCGGACGACCGCTCGCGGAAAGGACGCCAGGGTTGAGCACCAAGACCACCGAACCCGCGGAGGTTCGTAACACGAAGCAGCGCCGTGCGGTGACCGGTGCACTGCAGCGCCTGGAGGACTTCATCTCCACCCAGGACCTGCACCGGCTGCTGAAGGACCAGGGCGAGTCCGTGTCCCTGGCCACCACGTACCGGATCCTGCAGTCCATGGCCGAGCTGGGGCAGGTGGACGTGCTGCGCTCCGCGGACGGGGAGGCCATCTACCGCCGGTGCGAGGCGCAGCACCACCACCACCACCTCGTGTGCCGCTCGTGCGGTGCCGCCGTGGAGATCGAGGCCCCTGACGTGGAGACGTGGGCCGAGGCCACCGCCCGGCGCTACGGCTACGCGGACGTAGACCACACCGTGGAGATCTCGGGGATCTGCGAGCAGTGCCGCGCCGCCGAGCGCGCGGCCGGGTCCGCGGACCCCGCCCGGTGAGCGGGCCCCGGGAGATCCTGCTGGTCCACAACGGGTCCTCGCGGGCCGCCCGTGACGCCTGCGAGCGCACGGCCGGCATCCTGCGCGCCGGGGGCTACCGGCCGCGCGCCCTGGCGGCAGCCACCGCCCAGGAGCTCTCCCACGACCTCACGGCCGCCCTGCGCGCCGGGTCCCAGACGGTGTCCGCCGTGGTGGCCGTGGGCGGTGACGGCATGGTCCACCTCGTCCTGCAGAGCCTGCACACCCTCCGGGACCAGGGGATCGCCGTCCCGCTCGGGCTCGTCCCCGCGGGCTCCGGCAACGATCTCGCGCGCTTCCACGGGGTGGCGTCCCGGGACGTCGAGCGCGCCGCCGGCCGGGTGCTGCGCGGGCTGGAGTCACCGCCGCGCGCCATGGACCTCGTGCACGTCACGTGCGCGGACGGCACCCGGCACGTGTGCGCCACCGCGGTGTGCCTCGGGCTCGACGCTCGCGTGAACGCCCGCGCCAACCGCTGGCACCGGATCAGGGCCTCCGCCAAGTACACGGCCGCGCTGGCCGTGGACCTCGTGCGGCTGCGCGCACGGTGCTACGACCTCTCGTGGACGTCCCCGGACGGGCGGCCGCACACCGCGCGGCGGAACCTCACACTGCTCACGTTCGCCAACACGTCCTCGATCGGGGGCGGGCTGAGGATCGTGCCCCGCGCGGACGCCCGGGACGGCGCGGCGGAGCTGTTCATGGTCTCCGACGTGGGCCCCGTGACGTTCGTGACCTCGCTGCCCCGCCTGCGGCTGGGCACCCACGAGCTGCTGCCCGAGGTGGCGGTGGAACCCGCCGTGGCGGCCTCCGTGGCCGTCGCGGGCACGGGTGGCCGGAAGTCCCGCGGGGACACCGCGTACGGCGACGGCGAACGGCTGGGTCCGCTGCCCGTGTCGCTGCGGGTGCTTCCCGCCTCCCTCGACGTCCTGTTCTGAGCCGTCGCGCCTGCGGTGCCGTGCCGGGGTCGCCGCGGTGGTCGCCCTGCTGGGAGCCCCGCGCTCAGGCGACGGTGCGCTGCGCGCCGGAGCCCTGCGGCGTCGTCGTGCGGCGGTAGGAGGACGAGCGCTCCCGCACCGCGCGCACCACCCGGGACAGCAGCCACAGCACGAACGAGATGGTGGTGACGTACGGGCTGATGGGGAGGTTCCCGCCGAGCGCGAGCAGGATGCCGCCCACCATGGCGAGCTCCGCGAAGACCACCGAGAGCACCACGGTGCGCACGGGGCTCGCCGTGAGGTTCATGGCCGCCGCGGCCGGCGTGATCAGCAGCGCGAGCACGAGCAGCGAGCCCACGATCTGCACCGACAGCGCCACCGAGATTCCCAGCAGCACCATGAACGCGATGGCCAGCCCCCGCACCGGCAGTCCCTTGGCCTGCGCCACCATCGGGTCCGTGCTCGCGAACGTCAGCGGGCGCCACAGCGCCACGAGTGCCACGACCACCACCGCGGACAGGGCGAGCATCGAGGTCAGCTGCAGGGACGAGACCGAGACGATCTGGCCCGTGAGCAGCGAGAACTTGTTGGAGGAGCGCCCCTCGTAGAGGGACAGGAACAGGATCCCCAGGCCCAGCCCGAACGGCATCAGCACCCCCACGAAGGAGTTGCCCTCGCGCGCCCGCAGCCCCGTGAAGCCCATGATCAGCGCCGCAAGCACCGAGCCCACGAGCGAACCCGTGACCACGTCCCCGCCCACCAGCAGGGCAGCGGCCGCGCCCGCGAAGGAGAGCTCCGCGATCCCGTGCACGGAGAAGGCCAGGTCCCGCATCATCACGAACGTGCCCACGAGCCCGCCCACGAGCCCGAGCACCGCCCCCGCCCAGATCGAGTTGCGCAGCAGGGACAGCAGCTCGCCGTAGTTGTCGAAGACGAACACGGAGCCCAGCAGCGAGCTCCAGTCGATGGCGGCCGTGGTCACGGGAGGATCTCCTCGGGGGCGTCGGTGTGGTGCGTGCTGTCGGGGCTTCCGGTCACCAGGATCCGGCCGTTGCTGCGCAGCACCTCGATCCGTGTGCCGTACAGCTGCGAGAGCACGTCCGAACGGAGCACCTCGTCCGGGGTGCCGATGCGGAAGGAGCCGTTGGCCAGGTACAGGATGCGGTCCACGTGCTCGATGATCGGGTTCACGTCGTGCGTCACGAACACCACGGCGCAGCCGGTGCGCTGGCGCTGCTCGTGCACCAGCTCGCTGACCACGTGCTGGTGGTGCAGGTCCAGGGACAGCAGGGCCTCGTCGCACAGCATCACGGTGGGGTCCGCCGCGAGCGCCTGGGCCACGCGCAGCCGCTGCTGCTCACCGCCGGAGAGCAGCCCCACGGGGGCGTTCGCGTACTCGGTGGCGCCCACGCGCTCGAGCAGCTCGTCCACGCGGCGGTGCACCCGGGCCGGGTGCAGCCGGATGCCCCAGCGGTGCCCGTCCACGCCCTGGGCCACGAGGTCCCGGGCCCGCAGGGGCGTGCGCTCGGGGAAGCCGCGCTGCTGGGGCACGTAGCCCACGCGGGAGGACGCGGCGCGGGGGCGGGTGCCGTTGACGCTCACGGTCCCGCCGGTCAGGGGCAGCAGCCCCAGCAGCACCTTGAGGAAACTGGTCTTGCCCGTGCCGTTGGAGCCGAGCACCGCGAGGTACTCCCCCGGTGCCACGCTCAGGTCGAGCCCGGACCACAGGGTGCGGTCCCCGAACGAGAGCCGGGCGTCCTCGAGCGTGATCACCGGCTCGGGGTGCGCGGCGGCGCCCACCGCGCGTCCCTGTCCCGCCGCGGGGTCCGCCGCCGGGGAGCCGGCAGTCGTGCGTGCTGTCACCGGGTCCACGCCCCTACTTCTTCAGGGCCTGGGCCACGTGGTCCACGTTCTCGCCCATCCACTGCTGGTACGTCATGCCGTCCGGGATGGTCTCGGTGAACTCCACCACGGGCTTGCCGGAGTCCTGGGCGGTGGTGCGCAGCCGCTCGGTCTGGCCCGTGGACGTCTGCTTGTTGAACGCCAGCATGGCCACGTGGTCCCCGCGCACCAGCTCGAGCGTCTCGTTGAGCACGGCCGCCGGGGCGTCCGAGCCGGCGTCCACGGCCTCGGTGAACGCGGCCGGGGTGTCGTCGTGCAGACCGGCGTCCTCCAGGAGGTAGCCGGGCACGGGTTCGGTGGCCACGTACCCGCCGCTGCCCCCGATGCCCTTGACGCGCCGCTCCACCCCCGAGAGCTCCGTGCGCAGGGTCGCGGCGTTGTCCGCGTAGTACTGCCGGTTCTGCTGGTCCACCTCCCCCAGCTGCTGCGCGATGCGCTCCACCACGGTGGACATGGACTCCACGTCGTACCACACGTGCTCGTTGAACCCTCCGTGGTGGTGGTGCGCGTCCCCCGCGGCGTGGTCGTGCTCCTCGGTCTGCTTCTTCTGGTCCTCGGACTGCAGCCCGGAGGCCGCCACGGCGTCCACCACGTGCTGGCCCTGCGGCGAGAGGTCGCTCATGAACTCGTCGTAGCCACCGCCGTTGCGGACCACGAGGTCGGCCTTCTCCACCGCCAGCCGGTCCTGGGGGGTGGCCTCGTAGGAGTGCGGGTCCTGGGCCGTGGAGTCGATCACCGGCGTGGCCTCCACCTTGTCCCCGCCCACCTGGGCCGCGAGGTCCGCGTAGACGTTCGTGGAGGTGACCACCCGGATCCTCTGCTCGCCACCCGCAGACTGCCCGGTCTCCGGTGTGCCGCCGGCCGAGCAGCCGGTCAGGGTCAGGGCGCCCAGGGCGGCGAGGGCCGCCGCGGTCCTGGCCACGGGGCGGGTGGTGCGATCGGTCACGGGCATCAGCTCCCAGCTCGGATCCCCGCCGCGCTCCGCTCCCGGGCGCGATGAGAATCAGTGTCATCAAAACTGACGGCGATCATATCACTAACCATTCTCATCTAGACCGGGGATGAGAACGTCGCCGGGTCAGGACCAGGACTCCGAGCGCGGGCGCCCCTCGTCGTAGCCGGACTGGGACTGGATGCCCACCACGGCCCGGGAGGAGAACTGCGGCAGCGAGGCCGCCCCGGCATACGTCATGGAGCTGCGCACCCCGGAGGTGATGTGGTCCAGAAGGTCCTCCACGCCGGGCCGCTGGGGGTCCAGGTACATGGTGGAGTTGGAGATCCCCTCCTCGAACAGCGCCTTGCGCGCCCGGGAGAACCGGTCCTCGCCGATGGTGCGGTGCCTCACGGCCCGCGCGGACGCCATGCCGAAGGACTCCTTGTAGGCCCGCCCGGCGGCGTCCACGGTGATCTCGCCCGGGCCCTCGTGCGTGCCCGCGAACCACGAGCCCACCATCACCTGGCTCGCCCCGGCGGCGAGAGCCAGGGCGACGTCGCGGGGGTGCTTCACGCCGCCGTCGGCCCACACGTGGGCGCCGAGGTCCGCCGCGGCCTCCGCGCACTCCACCACCGCGGAGAACTGCGGGCGCCCCACCGCGGTCATCATGCGCGTGGTGCACATGGCCCCCGGGCCCACGCCGACCTTGACGATGTCCGCGCCCGCCGAGACGAGGTCCCGGACGCCGTCGCCGGTGACTACGTTGCCCGCGACCACCGGGACCTGCGGGTTCAGCGCCCGGACGGCCGCCACCGCCTCCATGGCCTTGACCTGGTGCCCGTGGGCGGTGTCCACCACGAGGACGTCCACACCGGCCTCGAGCAGCCGGGCGGCCTTTTCCCCCACGTCGCCGTTGATCCCCACGGCCGCGCCCACGCGCAGCCGCCCCCGGGCATCCACGGAGGGGGTGTAGATGGTGGAGCGCACCAGCCCCTGCCGGGTCACGAGACCGGCCACGGTGCGGCCCCGCAGCACGGGTGCCGCGCTCACGCGGGCCTGCGCCATGGTCTCGTACACGCTGCGCAGGGCGGCCGTGTCCCCGTCCGCCGGGACGTCCTCCTCCTGGAACTGCGGCCCGTCCCCGCGCGCCAGGTCCCCCAGCTGCGTGAAGCGGTCGACGTCGCGGCAGTCCGCCTCCAGCACGAGCCCCTCGTAGCCACCGTCCTCGTCCACGACGACCACCAGCCCGTGCGGGCGCTTGTGCATGATCCCGAGGGCGTCGTGCACCGTGCTGGTGCGCCCCAGCACCACAGGGGTCTCCCAGCGCGGCGAGCGCTGCTTGACCCACGCGGTGACCTCCGCGATCACGTCCAGGGGGATGTCCTGCGGCAGGATGCCCAGCCCGCCGCGGCGTGCCATGGTCTCGGTCATCCGCCGCCCGGTCACCGCGGTCATATTCGCGGCCACGACCGGGATGGTGGAGCCGGTGCCGTCAGCGGGCGAGAGGTCCACGTCGAAGCGGGACGTGACCCTAGACATCGAGGGCACCAGGAAGACGTCGTTGTAGGTGAGGTCCGTGGTGGGAGTTGTGAGGAAGCGCACGGAAGCAGAGTCTACGGACCCGTTGGTCGCCCGGGCGGGAGCACACCGGACGTGACGCGCGTCCGAGACCTCCGGCGGGGCCGCCTGCCGCACCCCGTCACGCGGGCACCGTGGACGGCGCGCCGCGGCCACCACCGGGTGCGGCCACGGGAGTCACGAGGTCCGGGCGGCGGGTCCTCGGGCGCGTCCCGTGGTCGTGGCGGGCCCCGCGCGTGCGGCGCGCGGGCGCCGTCGTGAGCCGTGCGAGGGCCCCGCGCGAAAGGCGACGCCGCCCGCGCACCGGACCGTGCGACGTCGCCCCCGCCGCCCCGCGCCCCACGGCCGCCGGAGCGCGCCGCCGCGCACCGCAACAGGTGGCACGCGTCCGGCCGCCTCACTAGACTTGATACCGGATATGGCTTTGCATGCGCGAAGCCCGTCGGGCTTGCCCACGCGCAGTACACTCCGTGGGAGCCACACAGGGGCCGCGAGGACCAGCTCGCCACCCGGGACACCCAGCACAGATGGAAGAGGCGTATCACTCGTGCCAGACCAGCCGCATCACCTGATCCCCGAAGAGTTTGCCGGCAACGAGTGGCTCGTGGACGAGCTGTTCGAGAAGTACCAGGCGGACAAGAACTCCGTGGACAAGAAGTGGTGGCCCATCTTCGAGCAGATGGCGGCCGAGGACGGCACCCCGGCACCCGAGACGGCCCGCGAGCGCCCGGCCGCGAGCACCACGCCCGCGCCCGCCGCACGCAAGTCGTCGGCCCCCGCGGCCGCCAAGACCCCTCAGAAGGCCGATCGCGCGCAGTCCCCTGCTCCCGCAGCGACCGGCGCCAAGGCGAAAGGACGGCCCGAGGGCGTGGACACCGAAGCTGACAGCCCCGAGGGATCCGCCACCAAGCGTCCCATCCGCGCCCAGCCGGAGGACCGCAAGGAGGACACCCCGGCCAAGGCCCCCGAGAAGCCCGCCGAGGACAAGGTGGTCAAGCTGCGCGGACCCGCCAAGGCCGTGGCCGCCAACATGGACGCCTCCCTGAGCGTGCCCACCGCCACCACCGTGCGCGCCGTGCCCGCCAAGCTGCTGATCGACAACCGCATGGTGATCAACTCGCACCTGGCCCGCAACCGCGGCGGCAAGGTCTCCTTCACCCACCTGGTGGGCTACGCCGTGATCCGTGCGCTGTCCAGCTTCCCGTCCATGAACGTGGTCTACGACGAGTCCGACGGCAAGCCCGCCGCGATCCACCCGGCGCACGTGAACTTCGGGATCGCCATCGACATCCCCAACAAGGACGGCTCCCGCAACCTGGTGGTGCCCAACATCAAGGGCGCCGAGACCATGTCCTTCCAGGAGTTCTGGACCTCCTACGAGGACATCGTCAAGCGCGGTCGCAACGGCGCGCTGACCATGGAGGACTACTCCGGCACCACCGTCTCGCTGACCAACCCGGGCGGGATCGGCACCGTGCACTCCGTGCCGCGGCTGTCCAAGGGCCAGGCCTGCATTATCGGCGTGGGCGCGCTGGACTACCCCGCCGAGTACAAGGGCGCCTCCCCCCGCACGATTGCCCGCAACGCCGTCTCCAAGGTCATCACCCTGACCTCCACCTACGACCACCGCGTGATCCAGGGCGCCGGCTCCGGCGAGTTCCTCAAGCTCGTGGAGCACTACCTGCTGGGCGGGGACGACTTCTACGACCACATCTTCGAGGCCCTGCGGATCCCCTATGAGCCCGTGCGCTGGGCAGTGGACAACCAGGTCAACCCGGAGATCCAGATCAACAAGGTCGCCCGGATCCAGCAGCTGATCCACTCCTACCGCGTGCGCGGGCACCTCATGGCGGACACCAACCCGCTCGAGTACGTGATGCGCAAGCACCCGGACCTCGACATCCGCACCTACGGGCTGACCCTGTGGGACCTCGAGCGCGAGTGGCCCACCGGTGGCTTCGGCGGGCAGAACCTGCTCACCCTGCGCGTGATCCTGGGCCGGCTGCGGGACGCCTACTGCCGCACCGTGGGCGTGGAGTACATGCACATCCAGGAGCCCGAGCAGCGCGAGTGGTTCCAGTCCAAGCTCGAGCGCGACTACCAGAAGCCCTCTCGCGAGGAGCAGTTCCACATCCTGGAGCGGCTCAACGCCGCGGAGGCCTTCGAGACCTTCCTGCAGACCAAGTACGTGGGCCAGAAGCGCTTCTCCCTGGAGGGCGGCGAGTCCCTGATCCCGCTGCTCGACGCCATCATGTCCGAGGCAGCGGACGCCTCCCTCGCGGGCGTGGGCATCGCCATGGCCCACCGCGGGCGCCTGAACGTGCTCACCAACATCGCGGGCAAGTCCTACGCCCAGGTGTTCCGCGAGTTCGAGGGCAGCCAGGACCCCCGTGCCGCCGAGGGCTCGGGCGACGTGAAGTACCACCTGGGCACGGAGGGCGTGTTCACGTCCGACAACGGCAACGAGACCCAGGTGTACCTGGCCGCGAACCCCTCCCACCTGGAGGCCGCGGACCCCGTGATCGAGGGCATCGCGCGCGCCAAGACGGACGTGCTGGGTGCCGGGCCAGAGGGCGACGGCGAGTTCCCCGTGCTGCCGATCCAGGTCCACGGGGACGCCGCCATGGCCGGGCAGGGCATCGTCTACGAGGTCATGCAGATGTCCGGGCTCGAGGGCTACACCGTGGGCGGCACCATCCACGTGGTGGTCAACAACCAGGTGGGCTTCACCACGGCACCGTCCGCGGGACGCACCTCCACCTACTCCACGGACGTGGCCCGCACCGTGCAGGCCCCCATCTTCCACGTCAACGCGGACGACCCCGAGGCCGTGACCCGTGTGGCGCAGCTGGCCTTCGAGTACCGCCAGCGCTTCCACCACGACGTCGTGATCGACCTCGTGTGCTACCGCCGCCGCGGCCACAACGAGGGCGACGACCCCTCGATGACCCAACCGCTGATGTACTCCCTGATCGACGGCAAGCGCTCGACTCGCAAGGTCTACACCGAGAACCTCGTGGGCCGCGGGGACATCACCCAGGAGGAGGCGGACCGCGCGCTGAAGGACTACCAGGAGCGCCTGGAGCGGGTCTTCGCCGAGACCCATGAGGCCCAGACCTCCACGGTCCCGCTCGTCACCGGGGACGCCGCCGCGATCGCCAACATCGAGCGCCCCTCCGCCCAGCAGGCGGACTCGGGGGTCTCGGTGCCCAAGTCCACGGCCATCTCCCCGGAGACCGCCCAGCGCATCGGCGACGCCTACGTGCAGATGCCCGAGGGCTTCACCATGCACCGCAAGCTCAAGAAGCTCGCGGAGAAGCGCCGGGACATGACCCGCGAGGGCGGCATCGACTGGGGCATGGGCGAGCTGATGGCCTTCGGCTCCGTGCTCATGGACGGCGTGCCCGTGCGGATGTCCGGGCAGGACGTGCGCCGCGGCACCTTCACCCAGCGCCAGGCCGTGTTCTTCGACGCCGAGAACGGTGCGGAGTGGACGCCACTGAACAACCTCTCCGCGGACCAGGCGCACTTCTCGATCTACAACTCCCTGCTCTCCGAGTACGGGGTGCTGGGCTTCGAGTACGGCTACTCCGTGGAGCGGCCCGAGGCGCTGACCGTGTGGGAGGCGCAGTTCGGTGACTTCACCAACGGCGCACAGACCATCGTGGACGAGTTCATCTCCTCCGCGGAGCAGAAGTGGGGCCAGCGCTCCAACCTGGTGCTGCTGCTGCCCCACGGCTTCGAGGGCCAGGGCCCGGACCACTCCTCTGCGCGCATCGAGCGCTTCCTGACGCTGTGCGCCGAGAAGAACATGATCGTGGCCCAGCCCTCCACCCCGGCCAACCACTTCCACCTGCTGCGCCGCCAGGCCTACTCCCGGCCGCGCCGCCCGCTGATCGTGGCCACGCCCAAGCAGCTGCTGCGCCTGAAGGCCGCGGCGTCCCCGGTGGAGGAGTTCACGCAGGGCGGCTTCCAGACGGTCATCCCCGACACCGCCGGGCTCGACGACGCCAAGGTCACCGACGTCATCCTGGTCTCCGGTCGGTTGTACTACGACCTCGTGACCCAGCGGAAGAACTCGGACGACCACTCCACCGCGATCGTGCGCGTGGAGCAGCTCTACCCGCTGCCCGTGGACGAGATCAAAGAACAGCTGGCGCGCTACCCGGAGGCCCGGATCCTGTGGGCTCAGGACGAACCCGCCAACCAGGGTGCGTGGCCGTTCATGGCCGTGAACCTCGTGCCGCAGCTGGACCGCCCGGTCACGCTCGCGTCCCGCCCCGCCTCGGCCTCCCCCGCCAACGGCTCGGCCAAGCGCCACGCGGCGGAGCTGGAGACCCTGGTGCAGCAGGCGTTCGACCGCGGCGAGTGAGTGCCGCCCGGCGCACGGGACCGCGAGCTGCGCGGCGTCGTACGTCCCCGCCCGATCACAGGGCATGACCCGCCCGGGGGCCGTCGCGAGACGGCCCCCGGGTCCCAGCTAGCGAAGGATGTAAGAAGAGTGGACCAACGCAGGATCCGCATTGTGGCCGTGGGCGACGAGCTGCTGGCCGGGGTGGACGACCCTCGTGCCCTGGGCTGGTTCGGTCGTGTCATGGCACGCACCCCCCGTGACGTGGTCCCCGTGGACGCCTACAACCTCGCGGCACCCGGGGAGGGCAGCGAAACCCTCAACGAGCGCTGGTTCGGCGAGGCCGTGCGTCGCTTCGACCCCGCGTGCGACAACCGCCTGGTGATCGCCCCGTCCGCCCTGGACATCGACCTCGGAATCACCTCGGCCCGCTCCCGGCTGAACATGGCCAACATTGTGGACCAGGCCACCCAGAACAACGTGAAGGTGCTCGTGGTGGGCCCTCCCCCCACGCTGGACCCGCAGCGCAACCGGAAGATCGCGGACCTCTCCGCCGCGTACGGGGACGTCACCACGCGGCGCAACCACGTGTACGTGGACACGTTCAACCCCCTGCAGCACCACGAGCAGTGGCGCAAGGACCTCGCCGCCAACCACGGCAACCCCGGTCAGGCCGGCTACGGGCTCATCGCGTGGCTCGTGCTGCACCGCGGCTGGTACAACTGGCTGCAGCTGCCCGAGCCCCGCTGAGCGGTGCCCGCCCGGGCCGGGGCGAGATCGGGGGCCCGGATGTGAGATACTGTCGGACGATGTTCCAGCCAATCACCACAGGAGGCACATCATGAGCAAGCGTGGACGTAAGCGCAAGGATCGTCGCAAGAACTCGGCCAACCGCGGCAAGCGGCCCAACTCCTGAAGTTCTGCGCACGAACCGCCGAACGCCCGCAACCACCACGGTTGCGGGCGTTCTTCATGTTCGGGGTCGGTGCCGGGCAGGCGGCCCGGGCTCACGCGGCGGGGCCGGCCTCCGGCGCCGGGGCCCGGAGGCGCGCATCGCGGCTGACCGGGTTCAGGCGGCAGGGTGCTCCCCGCACTGGGCGTCGATGCGGGCCAGGATGGAGCGCTTGAGCTGCTCGGGAGCGCTCTCGCAGCACGAGCGCTTCATGACCGAGCGGATCACGCACTCGAGGTTGTACTCGCGCTCGCACTCGGAGCAGCCCGTGAGGTGCGCGTGGATCTCCTCGAGGTCCTCGGTGGTCAGGGCGCCGTCCAGGTACTCGTAGATGCGCTGGATGCGCTCGTCGGTGCAGCCGTTGGGGCACGGTTTCTCAGTCATGACTCAGTCTCGATCCTTCGCCGGTGCTCTGCCCTTGGCCGACCTGCCGGCCTTGGACGTGTCGAATCCTCGTTCCTGGGCGTAGTCGCCCAGTTTCTCGCGCAGGAGCTTGCGGCCGCGGTGCAGCCGGGACATCACGGTGCCGATGGGCGTGTCCATGATCTCGGAGATCTCCTTGTACGCGAACCCCTCCACGTCCGAGAAGTAGACCGCCAGGCGGAACTCCTCGGGAAGCTCCTGCAGGGCCCGCTTGACGTCGGAGTCCGGCAGGTGGTCCAGGGCCTCGACCTCTGCGGAGCGCAGGCCGGTGGAGGTGTGGGACTCCGCCCGGTGCAGCTGCCAGTCCTCCACGGTGTCCGTGTTGGCCTGGCGCGGTTCGCGCTGCCGCTTGCGGTACAGGTTGATGTAGGTGTTCGTGAGGATCCGGTACAGCCAGGCCTTCAGGTTGGTGCCCGGCTTGTACTGGTGGAACGCGGAGAACGCCTTGGTGTAGGCCTCCTGCACCAGGTCCTCGGCGTCGGAGGGGTTGCGCGCCATGCGCAGGGCCGCGGCGTAGAGCTGGTCCACGTACTGCATGGCGTCGCGCTCGAAGCGCTCCCGCCGCTGCTGCGTGGACTCCTCGCCGACCGGCACCTCCTCGGGGTGCTCCACCGCGTGGGAATCGTGAGTTCGCTGATCGTTCATCGTGTCCCAGTCTAGGGCGGGGGCCGTCATCGCGAGCCGTCACCTGCTTCCCATCCCCGTCGAGGCGCCGCCGCGGGGGGGCGGCGCGCGCGTACACCGGGGTAACACGCCGTCCTCGCGCGGGTATTCCCGTGGGTGCCGCGACCCCGGGCCGATAGGATGGCAGGCGTGCCTTCCCGGAGATGCCGGGACCGTAAGGAGGAGAACCATGAGCATTGTTCGTCGTCTCGCCCGCCCGCTGCTCGCCACCGGCTTCATCGCCGGAGGTGTGGACGCGTTCCGCAACTCGTCCGAGACCGCCCGGCAGCTGGATCCCGTGCTGAAGGCCGTCGAGAGCGCCGCCCCGCAGCTGCGCCCGCTGACCTCCAACCGCGCGGTCGTCGCGCAGGGTGTGGCCGCTGCCCAGGTGGCCGCCGCGTCCCTGCTGGCCGTGAGCAAGCTGCCCCGCCTGTCTTCGACCGTCCTGCTGGGCACCACCGCGCTCAACGGCTACGCCCAGTACCGCGCCGCGGACTCCAGCACCTCCGAGGGCAAGGCCACCCGCCGTGCCGGGCTGCTGAAGAACGTCTCCCTGCTGGGTGGCGTGATGATCGCGGCCGTGGACACGTCCGGCAACCCGTCCCTCGCGTGGCGCGCGAGCCACCTCGCGGACGACGTCCGCAAGAACGCCGCGAAGGTCGGCAAGGACACCCGCAAGAAGCTGTCCGAGGCCGAGAAGGCCGTGCAGAACGCCGTGTCCTTCTGAGCAGCGGCCACCTCGTGACGCGCAACGGCCTGTCGCACGCGCAGGACGACCTCTGGCCCGCCCCGTTCCGCCACGGCTCGCCCGTGAGCGGGACGGTGGCGGTGCCGGGGTCCAAGTCCCTGACCAACCGGTACCTGGTGCTCGCGGCGCTGGCGTCCGAACCGTCCCTCGTGCGCAGGCCGTTGCACTCGCGTGACAGCGCACTCATGGTCGCAGCGCTGCAGACCCTCGGCGCTGCGGTCACGCCGCTTCCGGACCCGGGCCCCTTCGGCCCGGACCTGCGCATCGACCCCGTCCGCCGCTCAGCCCCCGCCGCGGACCCGGTCCGCATCGACTGCGGGCTGGCGGGCACCGTCATGCGTTTCGTGCCCCCGCTCGCCGCCCTGCACACCGGGCAGGTGGACTTCGACGGCGACGACGCCGCCCGCGTGCGTCCCATGGGTCCCGTGCTCGACGGGCTGCGCCAGCTCGGCGTGCACGTGGTGGACCAGGGCCGTGCCGCGCTCCCGTTCCGCGTCCTGGGAACCGGGTCCGTGCCCGGCGGGACCGTGACGATCGACGCGAGCGGCTCCTCCCAGTTCGTCTCCGCACTGCTGCTGGCGGCGGTGCGCTTCGACTCCCCCCTCGTGCTGCGCCACGACGCCCCCGGCGGGGTGCCGTCCCTGCCGCACGTCGAGATGACCCTGCAGGTGCTGCGGGACGCCGGTGTGGACGCCCGGCGCGTGGACGAGCGTTCGTGGCGCGTGGTGCCCGGCGACGTGGCGGGGCTGGACGTCACCGTGGAACCCGATCTCTCCAACGCCGGGCCGTTCCTCGCCGCGGCCGTCGCGACCGGCGGCACCGTGAGCATTCCCGACTGGCCGCAGCACACCACCCAGGGCGGGGACCACTGGCGGCACATCCTGCCGCGTTTCGGCGCGGACGTGACGCTGCGCGAGGGCGTTTTCACCGTGACCGGGCCCCGCGAGCTGCGCGGCGTGGACCTCGACCTCTCCGAGGCGGGTGAGCTGGCCCCCACGGTGGCGGCGCTGTGCGCCCTGGCCAGCGGCCCCTCGCGGCTGCGCGGCATCGCCCACCTGCGCGGGCACGAGACGGACCGGCTCGCCGCGCTGAGCACCGAGCTCAACGGGCTCGGGGGCGCGGTCACGGAGACCCTGGACGGGCTGGCGATCGAGCCCACGGCCCTGCACGGCGGGGTGTTCCACACCTACCAGGACCACCGGATGGCCACCGCCGGTGCCATCCTGGGTCTGCGGGTGCCGGGCGTCCAGGTGGCGGACATCGCCACCACCGCCAAGACCCTGCCGGAGTTCCCACGCATGTGGGCCGAGCTCGTGGGCTCGGAGGGCTGAGAGGATGGCCCGCAGGTCCTGGGACGAGTCCGACGTCCGTGTGCGCGCCAACAAGCGCGGTTCCCGCCCCCGCACCAAGCAGCGCCCCGCCCACGACGACGCCGTGGTGGCGCGCGTGGTGGCCGTGGACCGCGGCCGGTACACGTGCGTGGTGGACGAGGACAGTTCCCACGCGGTGACCGTCTCGTGCGTGCGCGCGAAGGAGCTGCGGCGCAGGCCGATCGTCCCGGGTGACCTGGTGAGCGTGGTCGGGGACGTCTCCGGCGCCCCGGACACCCTGGCCCGCATCGTGCGCATCGAACCCCGCACCACCGTGCTGCGGCGCAGCGCCGACGACACCGATCCCGTGGAGCGTGTGATCGTGGCGAACGCAGACCGGCTCGTGCTGGTCCTGGCCGCCGCCTCCCCCACGCCGCGCACGGGCTTCGTGGACCGCGGGCTCGCGGCCGCGTGGGACGCCGGCATCACCCCGGTGGTGTGCATGACCAAGGCAGACCTCGCGGACCCCGCCGGGTTCCTGGAGTACCTCCACGACCTCGACGTGACCACCGTGACCACCGAACGCGCCACGGACCGGGGCCAGCGCCCCGGGGCCGGGCTGCACGAGGAGTCGCTGGCCGTCTCGGAGGAGTCGCTCACCCGGCTGCGGGAGCTGCTGGACGGGCACGTCAGCGTGTTCCTGGGGCCCTCGGGCGTGGGCAAGTCCACCCTGGTCAACGCCCTGACCGGGGCGCAGCGGGCCACGGGCGGCGTCAACGACGTCACCGGGCGGGGCCGCCACACGTCCTCCTCCGCACGGGCCTTGACCGTCCCCGGCACGAGCCCGGGCACGTGGGTGGTGGACACGCCCGGGATCCGTTCGCTCGGACTGGCCCACGTGTCCGAGGAGAACCTGCTCGACGCGTTCACGGACCTGGTGCCCGCCACCGCGGACTGCCCGCGCGGGTGCCGCCACACCGCGGACTCCCCCGGCTGCGCCCTGGACGCCTGGGTGCACCGCCCCGGTGCGTCCCCGGCCGCCCCGGAACGGCTCGACTCGCTGCGCAGGCTGCTGGCGGCGTCGCGCGGGGAGACCCAGCAGGGTGACCGCGAGAAGCAGCTCGGACAGGCGATACCGTAGAGCCATGCGCGCACCCAGCAACCACACGGACGACCTCCGCCTGGCCCACATCCTCGCGGACTCCGTGGACGGCCTGACCATGAAGCGGTTCAAGTCCCAGGACCTCACGGTGGAGACCAAGCCGGACCTCACCCCCGTCACGGACGCGGACCGCGAGGCCGAGCAGGTGATCCGCTCCCAGCTCGGGCGGGTGCGCAACCGGGACGCCGTGATCGGCGAGGAGTTCGGCACCACGGGATCGGGCGGCCGCCAGTGGGTGGTTGACCCCATCGACGGCACCAAGAACTACGTGCGCGGTGTCCCCGTGTGGGCCACGCTGATCGGCCTGGTGGAGGACGGCGAGGTAGTGCTGGGCGTGGTGTCCGCACCGGCCCTGAACCGCCGCTGGTGGGCCGCCACGGGCTCGGGGGCCTTCACCGGCCGCTCGCTGTCCCAGGCGCAGCGGATCTCGGTGTCCTCGGTGAGCACGCTCGAGGACGCCTCCCTCTCCTACTCGTCCCTGTCCGGGTGGCGCGAGCTGGGCATCCGGGACCGCTTCGTGGACCTCACAGACCGCGTGTGGCGCACACGCGCGTACGGGGACTTCTGGTCCTACTGCCTCGTGGCCGAGGGCGCGGTGGACCTCGCGTGCGAACCCGAGCTCAACCTCTACGACATGGCGGCCCTGGTGCCCATCGTCACCGAGGCAGGGGGGCGGTTCACGTCCCTGGCGGGCCAGGACGGCCCGTTCGGCGGCAACGCCCTGGCCAGCAACGGGGCCCTGCACGACGCCGCCCTGGACGCCCTGGGCACGCGCGAGGCGTAGACCCCCCAACGGCACGAGGCCCGGTTCCCCTGGCGGGAACCGGGCCTCGTGCCGCGGTGACGCCGCCGGTGGTGCGCAACGGCCCGTGCGGGCCGTCCGGGAGCCCGCGGGGCGGGCTCGCGCGTCACGGCGCGGTGGTGGACAGGCCCATCTTCTCGTTGAGGCACTGCTCCATGGCGGTCTGGTCCGACTGGTCCGCGTACTGCGCGCAGTCCCCGGCCGTGGAGAACAGCCACACCGTAGCGACGGCCACGACGGCCCCGCCAATCAGCGCGAGGGCCGAGAGCACGAGCCCCACGACGCCCAGCGTCATGGACCCGCGGCCGGCCTTGCGCACCTTGACCACGGCCACGATGCCGAGGATCAGCCCCACGAGCCCGAGCAACCCGCCGAGGCCCAGGAACCAGAAGGTCAGGATGCCTACGGCACCGAGCACGAGCGAGGCGATGCCCAACCCCTTGCCCGGCTCGGGCCCCATGTTCTGCCCGTACGGGGACGGGGAGTTGTAGGCCTGGTGGCCGGAGCCGTCCTGGTAGTAGGTGGGGTACCCGGCGGCGTCACGCCCGCTGGTCCCGTACTGGCCGGCGCCGTTCTGAGCACCGTGACCCTGGGTGCCGTAGCCCTGCTGGTCGCCGTAGCCCTGTGAGCCGTAGCCCGGGGCGTTGTGGCCCTGCACGCCGTAGCCCTGGGTTCCGCCGTCCTGAGCGCCGTAGCCCTGGTTGCCGTACCCCTGGGTTCCGTGGCCCTGCGTGCCGTAGCCCTGACCGGAGCGGTCGTGGCCGCCCTGGGCACCGGAGTCGTGGCGGGCGGAGGCGTCGCTGTACCGGGCGTCGCCGCCCGCGTGCGGAGCGGACGCGGCCGACTCGCCCTGCGAGTACTGGCCGTACTCGGGCTGCTGCCCACCGGTGGGCTGCTGGTTCTCGGCGTACTGGCCGTACTGCGGCTGCTCGTGGCGGGAGGCCGACGAGGAGCCCGAGTTCTCGTGAGGACGTTCGCTCATGGGGGCGCCTTCCTTTCGGTCGTGGTGCAGGCGTTTCGGACTCAGTCTTCCACACGTGCCCGGGCGGTCCCGGGGAACCGGACCCGGCGGCGTTCGTGAGCCGCAACGAGAAAACGCCCCGGACCGCTGGGGTCCGAGGCGTTTCATGGATGTCGTTGGACATCCAGGGTGGAGATGGGGGGAATTGAACCCCCGTCCGATGCAGCTTCGTCAGGGCTTCTCCGGGTGCAGTGTGCTGTCAGGTTTCTCAGTCCCGGCCATCTCGCACACGAGTGGCCGCCGGACTCAGTCACGTGAAAGTCCCCTGGACGTCCGTGACGTACGTCCAGAGCAGTGACCTTCTAGCTGATGTCAGATCCCAGGTCGAAGGTGAACCTGGGCTGACAGACTGCTCAGGCTACTTACGCAGCGAGAGCGAAGTCAGTGCGCTTGGATTTGGCACTTGTATTTTTACAGAGAGCGTTTACGAGATAACTCTGCATCCTCGACCCGCTTCCCCTGTCTCAACTCACATCGTCGAAACCGATCATCCCCGTATTCATTTTTCAATGAGCACCACGCCACCGGGCGGGAAACCGCACCGTGTCGTGGATATACAAGAATACGTCCGCTCGTGCGCGCGCGTCAACAGCCCGCGGCGGCCACAACGACGCTGCGCCGGCCGGGCCCCGACGCTGGTCCAGGTGCGGTGTGGCCCGGTCCACGGGTCAAAGCGCAGCGAGCACCCGTGGACCGTCCCTTGCCCTGCCCCTACCGGTGCCCTACGGTGGGGCCATGTCCCGATGAGTCCCGCCCGAATCCCCGCACCCGAGGCCGCTGCCCGGCGGGGACCGCGACCATCCCAGGACTCTCGTGACCTCACACCACACCCCCTCGTCCACCTCCGCGCGCGGAGCCGCATCCCCCGGCACGCCCGGTGCCACGGGCACCCACGTGAGTGTGGCCGGCGTCTCCGCCTCCTTCGGCACGCGTCGCGTGCTCACGGACATCACGTTCACCGTGACCGCGGGCCGTCCCACCGGTCTGATCGGCGAGAACGGTTCCGGCAAGAGCACCCTGTTGCGCATCATGGCGGGTCTGCACCCGCCCCATGCCGGAACGGTGCGGTCCCTGGCCGCCCACGGGGCACCCGCCCGCGTGGCTCTGCTGCACCAGCAACCCCCGTTCGCGCCCGGGGACACCGTGACCGAGGCCGTGGACGCTGCGGTGCGGCACGTGCGCGAGGCGTCCAGCACCGTCGACGACGCCGCCCGCGCCCTGGCCGCCGCCCCGCACGACGAACCCGTGAGCGAGCGCTACGCCGCGGCGCTGGAGACCGCGGAGCGCACCGGTGCGTGGGACGTTGACTCCACGATGGGTGCCACGCTGGACGGACTCGCCCTGGGCGGCGTCGGCCGCGACCGGCGCGCCGGGGAGCTGTCCGGCGGGCAGCGCGCCCGGCTGTCCCTGGCGTGGACCCTGCTCCGCGCCCCGGACGTGCTGCTGCTGGACGAGCCCACCAACCACGTGTCCCTCGTGCTGGCCACGCAACTGGAGGCAGCCGTGCCCGAGTACCCGGGGACCGTCGTCGTCGCCTCGCACGACCGCTGGCTGCGCCGGACCTGGAACGGCCGACACCTCCGCCTGGAGGCGCCGGCCGCGTGAGGCGCTCGGGGCTCAGCCGCGCATGTTGCGGTAGCGCATGGCGCGCTGGGCCTCGCGGTTGTCCTGCTTCTCGCGCAGGGTCTGGCGCTTGTCGTACTCGCGCTTGCCGCGCGCCACGGCGATCTCCACCTTCACGCGCTTGCCGTCCACGAAGTACAGGGACAGCGGGATGATGGTGTAGCCGGCCTCGCGCGTCTTGCCCGCGATCTTGTCCAGCTCCGCGCGGTGCAGCAGCAGCTTGCGGCGGCGCCGGGCCGAGTGGTTCGTCCACGAGCCCTGCAGGTACTCCGGGATGTGCGCGTGCTCGAGCCACAGCTCACCGCGGTTGTCGAACTGGCAGAACGCGTCCACCAGGGACGCCCTGCCCATGCGCAGCGACTTCACCTCGGTGCCCATGAGCGCCAGCCCGGCCTCGTAGGTGTCGAGGATGGCGTAGTCGTGCCGCGCCTTCTTGTTGTTGGCCACGATCTGGCGGCCGTCGTCAGCGTTCTTCTTGGCCATCGGCCCGTTCTTCCCTCACTGCTGCCCCGCTCTCCCGGCGCCCCCGTGGGTGGGCCGGGCGGTGCGGTGCAGACTCAGTTCTCGTTGTCGCGGCGCGCCCCGGCGCGCCAGCGGATGCCCTCGTCGATGAAGGAGTCGATCCCGCCGTCGAACACGGAGCTGGGATTGCCCTCCTCGTAGTTGGTGCGCAGGTCCTTGACCATCTGGTACGGGTTCAGCACGTAGGAGCGCATCTGGTCCCCCCACGAGGCCTTGACGTCCCCCGCCATCTCCTTCTTCTTGGCGTCCGCCTCCTCCTGGCGGAGCAGCAGCAGCCGGGACTGCAGCACGCGCAGCGCGGCCGCGCGGTTCTGGATCTGGGACTTCTCGTTCTGCATGGACACCACGATGCCCGTGGGGATGTGAGTCATGCGCACGGCGGAGTCCGTGGTGTTCACGGACTGGCCACCCGGGCCCGACGAGCGGAACACGTCCACCTTCAGCTCGGTCTCGGGGATCTCCACGGTGTCGTCCGACTCGATGAGCGGGATGACCTCCACTGCGGCGAACGACGTCTGGCGGCGGCCCTGGTTGTCGAACGGGGAGATCCGCACGAGGCGGTGGGTGCCCGCCTCCACGGACAGCGTGCCGAACGCGTACGGGGCCTTGACCTCGAACGTGGCGGACTTCAGCCCGGCCTCCTCCGCGTAGGAGGTGTCCAGCACCTTGGTGGGGTAGCCGTGGCGCTCGGCCCAGCGCAGGTACATGCGCATGAGGATCTCCGCGAAGTCCGCCGCGTCCACACCGCCGGCACCGGAGCGGATGGTCACCACGGCCTCGCGCTCGTCGTACTCGCCCGCCAGCAGGGTCTGGATCTCCAGCTCGGACAGCGCCTTCTGGATGGAGGTGAGCTCGGTGGCCGAGGCGTCCCGGGTCTCCTGGTCGTCCTCGTCCTCGGCGAGCTCCACCATGACCTCGAGGTCGTCGATGCGGCTCTCGATCTTGCGCAGCCGGTCCACCTTGGACTGCTTGTGGGACAGCTGCGAGGTGACCTTCTGGGCCTCGTCCGGGTTGTCCCACAGGTCCGGCGCGGCCGCCTGCTGCTCGAGCTCCGTGATCTCCTTCAGCAGCATCTCGGCGTCGCTGACCGCGGCCACCGAGTCGTAGGTGGCACGGAGGGCACGGATTTCTGCAGCGTAGTCAATGGTGGCCATGGCAGACCACTTTACGTCATGGCCCGCGCGCCCCGTGAGTCGGTAGGCTCGGGAGCGATCCCGCCTGGTAAGGAGACACTGAGGATGCAACGACCCACCGTGCTCGCACTGGTTCTCGCGGGAGGGAAGGGATCACGCCTGGGCGCCCTGACCGACCACACCGTCAAGCCTGTCCTGCCCGTGGGCGGCACCTACCGGCTGATCGACATCTCGCTGTCCAACCTGGTGCACTCGCACATCACGGACGTGTGGCTGGTGCAGCAGTACCTGCCCCACGACCTCAACTTCTACATGGCCGGAGGCCGCCCCTGGGACCTGGACCGCTCCCACGGCGGACTGCACGTGCTGCCGCCCTATCAGGGCGCGGACGGCGAGGGCTTCGCCTCCGGCAACTCGGACTCGATCTTCCGCCAGGCCGGACTGATCCGGGAGGCGGACCCGGACCTGGTGCTCGTGCTCTCGGCGGACCACCTCTACACGGTGGACTTCCGGGACGTGGTGGACACCCACCTCTCCCAGCACGCGGACCTGACCATGGTGACCACCCGGGTCCACGAGGACGCCTCCCGCTACAGCGTGGTGCAGGTCGACAGTTCCGGGCACGTCACCGACTTCAGCTACAAGCCTGAGGAGCCATCCGGTGACCTGGTGGCCGGGGAGATGTTCCTCTTCACCACGGACGTGCTGCTCGGCGCCCTGGAAACCCTCCAAGAGCAGCTCGGCCAGCTGGGCGACTACGGCGAGGACCTCATCCCCCACGTCCTGGAGCACCACACGGTGGTCGAGCACCGCCACCCCGGGTACTGGATGGACCTGGGCACGGTGCAGTCCTACTGGACCGCGCAGCTGCAGCTGCTCGACGGGGACGGCGCCACCCTGGACGATCCCGCGTGGCCCATCTGGAGCGGCCAGGTTCCCCTGCCGCCCGCGTTCATCGCGGACGACGCCGCCGTCACCCGCTCGCTCGTGGCCCCGGGCTCGCACGTGGCCGGGACCGTGGAGCACTGCGTGGTCGGCGAGAACGTCACGGTGGAGCCGGGTGCAACAGTGCGCCACAGTGTTCTCCTCGACGGCGTGCACGTGGGCCCCGGGGTGGAACTGCTCAACGTGGTCGCGGACTCCGGGGCCCACATCACGGGTGGTTCGCGCCGCGGCAGCTCCGGGCACGTGACCGTGGTCGACCGCTCCGGAACCGTGGCGGACCGCGAACCGTTCGACACCTCCGCGACCCTCCCCCGGGACGCGGACACGTACTGACCGTCGCACCGAGAGGACCCATCCCCGATGCTCCGTTCCCGCCAGACCCTGGGACCCGCACTGCGCCGCGAGCTGTGGCGCACCGTCCGACACCAGGGCGCCCGCCGCGCGCTGCGCATCCTGGTGCTCCTGCCGCCCCTGCGGTGGGCCGACCGGACGCTGCGCGCGCTGCGGCTCGTGCGTCGGCACTGATCCCACCCTGCCCCCTCCCCCGGGGTCGTCCCGGCCGAACCTCGGGACGTCGCCGCAACGACAACGGCCGGAGCGACGTCGTCAGGGACGACGTCGCTCCGGCCGTGAGCTGCGGTCAGCAGGGGATCAGGCGAGGTAGCGCCCTGCCCCCTGGGTGGGGAACACACCCGCCAGCGCGTAGCGGCCGGGGCCGGTCAGCGCCAGGGCCAGCGCCGCGGCGGCAAGCACCAGGACGTACTCGACACCCCGTCCGCCGCGAAGAACCCGGCGGAGGCGTGCACGAGCACCAGCGCACCGACCATGTCCAGCGCCAGCAGCACGCCCGCGATCCGGATGAGAACCCCCAGGACGAGCGCGAGCCCGCCCAGCAGCTCCACCGCTGCGGCGAGCACGGCCGAGACCGCGGGCGCGGGCACACCCATGCCCTCGAAGCCCTCGGCGGTGCCGGCCATGCCCCACTCGGAGACCTTCTGCCAGCCGTGCAGCACGAAGGTGACGCCCAGCACCACCCGCAGGAGCAGCAGACCCCACGAGGCGGCGGGGGTGGGGCGCACGTGCCGGGACGCGCGCCAGCGGCGGGCTGCGCCGGCGCGTCGACGCCCGGGGCGGCAGAGCGGTCGAGGACGGGGCGGTCAGTGGTCATGACAGTTTTACTTGTCGTGGAAACTCAATTACCGATGACACGTCAACTTCTCAACGTGCCGCCCCGGACTGTGGGGCATCTCTCCCCTCAGTTGCGGGCCGTCAGCGCTCCGGGCGGACTTCCAGGGCCGGCCAGGGTCCGCGGCGCGCTCAGCGCCGCATGACGGCGCGCGCATCCCCCGTGGCCGAGATGGGGACCCCGGCCGGGACGATCACGTTGACCACCGGCGGGTGGACCACGGCGGTGAGGGTGACCCGCGCGGTGGTGCCGTCCGTGGAGCCCGTGGGCGCACCGACCGCCAGGCTGCTGACGTCCTGGAACGCCCCCACGGTGCCGAGGTAGCTGGCCGCGGCCCCGGCCACGGCGTCGTTCGTGAGCACGGGCGTGGGCGGCCCGCCGCCCGAGCGGTCCACGGTGGTGAAGGTGTCCGCCGCCGCACCCGCGGCGCGGTCCGCCAACGACTGCAGCTGGCGTTCGCCCACGTACACGCTCGTGATCGCCAGGACCGTGACCACCAGCAGCAGGCTCACGAGCGCAAAACCGATCAGCACCACGGTGGTCTGCCCCGCGTCCGGGTCCTCG